>NZ_LNDE01000003.1 GCF_002866025.1 Thermotoga sp. KOL6
GTATCCCGTAACCGCTTTCGCTTGCTTTTCCTTCCTCTACTATGGTTTTCCACAGCTCCGAACCTTCGGCAAGGGAAACACCTAAAGCTACCAACCCAGAAGGTTCTGAACCGAAGGTGGTCACCCCTTCCATGAACATAAGAACAGGCTTTCCTTCAATAGAAATCGGGACAATTAAAGACACTTTCCCAGATTGCTTCAACAGATCCAGATACTTGGAATATTCTTCGTAATCCTTCTCTACAAGCTTTTCAGGAAGAACTAAATATGCCGAACTGCTCATTTCATCAACCACTATTCCTAATTGAATGGTACTTGAAGCATCTTGAAGAATGGTTCGGAGGTTGGAAGCAACGGAGTACCCTCCTATAAGAGAGCTCCCAACGATTGTTTTCAAGTATCCACTGACTTCTTTAAACTTTTGGGAAACATACTTAGCAAGTGAGGAGACTGACTTTTCGGAAAACTCTTTTGTGTTGTTAATCAAAAGTTTTGAAGTGCTCCTTTGAACAAAATAGAAACTGACAACAAACGAAAGAATGACAACTACCATAACCAGAAGAACTCTCGACCTGACTTTCACATTCATCTCCCCTTTTTTTATTTCTATGGAAAGTACCCGGTGGCACTAACAACCACCGGGTACGGTTACCACCTTATTATCACCGAGCTGGTGTAATACTGACATCATCGAAATAGATCGTTGTAGGAGTATGCAGGCCAAGTTCAAAACTGATCTGAACAATCTCGTCCGCATCGCTGGGATGGGTGTAGGTGAAGGTAAAGGTTTGCCATTCGTTAGTGAGCTGCACTGTCTTTGCAAAGTAATTAGTCCATGGATCGTGATTTTGAAGGATCTTTACATTTATCGGTCTAGGCACATCTGCTTTTGCTTTGAAAGAAATGGTGTATGTTTTCCCAGGATACAAACCTATCCACTGGTTGAATTGTATGTGCCAGGTATCCGTTCCAGAATCCTCAACGGTGATATAAGCGTAACCATTTTTTACACCGTAATCAGACACACGTGCCCCACTTATTCCGTAATTTCCAGCTTGCCAGATGAACCACTCATCTGGATTGTTGGCCTGATCGTTAACTATAGGTTCATCAAAGGTTCCGTTGTTTATCGATTCGTATGTCACTTCGTGCCCTTGTGATTTTCTATACTTAATTTCATACCCACAATTGTCTACTTCGCCCGTGATTTTTTCCGGATTCATATCTTTGTAGACCCTTATGTAATCTATGTACATTCTCTGTGGAAACTGGGTTGTATTGTCTGGGTAGCCAGGCCAATATCCTCCCACAGCAACGTTCACAATCAAGAAAAATGGATGGTCGAAGACCCACTCAAGACCAAGTTCTTCCAATTCGTCTTTGCTGAGAACATGATATAGCTGACCATCTACATACCACTCAACTTCGTCTTCGTCCCACTCAATTGAAAAGACATGGAAATCTTCCGAAAAATCAGGGACTCCTTCAGGTAGCTTATAGGCTACACTTATACTTGCTCCGCCTGAATATCCCGGACCGTGCGCTGTTCCATAGACTGTTCTAGTGTCATGGCCCAACATTTCCATAATGTCGATCTCACCACAAGCGGGCCATCCCACTTCACCTATGTTGTTTCCAAGCATCCATAATGCAGGCCATATACCCTTCCCTTTGGGAAGCTTTGCTCTTATTTCTATCTTTCCATACTTTATCTCAAATTTGCCCTCTGTGGTCATTCTAGCAGACGTATAATCGTAAGTACCATACTCGTCTGTGACTTGTTCTTTCCTCGCTTCTATGACCAAACATCCGTTCTCAACGAACGCGTTTCTATCTGTATAGTACTCGAGCTCCCCGTTTCCCCATCCGGGAATACCCTTTGCATGGCCGTTACCTATTTCAAAATTCCACACGTTTGGATCTACCACACCATCGTCAAATTCCTGACTCCAAACAAGCTGCCAATCCTCCACTTTATCCTCGTCCTCCTCCGTGTAAATCTCGTTCTCTTCTCCACTCACTTTAAGAACTCCCACATCTTCCATAACAACGTCATCAATCCAAATCGTTCCCACCTGTTTTCCAAGCTGAAATTCAAAACGCGCATTGGGATCAGTTTCTTGTCTCATGACAAATTCGAATTCATAAGTTTGCCAGTCCGTTCCAAGCTCGAACACCATTCCACCGGATTCGTCTGTTCCCGGATTGTAGGCAGGCCATCCTCTTCCTGCTGTCCCACCTATCTTGACACCTATGTTTCGCTTAATCGAGGATTTTGCCCTGAAAGAAACTCTGTACTTGTGAAGTTTTTCAACGAGAATGGGAGATTGAAGAAGCTGGACAGACCATGTATGATCTCCTCCTCTCGAGATTTCCACCACAAGGACACCGTTTTCCACACGAGCTGTTCCCTCACCGTTGGAATTCGTGAAGAATACCCAGTTACTGTGCGTGTCTATGGAACCATCTGCAGCCGGCGGTTCAACATCAACTCCCGCAATGAATATGGGCTCATCAAAAGAGGAATTCCCAAGGATATTTTGTGCTAAGAAAACAACGGGGATCATCAACAAAGCAAAAACTAGCTTTTTCATACTTTCTACCTCCTCATCTTCACATCCCAAATTTTCTTTCCTCTTCTATTTTGAACATATCCTTCAATCTTATATCTCTCGAGGAGGCTCCAATCCTTACTTCGTATTCACCTTCTTCCACAATCCATCCGTTTCCATCGAAACTGGCAAGATCTCTGATAGGTATCCCAACGGAGATTGTCTCAGATTCTCCCGGATTCAATTCTTTGGTCTTGTAGAAAGCCTTGAGTTCCTGCAAAGGTTTGTCTATCTTTCCCTTAGGAGCTTTGATATAAACCTGAGAAACTTCTTTTCCTGACCTTTCACCAACATTGGTGATGGTGTAAGAAACTTTCAGTAAGTCGTTTTCAAGAGAAACTTTCAGGTTTCCATACTCGAATTTCGTGTATGAGAGACCATAACCGAATTCATAAGCTGGTTCCACCCCAAAAGTATCGTAATATCTGTATCCAACGTAGATATCCTCTTCATAAACGACTTTCAGTGGATTGTCTCTCGGTTCTCCAGGGAAAGTCCAAGACGGAACATCATGATAATCTTTCGGGAACGTAGTAGGTAATTTTCCAGATGGGTTTGCTTCCCCACTCAAAACGTCCGCCACTATCCTTCCCATTTCCTGACCTGCTTGCCAGACGAGAAGAATTCCATCCACTAAATCTCTCCAACTTGCGATTTCAATTGGACTACCAATGTTGAGCAAAACGACTACCTTCTTTCCAAACTCGTGGAACTCTCGGGATACCGTTTGAATGAGTTCCATTTCGTCGTCAGAGAGATAGAAATCTCCTTTTATCGGTTTTCTATCGTATCCTTCACCGGAAATTCTGCTGATCACAATTACTGCAACATCGTTCTTCTTCGCTATCTTCTTTATCTCTCTTTCGGAAAGAAAATTCTCGGGAAGCTTAGGCTTTATAACCGTTCCCCAAGAATCTGTTCTCGGTTTGTACTCTTCGGTTTCTCTCATTTTCTTAATATACTCTTTGTAACTGTTTACCAACTCTCCGTCGAGTTTCAAACCTCTTTCTTCCATTCCTTCAAGAATGGAAATGGTGTACCTCGGGTGAGTGTCTCCACTTCCAGTTCCACCTTTTACGGTCTCTATCTGACCCGTTCCAAAAAGAGCTATGGGAGTACCTTCAATCAACGGCAACACATTCTCGTTTTTGAGAAGAACAACCCCTTCTAATCCTGCCTTATAAGCAATCTTTGCGTGTGCGTCTAAGTTCGGTTTGTTAGAATATTTGTATCCTTTGAAAGAGGGAGCATTCATGAGAACCTTTAAAATGTTTCTCACACATTCGTCGAGAACTTCTTCACTCAATTTACCCTCTTTCAATGCTTCTTGAATCTCTTCTATTTCGTCTCTTCTTTCGGTGTTCACTTGATACACCTTTCCCGGCATTATGAGATCGTTCCCGGCTTTGAGCTGCTCCACAGGATTGTCTCCCGCGTACCAATCACTCATCACAAAACCTTCAAAACCCCATTCTTTTCTCAACACCTTTTTTAATAGCCATTCACTTTGAGAGCAGTATTTACCGTTCAATTTGTTGTAAGCACTCATTACACTCCAAGGTTTTCCTTTTTTAACAGCGATCTCAAAACCTTTCAAATACACTTCTCTTAAAGCCCTTTCAGAAACGATGGTATCCACGATCATTCTGTTGGTTTCTTGATTGTTCGCCACAAAATGCTTTATGCACGCACCAACCCCCTGCGATTGAACCCCCCTCACAAAGGCAGAAGCCAACTCCCCCGAAAGAACAGGATCCTCAGAGTAATACTCGAAATTTCTACCACACAATGGATTTCTGTGTATGTTCATAGCAGGTGCAAGAAGAACGTCTACTCCGTATTCTCTCGTTTCTTCCCCCATCGCCTTTCCAACTTCCTCAAGCAACTCTTTGTTCCAAGTGGAAGCAAGCATGATCTCCACAGGAAAAGCTGTCGTATAATAGGTGTTGTCATCACCTTCACGCGTTGGATTTATTCTGAGTCCTGCCGGTCCGTCTGCAAGAACAAACGCCGGTATTCCAAGCCTCGGTATCGGATGAGTTTCTCCAGCCGCACCTGCTACCCTTGAGTGAGGATTCCCAAAAAGTCCTGGGAGTCCCACTCCTACAACAAGTTTTATTTTCTCTTCTAAAGTAAGCTGAGAAACAATTTCATTCACCTTTTCCATTATCTTTTTCCCTCCTTTTCCTCTCCTTGAGCACTATGAAAAACAAGCAAGGAACAGTGAAAACAATCAAGCCAAGGTTCAAATAAAACTCAAGAGGTCTGATGCCTCGCCAGATGTAATAGGCAAGAACCATCATCTCAAGAATCAAAGCCCAAGAAAGGATAGTTATTACCGCTCGCGTGAACATCACAGATCCTCCAGTTTTCTGTACAACTTGGGGATACTACCAACAAGAATTTTCGTGTATTCATGGGAAGGTTCGAGAACCACTTTATCAGGATGTCCTCTTTCTACTATCTCTCCTTCTTTCATAACGAATATGTTGTCTGAAACGTAATAAGCAAGCCCAAGATCGTGCGTAATGAATATAATAGACGTTCCCTGTTCTTCTCTAAGTTCCTCAAGAAGTTTGATAATTCCTCCTCTCGAAGAAGCGTCTATCATGGAAGTTGGCTCGTCTGCAACTATCAAAAGAGGCTTTAAAATCCAACACCTAGCGATCATGATTCTCTGTTTTTGCCCGCCAGAAATCTGATGGGGATATTTTCCCAGTACATCCTTTGGATCTATTCCCACCCTGAAAAGGGATTCTTTTATGAGTTCAAGCGCTTCCTTTTTGTTCGAAGGCTTCTTTTCAAGGAGGTTTATCGCCTGCCAAAGGGTCCTTTCAACGGGATAAAAGGGATTGTAACTTGCAAATGGATCTTGGAACACAGCATGAACTTTCCTACGGAAATCCACAAGAGACTCTCTATCTTTCAAATCCTTCCATATGTCCTTACCCTCAAAGCGAATTTCTCCAGAGGTTGGTGGAAGAAGCCTCAGAATCATCTTCGCAGTCGTTGTTTTTCCGGATCCGCTTTCTCCCACCAAAGAGACAATCTCTCTTTCTTTAACCTCAAAAGAGACATTCTTCACCGCTTCTACATACCTCTTGGAGAAAAATCCCAACGAGAAAATCTTCGTAAGATTTCTTACTTCTAACCTGCTCATATTCTCTCCTCCATGTACAACCAACATGCCACTCTTCTTCCAGGTTCTATCTCAACGAGAGGCGGCTCCTTTTCTTTGCAAATTTCCATTGCGTGAGGGCATCTTGGATGAAACCTACATCCCGACGGCGGATTTATGAGGTTTGGTGGAGCTCCCGGAATGGTGGTAATGCCCCTCTTCTTGACCTCCGGCTCCGGTGTTAGAACCGAGTTGAACAATCCCTGAGTGTACGGATGAAATGGTTTTTCTAAAAGGGCCTCCACAGGAGCAAATTCCACGATCTTTCCAGCGTACATAATGATCATTCTATCCGCGATTTGCCTCACCGTAGCAATATCGTGTGTGATGAAGATAATGCTTTTCACAACACCTTGCTTTTTCAACTGCATGAGAACCTTCAAAAGAACCTTTTGATTCACAACATCCAATGCTGAAGTCGGCTCATCCGCTATCAGAAGACTTGGGTTCAATATGGTTGCAATCGCTATAACGGCTCTCTGCCTCATCCCACCACTGAGCTCGAATGGATACCTTTTGATCCACATGGGTTTCAAACCAACCTCTTCGAATCTCTTTTTTACTTTTTCCAAAAGCTCGTTTTCATCTATTCCATGGGACTCAGCAAGATGTTTTACATACTTTTCCATTCTGATAGTCGGCATCAACGCGTTCATAGCAGATTGGGGAATGATCGTAATCTCCTTTCCCCAAAATCTCTTCTTCACCTCGTCCCTCGTCATAGAGGAAATCTCCTCATACTTTCCGTTCACCTTCATAAAAATTTTCCCTTCAACCAAAGTGAGAGGCTTAACCATGTTCATGAATATCACGTTCGAAAGCGTTGTTTTACCACAACCGGATTCTCCTACAACTCCTATGACCTCATCTTCTAATATTTCGAAAGAAACTCCGTCTACCGCTTTCACAGAAACCTTTTCCAATTTATAGTAAGCCCTTACGTTCTCCGCTTTCAGAAGAATTTCCTTCATGTTCACTCCTCCCTCAAGCGTGGATTGAAAACTTCGTCCATTGCAGTGCTTATGACAAGCAAAGATGAGGTCAGTGCCACAATTGCAACTCCTGGTGGTACGAACCACCACCACAACCCTCTTCTCACAGCTTCCATTAAGACTGCCCACTGAAGCATGAGCCCAAGAGAAATTCCTTGTGTTGGTCCAAGACCTATCAAACTCAAACCAGCCTCTCCCATTATTCCGCCGTTTATGAAAAGAACGAAGGACATGAAAGCGTAAGTCGCTATAGTGGGAATCAGATCTTCTATTACAAGCCTAAGGTCTGAATACCCAGCCATTACCGAGAGGTACACATACTCTCTAGACATCACACTCATGAGTTGCGCTCTTATCGCCCTTGCAAACCACGGCCATTGAAACAAACCCAATATGACCGCAACCATTTCTATGCTTCGAACTTTCAAGTAACTCGCTATCAGGATTGCGATTAGAATGGAAGGAGTAGTTAGTACTATGTTCGTTAAAGCCATTAAAGTGTCGTCGACGATACCTCCCTTAACTGCTGAAAAACTACCTATGATTGTTCCTATTACGAGAGAGATAATAGCAGCCAGAAATCCTATGTAGAGAGAAGAACGTATTCCATGCAGGAGTTGAGCAAGTATATCTCTTCCATAAGTATCTGTTCCAAGCGGATGAGTTAATGAAGGTGGTTGTTCGACATCCCATGTCATTTCCGTTGGATCAACTCTGTAGAAAACTGGTCCAAAAATTCCCAGGAATAGGAATAACAAGAAAATTGAGAATCCTATTATGAATTTCTTGTTTTTGAAAAGAGGTCTTATCATCGCCGAAAACATATCTCATGCCTCCTGTCCTATTCTTATTCTTGGATCTATCAAGGCGTAGAGGAAGTCCACCACAAAATTGGCAATGTAGATAGACGCGATAAGAATCACAAAGATCCCCTGAATCAACGGATAATCAAGCGTAGTTAAAGCTCTAAACAACAGATATCCCGTTCCGGGATAATTGAACACGATCTCAGTAATCAGAGCGCCTCCCAATGCTCCCCCCAAACTTAAAGCGAGTCCTGTTATTTGTGGGAGAAGAGAATTCCTGAACACATATCTGAAAATCCTTCTGTCTTTCATTCCTAAGTACTCAGAAAACATAGCATAATCGCTTCCAAGCTCGTATATGACCATAAGCCTCATTCCGATTGCCCAGCCACCCATAGCAGAAACGACTATCGACAGGAAGGGAAGGATGTAATGTTTTGCCACATCTATGAAGAAAGACCAGCTGAGACTTGGAATGGTACCCTGGGAGTAAGCACCTTGAACAGGTAGCCAGTTGAGCTTCACACCGAAAAAGAAGATAAAAATCATTCCGAGCCAGTAGTACGGTATTTGAGACAATATGAGCGATGCCGTAAGAACACCTTTATCTATCCATGTGTTTCTTCTGTAAGCAGCCCACGCCCCAAGACTGTTTCCAAGGATCCATGCCACAATCGTTGCTGGAAGCAAAAGCGCTAACGTCCACGGTATAACAGGTATGATCAGGTCTATCACCTTTCTGGGGTAATAAGTAATCGACGTTCCAAGATCTCCTCTTAATGCCTTCCCAATGAACTCAATGTATTGAATATACAACGGTTTTCCTAAACCGAATTCTTCCATCAAATTTCTTTCAGCCGCCCTTATCGCTTCAGGATTGGCTTGAGCGACTCTGGAAAGATTAGACAACAATTGCGCCAAAGGATTTCCAGGTATAGCCCTTGGCAAAATAAATACGATCGTTGTCGCAACTATATAGGTAACTAAAAGAAAAATGAATCTTCTCAGAAGATACTTGAGCATGGACTTTGATCCCATCTATCTCTCACTCCCCGTTCAGTTTTTAAAACCCCGGCCCCGAAGGACCGGGGGAGAAAATCATTTGCCTGCCATCTGAAGATCTTCAAATATCTTTGCAGTCGGTATTTCTATTCCGCCTTCATCCACTGTTCCAAGCCAGGAAGGAATTGGTTGTGGATCGCTCTTCTTGGAAATCACAAACAAAGTGGGCCATGTATCCGCATGCCAGGGGGCCGGTCTGTACCAAGCAGGATTGTCCTCGTTTGGCCAATTGATCCAGTACCTCGTCGAGTATTCATACCAGTGAGCTCCATAGAACGCCGGAATGGATGGCAAATCTCTGTAGACTATCTCTTGAAGTCTGAAGTAGACCTGCTTTCTCGTTTCCAGATCGAGGGTAGAAACTGCTTTGTCAAGAAGTTCTACAACTTCATCGTTGTCGTACCTTTCCCAATCGCCAGCCCAGGTAACTTCACCTATGGGCTTGGACAATCTCTTGTCGAGAACGAATCTGTAGACGTTGAACGGATGATCAAAGCTTGGTCCAACACTCCAAGATATGATGAGATCAAAGGTACCCTTTGTCATTCTGTCTGCCCAAACTGAGAAGTCTGGGAATTCGGTTCTTACATCGATACCGATACTTCTCAAGTTCTTTGCGATCATTTCACACATCATCATCCAGTCAGTCCAACCGTAAGGAACAGATATCGTGTAAGGACCAAGCTTTGTCCCATCGGGCCCTACTCTTATACCATCGGGCCCTTTCTTATAGCCCGCTTCGTCGAGTATCTTGTTCGCCATTTCGAGGTTAGTCGGTATTCGCCCATCTTCTGTACCCCATGTTTTTCTGGCAAGATCGTAATCTATGTACTGCTTGTAGGGTTCGAAGAGGTCGATGACCATGGAAGGATGTGCCTGACTACCGTATCCGAAGTATGCTTTCACGAGCATTTCTTCGTAGGGGATAGCGTAGGCTATGGCTTTTCTCACAGCAGGATCTGAGAGACCGGGTTTCGTGTTGTTCACATACACGAGATCAAGACCATCGGGCAAGAAATATGGTTTGTTCTTGTACCATGTGCCAATAGGAAGACCTTTCTTTTCCCAGAGTTCCCAAACACTTGGAATGAAGAGCCCAGCCCAATCAACATCTCCTCTTTCAACCGCCAAGCTGGCGCTTGGATTGTCCTTGTAAATGGGATTAGCCAAGTATTTCGGTCTTGGAAGTCCAAAGATATCTTTGCCCCACCAATCATCGACTCTCTGGTAGACAACGATGTTGGGATCGTAATAGTAGAGCTTATAGGGACCTGAAACAACCTGTTCTTCAGGTTTGTCGTTGAGCCAGTCTTTTATGTTCATCTGTGCCCTGACTCTTTCATACACATGTTTAGGCATCGGTTGTGCTCCCAGAGAATAAGCGAGGAACTGGTAGTAATTCAAATTCTCTTCTTTTGCTTTGAACTCGACTACTTTGGTATCCACGGCTTTAACGTACTCGATGTAGGTATCCCAACCCGCACCTGGACCTATTCCGAGTTCCTTTGTTAATTCTAAAGCGTAAACAAAATCATCTGCCGTGATGGGAACTCCATCGCTCCATCTCGCCTCAGGTCTGATGTAGATTCTTAGAGTTTTGTCATCAAGGAATTCGTACCTTTCTGCAATGACGGGGATCCATGCGTCTCTACCAAGATCATATTGGAAAGCAGGAAGATACAAGAATTGATCCGTACCATACGTCGACTGAGGCGCATAGAGATTCCAAGTGGTAGCTGACCACAAAGCTCCTGAAATGTAGACAGTGTCCTCACGTGGCAAAGACACTTGGGCCAAGGCGAGAGCGAAAACAGTGAGGATCAACAGAAGAACAACGAAACGTTTCATAAAAACACCTCCTTATAAGAAATGGGGTAACTAACTCATATTTTTTAAAAATTCCTCAATGGCCAAAACGTTGGCTCCAACGAGAGACGGAGGAACTTCTTTGAAAATCGTATCTCTGATGATGACATTAGCTACCTCCCTGTCGGTTATCTTCTCTAACTCTTTCTTTATGAAAGAACTGAATGTATCCCACAAATCGTTCACTATTCCTCCAAGAACAATCACACCTGGATTGAGAAAGTATATAACATTTCTCAGGACAATTGCCACATAATAAAGGTAATCTTCCATTACTCTTTTCACATTGTTGTCTCCTGAAAACCACAATCGTTTGAGATATCTATATTTTTCTTCCAAGGATTCTCCTTGAAGATTCACAAATTTCTCCACTTTTTTTATCAACTTTGAAACAGAAAGGAATTCTTCCACCACTCGTAATTTATTCACATCGATGATAACTTGTCCGACCTCACCTGCCGCGAAATTCTTTCCCCTCACCACGTTTCCGTTCACCGAAATTGCTCCACCGATACCCTCACCAAAGTAAAGAAAGAAAGAAACAGCCGATTTTTTAACATCTTGTGAGAAAAACACTTCTGCGAGCAAGGAAAGATTCGAATCGTTTTCTACGAGAATGTCTATATTTAGATCCTGAAACTCCTTTTGAAAGTCAACGTTTCGCCATCCGAGATTCGGCGCGTGTACGAGGACAGCTCTCTCGGTGTTCACAATTCCTGGAAGTGAAAAGACAACTTTTGACACTCTTTCATCGAGTGTATAATTTTTGATAACTCTCTTGTAAGATTCTTTTACTCTTTTTACGAATTCTCCGATGTTTTCTGGGGTAGGAAATCTCTCTACTATTCTCCAAGCACCATCCAAAAAGCCCACTGCAACGAGTGTTTCTAAAACCTCAACATTGTATATGATCGCAGTGACAAAAGATCTTCTTGGACCGTAAGTCGTAGCCCTTCTCCTCCGGCCGATAGTCATACCTTTCTCCTCGATTAAACCTTCGTTTAAGAGTTCTTCTGTTATTCTCCACGTTGCACTTTGAGCAAGCCCCGTCTTTCTCGCGATCTCTACTCTGCTATGAGGGCCGCTTTCTATCAAGTACCTCAGAATCATTCTCTTGTTTTCTTGTTTCATTGATCGTGGATTCAACTTCTTTTGCAAAAAGAGCCCTCCTTTCAACCCTTTACAGAACCTGCAAGAAGTCCTCTTATGAAGTATTTCCCGAGAAATATATAAACTATCAAAGTTGGAAGAGCAGTGAGTATGGCTCCCGCCATCTGAACATTCCATTGAACAACTTGACTTCCTGCCAAGTTAACAAGCGCTACGGTAACAGGTTGTTTCGTAGGATCGTTTGTTATTGTCACCGCAAAAAGGAATTCATTCCAAATGCTGGTAAACTGCCATATTACAACTACTACAAAAGCGGGGATGGAGATAGGTAACAATATCTTCCAGTAAGTCTTGAAAAAACCTGCTCCATCGATATTCGCAGCTTCCACAAGTTCATCGGGAACCTCCATATAGTAATTTCTAAAGATCAGAGTAGTGATCGGTATACCGTATATTACATGTGTGATCACGAGACCAGGAATTGTTCCATAGAGCTTTATACTCTGAAGAAATCTTATTAAAGGAAACAAAATACTTTGATAGGGTATAAACATTCCAAAGAGGATAATGGCAAATATTAAATTAGACCATTTAAATTTCACTTTAGAAAATACATAACCGTTTATTGAACCAAGAAATGAAGAAATCACAGTAGCAGGGATAACCATTAAAAAACTGTTTTTTAAATTCATCTTAAGTTTATTGAAAGCTTCCACAAATCCTTCAAAAGAAGGTCTAGAAGGTAATTTCCACATGGCTGAAATAGAGACTTCTTTAAAACTCTTCAAGGATGTGGCAAGCAAAACATATATGGGTGTTAGAAAAAAAACCGAGAACAAAACTAATAAAATATAAGTTATAACAATGTCTGCTTTTTTGCTCATTCCTCTTCTTCACTCCTTTTTAAAAGCTGAAACAAGATAAGGAACGATTACAATCGCAACCGCAAGAAGCATCAAAATTGAGATGGCCGAACCCAAAGCGTATTTGTTCGATCGGAACGTTAGTTCGAACATGTATATAGCTGGCATGTCTGTTACATTGTTGGGGCCGCTTCCAGTCATTGCATAGATAAGGTCAAAAACTTTTAGGGATATATGTCCAAGAATTATCATTGCACTCAAAGTTACAGGCTTCAGCATAGGTATTTTCACTTTCCAGAACATTTTCCAAGATGAAGCTCCATCCACTTTTGCCGCTTCGATTATCGACTGTGGAATGCTTCTCAATCCAGCCAAATAGAGTGCCATAACGTATCCCGACATCTGCCATATAGCAGCAATTGCTACTGGTATCAACGCTAAATTGAAAGGTCCAATATGCTCCGTGGAAATGTACCACTTCCACATTAGGCTTTCAAATCCCAGTCCTTTCATCAAAAGGTTTATTCCAGAAGGGCTATCCGGTATTATTCCAGGATTGAAGATCCATCCCCAAACCGTACCAGTAACAACAAAAGCTACAGCCATAGGATAAAGAAATATCGTCTGAAATACCCTAGATCCCTTAACTCCTTTATCAACTAACAACGCAAGTATTAAACCAAGAGCTATGCTTCCGAACATAAACATAAGCGTGAAGAACAGCAAATTCCAAAGATCGGTGATAAATCTTTTGTCCATGAAGAGCCTTTCATAATTTCTAAAACCCACAAATCTGTACATACCCCTAGCAAGTTTGGAAAAACTGTTCCAATCGGAAGTTGAAACTCTGAAAGTCCAACTAATGAAACCGTAAACAAAAATAGCTATTGCTACTATCGAAGGAAGAACTATGAAAATTCCTATTATTTTTGTTTTCTTCCTCAAAAACGCTACCCTCCCCGTTTGGCTTACATCCTTGAAAAAAGGGCTGCACGGGGCAGCCCATTATTTTGTTTCGGTTACTCAGTGAGATAGCCTTCGTCTTCAGCGGCAATGAGCAGTTCTTCTAAAGCACTGTCTATATCCCTTGTAGTAACAAATCTATTGATAATATCATTGAGAGCTGTCACAAAACCTTCGGGAGCAGCTGAACCGTGAGCTATTGACGGTGAAAGTGCCTTTGTTGCAAAATCTTCCATTGACCACTGCAGATAAATATCGTATTTGCTTCTATCGGCATCTAAACGGGCAGGGATAGAACCTTTTATTGGATTGAAAGCATCTTGTCCTTCAACAGAAGCAACTATTTTAAGCCATTTCACAGCATTTTCCTTATGAGGAGCGTTTTTGGGTAGCCCAAAGGTATCAGATACAACCATGAAGGCATTCTGAGTCTCTGGAACAGCAAACCATCCGAAATCTTTACCAGGTTCCCATCCAACCGATTTTAAATATCCTTCTGCCCAGTCTCCCATAATATTTGCAAGGGCTTTTCCTTCATAGACAAGTCTTGTAGCATCTTGCCATGCAAGAGCGGCGTGGTCCTCGTTGACATAATCAAGTAGTCTATCCATTATTTCAAAAGCTCTTCTTATACGAGGATCTCTGAATGAAACTTCATTTTTCCACAATCCGTTGTAATCATTTGGGCCGAGGACACCAAGAAGAATCGTTTCAAAAAGGTGAAGGGCAGGCCACTTATTTTTATCACCAAGTGCTAGACCAATATATCCCTTTTCTTTAGCTTTCTGAAGATACGTAATGAATTCATCCCAGGTTTCAGGAGGTTCTTTCATACCTATTTCTTCCGCTATTTTTTTGTTGTAGAATACAACATTTCCTCTATGAACATTTACAGGCACTGAGTAAATTTCTCCTTTGTAGCTACACATTTCAAGAATCCCCTTCGGGAACTTATCTATTACGCCCCACTCTTTCAAAAGATTAGTGATAGGGGTCATATAACCTGGTATAACATACGTATCGATTAACTCCATGCCAGCGTGAACTTGAAACGAATCAGGAGGATTCCCGCCTAACATTCTCGTTTTCAAAACCGCCTTTGCGTTAGTACCAGCTCCCCCCGCAACTGTTGCGTTGATAACTTCAACATCCGGATAATGTTTGTTGAAAACTTTTATAAGAGCCTCTAAAGCTTCTGCTTCTCCTCCGGCTGTCCACCAACTGAAGATTTCCAGTTGAGACGCTGCTAAAACACCGACTAGGAAAAAGATCAACAGAAAAGATAAAATCAATCGTCTCATCACCTATCACCTCCATCAAAGAAATTGTATCTTCCTCAGAAAGAAATTCTAATGAATTGTTTCAAAAAATCCAAGAATCGTTATTGGTGATGATAGACGTTTATGCGGAGTTATACGGATTTATAGGTTATTATCATCCAATTTCTCATGTTTTCTCTCAATTACAACAAATTACAGTGAAATTAAAACTGCGACGTTCTTTCCAACGTATATCAACAATCTCACGGATGAGTCAAAAAAAACTGAGGTATGAAACACTTGAAAAAATGGTGCCAAATCGCATCATCAAAAAATGGATAATTGTGGTAGAATTTTTTCAGAAAAACATATATTCAGGGGAGCCCTTTGGGGTTCCCTCTTTAATTTTCAAGAAAGGAGGGAAACAGATGCCAGCTAAAGTTTATTTCACCGATATGACAACTAATCCGAACATGAATATGCTCCAAAAACTCGAAATTTTGCTCAAAAAAGTAGAGTTAGAGAACATTGTGAAGGAAGGAAATTTTGTGGCAGTAAAGCTCCACTTTGGGGAATACGGCAATCTTGCTTTCATTAGGCCCCAATACCTAAAAATCATCGTGGATGAGATAAAAAAACTCGGTGGTAAACCCTTTTTAACCGATGCCAACACTCTCTACACCGGTCACAGATCCAATGCGGTGGATCACCTTATAAATGCCTATTTGAACGGTTTCACGTACGAGGTTACGGGAGCCCCTGTCATCATCGCAGATGGTTTGAGAGGAGCTGATGAAATCAAAGTGAAAATAAATGGAAATTACGTGAAAGAAGCCAAAATAGGTGCTGCCATTGCTTTGGCAGATGTGATAGTAGCGGTGACACACTTCAAAGGTCATGAGGCAACTGGTTTCGGTGGAACGATCAAAAACGTAGGAATGGGAAGTGCTTCCAGAGCAGGCAAACTAGAACAACACTCCGATTCGAAACCGTACGTTGAAGAAGAAAATTGTGTTGCTTGTGGTATATGTGCCAAATTCTGCCCTGTAGGTGCCATCACGGTGACAAAGGTGGCCAAGATAGACTATGAAAAGTGCATTGGATGCGGTCAATGCATCGCTATGTGTTCTTACGGAGCCATGTCTCCAAAGTGGGATAGCTCAACAGATTCTCTGAGTAAAAAGATGGCAGAATACGCGAAAGCGGCGCTGAAAGATAAAAGGGCCGTGTTCATATCATTCATAATGAACATCTCACCCGATTGCGATTGTTGGAACATGAATAAACCACCCGTTGCACCGGATATCGGCATCGCTGTGAGTACAGATCCAGTAGCATTGGATCAAGCATGCATAGACCTTGTACTTCAAAAAACAGGAAAAGATCCGTTCCTCGAGGTTCACCCAAATGTGACGTGGAAGACCCAACTAGAGTACGCAGAAGAAATAGGCCTTGGAACGAGAGAGTACGAACTAGTCAAAGTAGCTTGTAATTTGAAGTAAAAAGTGATTTAATAGGTTTGTCAATTCAAATCGAGGAGGTTTTATTGTGAGAAAATTCTTATTGATCAGTTTGTTCCTTTTGGCAATTTTAGGATTATCTCAAGAATGGATTGAAAGAAGTTTTGGACCTGTTGTGTGGCGACAGCCTTCGGATTGGCAGGAAGCACCACCCTTAGGAGTGAATTCGTCAGGTTCGTTCAAAGGAAACACAGCCAATCAAACTTTAACTGAAGGAGTAGGTATCTTTTTTATCTACGATGTAGACGCTGAAGACTCTTTGATCTCCAGTTTATCTCAGAATGCCACGATTGTCGATCAAGGAGAAACAAGCTGGCAAGATCTCACGGGTAGATATTATAAGCTCGAAGGAAACAATCTTGTATTTACCATCAAAACGTTTCCTATTGGCATGAAAGACCTCGTCATTTGGAGTTTCGTGGTGGGTAATCCCTCTCAGGAAGATGTACAAACACTTGAAAAAATTCTTTCCTCTGTTAGCATGAATGAAGGTTTTCATTTGAGTAGTTGGAAGTCTAAAGACGGTACGCTCGATATTTCCCAGAATCGTAACTATGTCACTGGGACTTTTAAGGGGAAAATTATGGAGGGTGTTATCATAGAAAACAACATTTTCGGATGGTGGAAACAAAGAGATTCATCCGGAAAACTTGGTCCGGCGGGATTCTGGGACGGAGCTTTAAAAGGTAGATTCAATGATAACAAACTGTATCTCTCGTTCACAGACGAAGAAGATCCCTTCTCCGCAACTGATGGAACTTCTGTTGCTTTCGAAAAGATTTCGGGTGAACTTGCGACATTCCCTTTGGAAGAAGTTTCGGTGACTGAAACAATATTCTGCAGGAGTATATATGAAGATACACCTTTTGCAACTGATGAGACTTTCAATCTCTTTGATAAAAGAGTTGTTATGTGGAGCTCAACCGAAACTTTCGAAAATGCCCATGTGCTCAAATGGGAATGGTACGATCCCAAATCCGCTCTCAGGGAAACTGTTTATTACGTTGTTGTCCCCGTAACGGAAACAAGGTATGACCACTATGACAGCATTTGGAGCTGGGTGTCGATGAATAAAATGGACGACTCTGATTTAGGAAATTGGAGAGTAACTGTTTATGTGGATGGAAAAAAGGCAGATGAAAAATTTTTCACGCTCTCAAAAGAACCCGTAATGAAAGCTGTTGAAACTGATTCTTTCACCGTAGAAGTGCCTAGCTACACTTACTATGAACTCTCTGAAGGGATTCATTATTTCATTTTCGATATCTCAGATTTGATCTTTGCGGAAGCTCATTTCGAAGATACTCCACTTGAAAACGCTGAGGTGTATCACACACCAAAATACGAACTCAATTTCGTGGAAAGTTCCATGCCTGATCCCAGTACAGGACAAAATTTTGTCTACTGGGTAATTCAGTTCCCTGAAAGAGATGGTCAATATCTCTACATGAGCTTCTATGCACCAGAGGAAGATTTTAAAAGATTAGAGAGTGTATTCAGAAAAGTGGTAAACAGTGTTGAGCTGAAATGATAATTCTCATCACTGGGAGACCGGGAGTAGGTAAAACAACACTCATAAAGAAACTCGCCCGCCTCCTGCAAAACGCAGGAGGCTTTTACACTGAAGAAATCAGAGAAGCAGGAAAAAGAGTGGGATTCAAAATTCTCACCTTGGATGGAAAAGAAGGATTGCTGGCAAGAGTAGGTTTCCCATCAGTGTTTCGTGTTGGAAAATACGGCGTCAACTTAAGGGATCTAGAAAAAATAGGTGTGAAGGCCTTAGAAAAGGCTATTGCGGAGAAGGATATTGTGATAATCGATGAGATAGGAAAGATGGAACTCTTCTCCGACAAATTCCGTCAAGTCGTTGAAAAAGCATTCGATAGTGGAAAAGATGTGATCGCCACCATCAAAAAATCAAAAGACAATTTCTTGGATAAATTGAAAAACAAAAAAGGTGTTATTATCTTTGAAATGAACGAAAAGAACCGCGACCGTCTCTTCGACGAAATAGCCGAACTTTTCATGTTAAAATCTAATCGAGGTGGAAGAAAGTGATAAAAATTCTTGCAAATTTGCTTAAAACCATACCGTCTCTGGGGAAACATTCCTTTCAAGTGGCTTTTTTGTCCGCTCGGATCGCAGAAAAACTGCATTTGGAAACCGTAACTGCTTTTCTTGCTGGATTGTTTCATGATATCGGACTGATTCTCCCTTGGGATAAGAAAATCCCATTGGAGAATATTGATGACGCTTTCATAATCGCAAGAGATACCCCAGGAAAACCGCTTCATCTTCACTCCATTTTGGGAAGTTTTGTTGTCGAATACACGGAGAAGTTTAAATTTCTCTCTCCAATCATTTTGAAACATCATTTTCCTGCACTTTATTTGACATCATCGAAAAAAGAAGATGTTTTTTCAAACATCGTGTTCATATCGGACCAAGTTTCCCGATACTCACTCATCAACCTTGATGTTGATCCGAAAGCCATTTTGATACCTCTTGAAGAGATGAAAAGTTTCTTTTTTCCAGAGGTTTTTGAAGCTTGTAAGGAGACGTTGGAAACGGAATTTGCTCGCTGGCAGCTCGAACACATTCTCACCGAGTTCACTATAACGGATTATCTTCAAGATTACACAGACGACTGTCCAGAATACAATTTGGAAGATATTTCCCAATTTGGGAAAGTAGTCTCTTTCGTGGTGGACTCCAAAAGTGAATTCACCAGTGAACACACTTGGAGAGTAGCAAAAATCGCAGAGGGCCTTGCCAAATCAGCTGGCAGAGACGAAAAAACTCTTTTTGTTGCGGGGCTTTTCCATGATATAGGAAAAATAAGTGTAAGTTACAGAATCCTTGAAAAACCCGCCAAGTTGAGCGATGAAGAATTCAATTTGATGAAGAAGCATGTGTATTTTTCTTACCTTATTCTGCTTCCCGTAAGCGATAGAGAATGGTTCCTTCCAGCAGTAAGACACCACGAAAGAGTAGACGGTTCCGGATACCCATTCAAACTTAAGGGAGAAGAAATGTCATTTGAAGATAAAATCATCCAAGTAGCGGATGTGTTCGGAGCTTTGTTGGAAAAACGTCCCTATCGTTCCGCTTTGGATCCAGAGAAAGCTTTAGGCATTATAAAAGAAGAAGTTGAAGAAGGAAAATTGGATAGAGAAGTTTTTGAGATACTGGAGACAACGGTGAAGGACTTCAATTTTGAAAGCATAGAAATAGGCCGCAAACTGAGAGATGAGATTCAAAATTTTGTCAACAAAGCTGTAGAAAAATTTGGAGATTACGTACTGTAGCAGAGGTGAGAAAATGATATTGGTGAAGAGATTTTCTTTCGAAGCAGCGCACAACCTGACTAAATACCACGGAAAGTGTGAAAAATTGCATGGACACACTTACAGGTTGGCGGTCAAAGTAGAAGGTCCTTTGAACGAAGAGAAAATGGTCATAGATTTTTCAGAGCTGAAAAAAATCGTAGAAGAGAGAGTGATAAAGAAATTGGATCATACATATCTGAATGAACTTTTTGAGCAGCCAACAACGGAAAACGTGGCGATATGGATCTGGAAGCAACTCTCTAAACCGCTTGAAAGCCGTGGAGTACATCTTCTGGAAATAGAACTCTGGGAAACGGAGACAAGCGGGGTAATATACAGAGGTGAGGAAGATTGAGAGATGTTCAAAACGAAAAGGATCATAGAATGGTTCCTCTGAAAAAAGTGGGAATAAAAGATCTGAACTGGCCTTTAAAAGTTTTACTCAAAAACAACGGTTATCAATCTACAGTTGCTCACATAAATTGTTCAGTTGATCTTCACAGAGAAAAAAGAGGAATACACATGAGCAGATTTATAGAAGTTCTGAATAAGATGGAAATGATAACTCCTCATGTTTTCGAAGAAATATTGGACGACCTCATAGTAACAATGGAGGCAAAGAGAGCTCACTTGGAGATTCACTTCCCGTACTTCGTGTGGAAAGAATCCCCTGTTACTCGTAAAATGTCACCTTTGAAAGTAGATTGTTTTGTGGAAGCTGAAAGAAGCAAAACCTTTTCTTTCAAAATAGGAGTAAAAGTTCCTGTACACACTCTTTGCCCGTGCTCTAAAGAAATAAGTGATCACGGTGCTCACAACCAAAGGGCTTTCGTTGAAATACAGGTGAAAACGAAAAAATTCATATGGTTCGAAGATCTGGTGGAAATAGCCGAGAGAAATGCGAGCTCACCATTGTATACTCTTCTCAAAAGGCCTGATGAAAAGTTCGTTACGGAACGAGCTTATGAAAACCCAAAGTTCGTTGAAGACGTGGCGAGGGATGTTGCTCTGGAACTGGAAAGGGACAACAGAATCGCTTGGTACAGGGTGTACGTAGAGAGTATGGAGAGCATTCACAACCACAATGCCTTCGCATGTGTAGAAAAAGGTGATTTCATTCTGGAGGGATGAAAGTGATCTACAGAACTCCGTGGGACAGAGAGATCGTATTCGACAGAACCATGATAATGGGAATCATTAACGTGACACCCGATTCATTCTTTGCGGATTCGAGGAAACAGAGCGTGCCTGAAGCAGTCAAAACCGCTGAGAAAATGATAGAAGAAGGTGTTGACATAATAGACGTGGGTGGTATGTCCACCCGCCCTGGATCGGATCCAGTGGATGAAGAGGAAGAGATGAGGAGAGTAATTCCCGTGATAAAAGCTATTAGAGCTGTAACAAACATTCCTATATCTGTGGACACCTACAGATGGAAAGTCGCATTGAAAGCTATAGAAGCTGGAGCAGATATCGTTAACGACATCAGCGGTTACCAGTTCGATCCCGAAATCATTAAAGTTGTCTCGGAAAACAATGTTCCTTACGTGTTAATGCACATCAAAGGAACTCCCAAGACCATGCAAGAAAATCCATTTTACGAAAATGTGATAAGAGAAATAAAGGAATATTTTCGTACCAAAATAAACGACCTCGTATCGAAAAATGTCAAGCAGATTATCTTGGATCCAGGAATTGGATTCGGTAAAAGATACGAAGACAACCTCGAAATCCTCAGAAAAATAGACAGTTTTAAAGAATTTGGATTCCCACTGCTTGTTGGTGCTTCAAGAAAATCTTTCATAGGTCTCGCTCTTGGTAATGTTCCACCATCAGAGAGATTAGAAGGCACACTAGCTGTTACAGCGTATTGTGTAATGAAGGGTGTTAACATAGTGAGAGTACACGACGTTTTGGCAAACAAAAGGGTAATCAAAATGATGGAGGCGATACTCTGGCAAGGGTAGTGATAGCGCTAGGAAGCAATCTTGGAAATAGAAAAGCGAACATAGAAACCGCTATCGAAAAAATGAAAGAAAAAGGTCTCTCGATAGAAAAGATCTCAACAATAGTAGAGACGGAACCTTACGGTTATGTAAACCAGCCAAAGTTTTTGAACGCTGTTTGTCTTGCAAATACGTCTCTATCCCCCAGAGGTCTTCTAGAAACACTCTTGAGCATAGAAAAAGAGATGGGAAGAAAGAGGACAAGAAAGTGGGGACCCAGAATTATAGACCTAGACATTATATTCTACAATGAACTCGTTGTTAGGGAAAAAGACTTGGTCATACCACATCCTGATGCCCACAACAGGTTTTTCGTGTTGGAACCCCTGTGTGAAATAGCTCCAAATTTTGTACACCCTGTTTTTAAAAAAACAGTGCGAGAGCTTTTGGACGATCTCAGACAACGAAAATAGATCTTGGTAGTGTGGTGAGTATTTCACATCCTTGCTCTTTCAAAACCACATCCTCTTCTATCCTAATTCCAAATTCACCTTCCAGATAAATTCCAGGCTCTATCGTGACAACAGCATTTTCAGGAAGAGGAGAGTCATTCCTAAAGCTCACCACAGGACCTTCATGAACCTCAAGACCTATTCCGTGCCCTAAACTGTGTCCGAAGAACTCTCCATATCCTTTCTCCGATATGTAATCTCTCGCTATAGAATCGAGCTGCTTTCCCGTCAAACCTGCTTTGGCGTTTTTGAGAGCCCTTTCCTGTGCCTCCAGAACGATTTCATGTATTTCTCTTACGCGGTCAGAAGGTTCACCAATACAAACAACACGAGTGATGTCCGCACAGTAGTTTTCATAGACTGCTCCGAAATCCACAACAATCACGTCTCCCCTCTCCACAACTTTCTCTGATGCTTTCCCATGGGGAAGTGCAGATCGCCAACCAGAAGCTACTATTGTATCAAAAGCCGTCCCTTCGGCTCCCTCTCTTCTCATATTGTATTCGAGAAGAGCGGCTATTTCCTTTTCCGTCATACCCGCTTTTATCTGCTGAACAGTTTCAAGAAATGCCCTTTCAGAGATCTCTATGGCTTGTTTTATCGCCTCGATTTCATTTTCATCTTTTATCATCCTCAAACGTTTTACTTCCTCGTCAAAACCGACAAACTTTCTCTTTCCGAGAGCAGTTGAAATCCTCCTAAACAAAGCCAAAGATAGTCTTTCCTCTTCGAGAGCGATTGTTTTCAAATTAAGATCGCTTACCACGGTCTTTAAAACCTCGACAAAATCACCGTTTCTTACCTCCCTCACTTCAAAATCGGTTTCCTGTTTAGCCTGGCTGGTGTATCTCGGGTCGGTGATAAGAATCTTAGCGTTCTCAGAAATGAGAATGATTGAGAAAGAACCGGTAAATCCTGAAAAATAGAACGAAGAAGCTCTCGAAGAGTTTTCAATGTTCACCACGAGAAAAGCGTCTGCACCCTTTTCATTGATTAGCTCCGTTACTTTCTCAATTCGCTCCATATTTGTTTCCCTCCTCAAACACTCTCAAATTGAATTTGGTAAAGCTTGTAGTACACACCTTTCTTTTTGAGGAGATCAGAGTGCCTTCCTCTTTCTACAACTCTCCCCTCATGAACCACTACTATTTCGTCTGCGTCTTTTACAGTAGAAAGCCTGTGAGCGATCATTATCACCGTTCTTTCGCGCGAAAGTTCCCTCAGAGATTCCTGAATTCTCATTTCCGTTATCACGTCCACATTGCTGGTTGCCTCATCAAGGATGAAAATTTTAGCATCGAATAAGACCGCCCGGGCGAGAGCGATAAGTTGTCTTTCTCCTGCGGAAAGCGTGGTTCCTCTTTCCACAATCTCGTAATATATACCACCTGGCAATCTTTCTATTATGTCCAATGCATGAACTCTCTCTAAGGCCTCCAGAACCTGGTTCTCCGAAATTGTTTCATCGAAGAGACGTATGTTATCCAAAATCGTACCGCTGAAAAGTAGAACATCTTGAGGGACAGCAGCTATCTGCTTTCTGGCGAATCTCAGGTTGTATTCGAGCAGAGGAATATTGTCGATGTATATGGTTCCTCTCTGCGGCACGTAAAGACCGTTGATAAGACTCATCAACGTAGATTTCCCGGCACCTGTTTCTCCAACTATTGCATAAAGCTTTCCAGGGTGAAAGTCCAGATTCACATCTCTCAGAATCCAATCATTTCCATTGTAGGAGAACCAAACATTTTCGAAACGTAGAAAACCCTTAAAAATCCGACGCGGCCCATCTGGATTCCCAATGAACTCTCTCTTTTCTTTCAAAAGATTCACTATTTTCTCGGAAGAAGCCATGGAGTTCTGGATTATATCGTACTTTTCAGAAAGATCTCTCAAGGGTCTGAAGAACATGTCAAGATAGGACACAAAAGCGTAGAGAACTCCAAAACCAAGTGTTTTGTTCGTTACATACTTCGCGCCGTACCATATAATGAGGCTGACACCCAAGAAGTAAAGAAAATCCATTAGCGGTCTGAAAATACCAAAAACATATAGTTGTTCCATCAAAGATTTGTAGTAGTCGGATGAAACCTTTGAAAACTCTTTCTCTTTGTATTTCTCAAGATTCAGGATCTTGATGATACTCACACCAGCTATGTGTTCCGCCAAGAATGCATTGAGCCGAGCAAGGTTGGTTCTGACTTTCCTGTAAGCTTTCCTGTCGAAGTATCGGAAAAGCAGAATGGAAACCGCCACGAGTGGAAGAAGATAGTAAACATGACCGAAAAGTTCTTTACTGATTTGAACTAACGAAAAGATCACTGCTCCCAAAAGAAGGACGTCCATTATCACACTTGTAACAACAGAAGAGAAAAATTCTTGAATGTTCTGAGTGTCATTGACTATTCTCGTCGTGATGGTCCCAGAAGGCGTTCTTGTGAAAAAAGAATATGGAAGAGAAATGACATGGGAAAACACATCTTTTCTCATGAGAAAGACTATCTTTGCTCCTGCATAACCTGTTACATAGCTACTAGCGAATCCAAAAAGGAAAGAAAGAGCCCGTATTCCGAGTATAGCAAGAGCTATCGAGACAACTCCGTGGAAACGATCGGCTGATGATAACCCCCGTCCCGTGAGGAAAGCATCAATTGCCGTCTTCATAAGGCGAGGCGGTAGTACTTCCAGTATCGTAAGAATCAAGGAAAGTAATGTGCCTACAAGAAAAAGATACCAATACCTTTTGGCATACATCAACAGAAACTTCTCAGGACTCAAAATTACCACCTCTAAGTTGAAATTTTACCACTTCAGTGTGTTATAATCGAATGTGAAAAATCTATTAAGAGGAGGGAGCTTTCATGAAAAAATTTTTTGTGGCGCTGCTTGTAATCGTCGCAGCAGGTTTGTTCGCCTTCTCTATGGAGGATTTGAAACTCAGTTTCTTTGGAAATTACAATTTCACCGTTAGTGTTTCTTCAACTCCCACAACCGTTGAAGCAACCGCAGCTAGCTACTTTGACCTAGGATTGGATCTCACTTATCCAGTGGCGGAAAACATGGAGCTGGGTCTTGGGCTGGGATTCGCATACCTTATTGATTCTACTGCTTCTCCGCTGTTTTCTGTAGATGCAACACCGAGCCAAGCCGCTGTTGACCTCTTCGCCGTTTTCAAGTATTCTGTCGAGCTTGACAGAGAGTCCAGAATAGTCATAAGAGGGTTCGGTGGAGCAAGCTGGCCGTGGGAAAAAATCGCTCTTGACAGATTCGGATGGATGTTCGGAGCAGGTGTCAACTACAGCAAATATTTTGAGGATTTCATTGTTGGGTTCGGCGCAGGTGTTGAAATGAGGATCTATGGAAAGAATAGTGTGATCTCTGTTCCCGTTGGAGCGAACTTTGAAATCAACTTCTGAACGTTCGAAAGGAAACATTACCGGGGGCTTTTGCCCCCTTTTGTTTTGAGGTGATAAGGGTGGATAAAGAAAAATATGTGAAAGGAATAGAAAAAGCTCTCCAAAGAATCGCCGCACGTGATCTGAAAGATATAGATGTATCTGAAATATGGATAGAGACCGCCTTGCCAAAAGATCTCATTCTTGAAATTTTGAAAGAAAGCAATTTAAACGTACCCCCAGGTATTGAAATTATAAAGGATGGGAGGGAAATCCTCTGGAAAAGGTCTGGATCCTGAACGCAAAGGATTACGAAAGCGCACGTTTAAAGCTTCTAGAGCTTCTAAACACTCACTTTTCCAATCTCTTTTCCAGAGGAGATCGTGTTCTTGTGAAACCAAATTTAATCGCTGCCAGAAAACCAGAGGAAGCTGCCACAACCCATCCAACAATCTTGAGAACAGTTCTCGAATATTTGCTAGACAAGGGTGTACAACCTTTTGTTGGAGATAGCCCGGCGTTCAGCAATTTCAAAAGAGTGGTGAAAGTTACAAGAGTTGAAGAGGTTTGTGAAGAACTCAAGGTTCCTCTCACTCCCTTGGACGATCCTATCGAAGTGAACGGGGAAATATTCAGAAAAATAAAAATCTCACGGAAAGTTCTTGAGGCTGATAAAGTAGTTAATCTTCCAAAGTTCAAAACTCATTCTCAAATGGTAATGACTCTTGGGGTAAAAAACACTTTCGGATGTGTAACGGGGTTGGAGAAATCTTCTTGGCACATGCGCGCAAAGAATTACGATGATTTCGCTAATCTTTTGATAGATATACATCGAATCGTTTCTCCTATCTTGACAGTTCTGGATGGTATCGAGGGTATGGAAGGGAACGGTCCAACAAATGGAAGGAAGAAAAACTTTGGAATCATAGCAGTATCAAGGAATGCCTTTGCCTTAGACGACGCTATATGTTCCTTTCTTGGTATAGATCATCTTGTTTACACAGTGAAAAATGCACGAAGGAGGATGGTCACACCTGAATACGAAGTCTTTGGTTCATTTTCTTCTACTATTCAACTTCCTTCGACTGTGTCCACCTTCGAAAGATTCTCCAGAGCATTTTCGAGATTCTTCGTTAAATACCCCAGCATAGACAAGAGAAGATGTATAAAATGTAGGCTGTGTGAAGAAAGGTGTCCTGCCTCAGCGATTGATATCTCCAAGCAAGAGATCGATTATCAAAAGTGCATAAGATGTTATGTCTGCCACGAAGTATGCCCTCAAAATGCTATAAAACTTGTCAGAAAGCTTATATAATATTTGCATATATTGAGAAAAACGGAATTTCGGTGATATAATTTCTCTGTACAATGTTGAGAATGATTCTCAAAAAGGAGGAAAAAAGATGAGGCTTTCAGATCTCGTACCTGGTCTTCGTGCAAAAATTAAAAACTTGGATTTCCATGGAGATACTCATGAAAAACTTGTAGGGATGGGATTCGTACCGGGCGAAGAGGTTGAGATTGTTCAGGTGGCGCCCTTTGGAGATCCTATTGTCTGTAGAGTAGGACAAAGAAACATTACTCTAAGAAAAAGAGATGCTGAGAATATAGAAGTGGAAGTGCTATCCGAGGTTGTTCCTCTTCTCATAGCGAGAGACGGCATTTACGAAGTTGTGGCAATGAGAGGTGGAAGAAATTTTGCTCTCAGGATGAGGGCTTTAGGAATAGAAAAAGGTAAAAGAATACGCGTTTCCGGTGGTACGTATTACATCGAAAACAGACGTATTGCTCTTGGAAGAGGAGAGGCCATGAAGATTTGGGTGAGGAGGATCGGAAATGGCCCTGAAAAGTTCGATTCGTGAAAAAGAAGCCTCTCTCCAAACGATCAAAGTTGCTCTTGCAGGTTGTCCAAACGTTGGAAAAACTAGCCTTTTCAACGCTTTAACAGGAACGAAGCAGTACGTTGCCAATTGGCCAGGTGTCACAGTCGAGAAAAAAGAAGGCTTTTTCGATTACGAAGGATACAAGATTCATCTTGTCGATCTCCCTGGAACGTATTCTCTGGGATACTCCTCCATGGACGAAAAAATAGCGCGTGATTACATTTTAAAAGGAAATGCAGATATCGTGGTTGTTGTAGGGGACTCCGTCAATCCTGAACAGAGTTTATACCTATTACTCGAAATATTGGAAATGGAAAAAAAGGTGATATTAGCCCTCACTGCAATAGACGAAGCTAAAAAAGTTGGAATTAAAATCGACAGATATGAGCTCCAGAAGCATTTGGGAGTCCCGGTTGTCTTCACTTCATCCGTTACAGGAGAAGGAATCGAAGAACTCAAGGAAAAAATAGTAGATTACTCCCAGAAAGAAGATGTTCTTCACAGAATATTGATAAGATACGGGGATGATATAGAACGCAGGATATCTCAAATTGAGAGATTCCTTCACAGTAAAAGAATAAAAGTGAGTCCAAGATATTTTGCCTTGAAGTACCTTTCTGGTGATCCAGAATTTTACAAAGAAGGAGTGAAGATGGGTTTACCCGAGCTCGATGAAGAAGAAAGAATAGGTTACCGTCTCCTCATCTCCAAGAAAAAAAGGGAATACATCGAGAATGTCATAAAAGAAGCCTATTCAAACGCTATGGGAAAACCTTTTTCCTTGTCCGAAGCTATAGACCATGTATTGACGCACAAATTCCTCGCCTTTCCCTTGTTTTTTGCTCTAATGTATCTTGTGTTCAAATTCACATTTGATATCGCTCAGGTCTTTGCCGATTTGTTGGATTCAGCTTTTTCTCACTTGGGATCCTTTTTAGTAAATTCCTTCGGTGAGAATCTCTTCACTTCGTTCCTTGCCGATGGTATAGTCGGCGGTGTGGGAAGTGTTTTGGTGTTTGTTCCCAACATTTTTGCAATGTTTCTGGCCCTCGGCTTTTTGGAGGAAAGTGGTTATCTTCCAAGAGCCGCTTTTGTGATGGATAGAATCATGGAAAAGTTCAAGCTGAGTGGGAGAGCTTTCATGTCTCTTATTCTTGGATTTGGTTGTAACGTGCCTTCAATTATGGCCACTCGATCGATCGATGACCCAAAAGAAAGGCTCGTCACGATATTGATCGCCCCATTCATGAGTTGTAGTGCTAGGTTGCCAGTTTATCTTCTCATTTTGAGGATCTTCTTCCCGAATTATTCTGCTGCTATGCTTTTCATGATTTACTCTCTCAGCATATTGGTAACTCTTCTTTCATCCGTGGTTATAAACTGGCTGTTCTATCGGGGGAAAACTTCTCCTCTTATAATGGAACTCCCAAGATACAGGTTACCAACGTTCAGAAATCTGTACATTTATACTTGGAACAGGGGAAAACACTTTCTGAAGAAGGCTGGAACGATCATCTTCGTCTCTGCGATACTCATATGGGTCTTGAGTTATTTCCCTGCCGGTGGTGATGTGGAAAAAAGTTTTTCTGCAATGATTGGAAAATCTTTGGAATGGATTTTTAAACCTTTCGGTTATTCCTGGAAAATCGTCACATCTCTTTTCTACGGTGCTGTAGCGAAAGAAGTTATCGTTTCTACCATGGCGATGCTCTATGGATTCCAAGAGGAAACTCTGTCCGGAGCCAAAGAAGCACTGGCGATGGAAATGGACCCTGTTTCTGCCATTTCTTTTCTCCTATTTGTCATGGCTTACATTCCGTGTTTTGCAACGATCGCCACTATTTATTCTGAGACAAACAGTCTGAAATGGACTCTGTTTTCCATAGGATACTCACTGACTGTAGCATACAGCATTTCACTTCTTGCCTTTTATTTGGGTAAAATGGTGGTGATGCTCGTATGAATGTTCTCATGTTCTTTTTGACAATGCTTTCTGCCGTTTTTTATATGAGAGAGGATTTTCTTTTTGGAATCTTTCTCGGCGTGGTCTCTCTAGTGTTTCTTTTCGGTGCCTTCGAAACATCTAAAGAGAAGTACAAGGCACATTTGTTCGTTGGGAGTGTGATCGTTCTCTTCTTTGCAGGGATGAGTCTTTTGGAATACTCGGTCGGCTTCTTAAAGCCCCTTTTGGGTGAAGAGAAGGAGGGATTATCACTGGGTAACTTTATTTTGTTTTTTGAAGGCGTAGTTTCTCTCTTCTTTGTCTTCAAGAAAAGGGTGATAGGGTGAGGGTAAAAATCGTACTTTTTTCCCTCTTTTTCGGAGTGCTTACGTTCGGGTTCAATTTGATTCTGGAATCCACTCCTACTTTGTACGATGTGGTGGAATATTACGCTGGTGATTGGTGTATATTCAGAATGGTGTACGATGGAACTGTTGATCCGTACAATCCTCCTCTCCTCGAAACAAACGCAACAGTCGTTGGAAAGGTAATAAAGTGGAAAAGTCCCACGGAGAAATTGATAGAAATTCATCGAGATGAGTCCACTTTAAATTTGATAGTAATCCATGGAATGGACGCTAGAGAATACACTGGAGAAATGACCCCCTACAAAAAAGAGATCATCAAGATATTCAAAGAGTTGGGAGAAAGATTTAAAATAAACACTTTCTTGTTCGTGTATCCAACGCTTCTTGCTGATCCCAACAAATCAGCAGAAGCTTTTTTGAAACTCACCAAAAACATGGACAAAATCATCATTTTTGCACACAGCATGGGAGGTATCATAGCCGAACACATCGCAAACAAAAATCCAAATAATGTAAAAGGAATCATTTTTTCAGGAACACCACATCTTGGAAGTCCACTAGCCGATATAATATTCATTGACCCAAACGAATACGAAAAAGAATTGTTCATATCAAAGAAAGAAGCAGAAAATCTTAGAGCAGCTTTGTTCGTTTCTTATGCTGGATTCAGTGTGATATACGCTCCCGGATATAAGTACTTAACATGGGGGAGGGAACCGAAGTATTTCTCCAAAATACCCTTTGTGAATCTTGCTGGAGATATACCATTAGAAGGTGTGAAAAGCATTCCTGAAGTCTTCATAAATCTTGTGACTACATCCGCATGGGATACTCTGGGACTCATGGGTTTGAAGCTATTGGCAAACAGCGTATCAGTTTTGAAAGAAGATTTCAAAAGAACCGATGGCATGGTTCCATACATTAGCGCTTCTTATGGCGGAAACACTCTTACTTTTAACGCAGATCATGAAGATCTCTACAAACGAAAGGACATAATTTTGGAAGGAATTTCCTACCTTTTGCTCAGGATTTTAGAAAATGATAGAATGAATTGGTGAGAAAGGGGATGATAACGTGAAAAGTTTGTTTATTTCCCTCTCAATAAGTCTCTTTTTACTTGCAGCATGCACTCTAACGACTATGTTCACCACTCCTCCCATAGAGCAAAACATAACAGAAACACAGTGGATTAGTGCTACAATTGAATCTTCGGAGTCAACCTTCACTGTTGTTACACAGTCAGAACTCCCCGGAGCAGATGAGCACGGAACAGTTGTTTATGTTTCTCCTTCATCAACCGATACAACGGGGTTCATCAGTGTATGGTTTGATTTGAAAAAACTGCTCGGTGAAGAAGTGGGAATAAACGATTCTTTGCATTTTTCGATCGACGTTTTACAAACAAGAGTAAATCAAGCTACAGTGACGATGAACATAATTGAAGAAGACACTGAAACGGTAATATCCACAAAACTCCTCACAAAGAACGAATGGGAAACCTTTGAAGCGACTTATACACTTTCAGAAGATCCTGACAATCTAAGCAAGTTCCTCCTTGGGATAGTAGCCTCAGATCCCGCCACGCTTGATTTTTACATTGACGATCTAAAAATAAGTATCCAATTTTCAAGTGGCGGAGTCTCATAGCCTATGGAAATATCTTTCCCCTAACTCATTCAGGAAAAGCTATAAGGGCGAAAAATGCGACATATCGTTAAAAGAAAAGAGTCTTTGGTCCGTCGTAACACACGTGCTTCACGAGGCTTTTAGCTTCTCTGATAGGCACTTGTCCTCTTTCTACCATTTCTCCTACCACGTTCGAAAGAACTCTTCTGAATACTTCTGTACGCGAACCAAAGGAAAGCAATTTCCTGGAATCTGTTACCATTCCTGCGAGGTTGTAAAGAAGATCCACAGAAGCTAAGTATTTCAAATGTACCTCCATACCGAAAGGACTGTCATTGAACCACCAAGGTGCGCCTACGAACACATTTGGAAACGCTCTGGAGATGGTTGCAATCGTTGGAAGATGGGTCGGATCGAGAACATACAAAACGATTTTCAATTTTCCATCGAACTCGTTTAAGAAATATTCAAGACCTTCTGCGATCCTTAGGAAGTTGGTAGAGATATCCCCCCCGGAGTCCGGTCCCAGTGTTCTGAAGAGTTTCTTTCTATAATCCCTCAATGCCCCTATATGAAGCTGTGTAACCCAATTCATCTCTTGATTCATTTTCCCAAACTGAACCATCATGAAAGCCTTGTAATCGTTGATTTCCTCTTGTGAAAGTTTTTCACCCTTAAAAGCCTTCCTGTGGATTCCTTCTGCCCGCTTTCTTTCCACATAATGGATGAGTGGTTCAAGTAAGGCATGATCACTAGCTACGCATCCATGCGCCTTGAAATGTTCATGGGACTTCCACAAAGCACTCAAGAAACCTTCTAAATTCGAGGTGTCTTCCCCATATCTTTCTCCAAGGCGTTCCAAGTATGCTTTCCAATCTTCTTTTTCCAGGTTCATCGCCTTGTCTGGCCTCCAAGTAGGAAGTATTTTCACATCTTCCACAACCTCTTGAGCTTTTCTATGGTACTCTAGAGTATCGATGGGATCATCTGTTGTACAAAGAATCTCTACCCCCATATCTTTAAGAAGCTTCTGAGGAGTCATTGAAGGAAGTAACTTCTTTGTTTCCTCCCATATTTCTTCTGCAGTTTCCTCTGATATCACTTTCTTTATGTTGAATCTTCTCCATAGATCGAGATGGATCCATTCGTAAGTGGGATTCCCTACAAACTTTGGAAGCACTTTTGCAAGAGCGAACCATTTTTCTTTATCGTCCATAGAACCAGTTATGTATTCTTCTGAAACCCCACATCTTCTCATCAATTCCCATACGTAATGATCCGTTGCACCTTCGACCTCCCAAATGTCGTTCCAAGGCTTATTTTCAACAATATCTTTCGCGCTCAGATGGTTATGCGGATCAACTATGGGAAGTTCTTTCACCTCGTTGAACAATTTCTCAGCAGCTTTGTTTGTCAAAAGATATTTCTCCCCGAGGAACATGAGATCACCTCCTACTGTTGTGAAAACGGTCTTTCAAAAAGAAAGTCATTTGGTATTATTATAATGATCAAGTTGAGGAAAACAAAACAAAAGAAAAGATATTAGAAATTCCAGAGTAGGGTACAATTCGCTTTGTTCAAAAAGAAACCCTCTTGAGATTTTGGGGCAATCCTTCCACGATAAAATTTGAACTAAAGAACGATATCGAAATTTGAGAGCGGATCTTTCGTAAAAAATTAAAATTCGGCAGCAAAGAGAAGTTCTTTGTTTGTTGAAATCGCTTACTAAATATCAGATATCAGGAGGGATAATGATGGAAAAACTCCTAGAAAAACACAAGATCGTAGCTGTGCTCAGGTCAGGAAGTGTGGAGGAAGCAAAAGAAAAAGCTCAAGCTGTTTTCAAAGGAGGAGTGTGTCTCATCGAAATTACCTTCACCGTTCCAAATGCAGAGACCGTGATCAGAGAAATTTCGTTTTTAAAGGAAAAGGGTGCCATTATAGGAGCAGGTACCGTTACAAATGTTGAACAATGCAAAAAAGCCATCGAGAGTGGTGCAGAATACATCATCAGTCCTCATTTGGATGAAGAAATTTCGCAATATTGTAAAGAAAGAGGGGTTTTCTACATGCCGGGCGTTATGACTCCCACCGAGATCGTGAAGGCTATGAAATTAGGTCATACGATATTGAAACTCTTTCCTGGCGAACTACTGGGACCAAAATTCGTGAAATTAATGAAAGGGCCTTTCCCAAACGTAAAATTCGTACCCACAGGAGGTGTAAACTTGAACAATGTTTGCGAATGGTTCGAAGCAGGTGTTTTGGCAGTTGGTGTTGGTAGCGCACTCGTGAAAGGTACAACGGATGAGGTGACAAAAAAGGCGCAGGCTTTCGTCAAAAAAATAAAAGAATGCACGGAATGAAAGTGGTAACGTTTATGAAAACTGCAATGTCAAGAAGGAGGTGTAAGAAATGCGTTTAAACCGCGAAACAGTGAAAGAAAGAGAAGCATGGGAAAGAATAGGGGTTAGACCTCCTTATTTCGACCTCGAAAAGGTAGAGAAAAACACAAAAGAAAGGCCAAAGTGGGTTCATTTCGGTGGAGGAAACATTTTTAGAGGGTTTGTTGCCGCCGTACTCCAAAACCTCTTAGAAGAGGGAAAAGAGGATACAGGAATAAATGTGATTGAGCTCTTCGACTACGAAGTGATAGACAAGGTTTATACTCCCTACGACAACCTTTCGATAGCCGTTACCATAAAACCCGATGGTAATTTCGAGAAGAGAATCATAGCAAGCGTAGGAGAAGCACTCAAGGGTGACCCAACGCTCCCAGATTGGAACAGAATAAAAGAAATTTTCAGGAGTCCGTCTCTTCAGTTTGCTTCTTTGACGATCACGGAAAAAGGGTACAATATTGAAGACCAAACTGGAAATCTTTTCCCACAAGTCGTGGAAGACATGAAAAGCGGACCGTCTTCTCCTCGAACCTCGATGGGTAAGGTTACCGCCCTTTTGTACGAAAGATTCAAGGCTGGCAATTTACCTGTTGCGTTCCTCAGTCTTGACAATTTTTCTAGAAACGGTGAAAAACTTTATAATTCTGTGAGAAAAATTGCAGAAGAATGGGTAAAAAACAATCTAGTAGAAGAAGATTTCCTCACCTATTTGGAAAGAGGGGTTTCGTTTCCGTGGAGTATGATCGACAAGATCGTTCCAGGGCCTTCCGATTTTACCAAGAAACACCTTGAAGATTTAGGAATTGAAGGCATGGAAATTTTCGTCACATCGAAAAAGACTCATATTGCTCCTTTTGTGAATATGGAATGGGCACAGTACCTCGTTATAGAAGACTCTTTCCCCAACGGGAGGCCAAAACTTGAGGGAGCGGACAGGAATGTTTTCTTAACGGACAGAGAGACTGTCGAAAAAGCAGAGAGGATGAAAGTAACCACCTGCTTGAATCCCCTTCATACAGCTTTAGCGGTTTTTGGATGTCTGCTGGGGTACAAAAAAATTGCCGATGAGATGAGAGATCCTCTTCTAAGAAAGCTTGTTGAGGGGGTAGGAGAAGAAGGGATAAAAGTTGTGGTTGATCCTGGCATCATCAATCCGAGAGAATTTTTAAACGAGGTGATAAATATCCGTCTTCCTAACCCGTACCTACCGGATACTCCTCAAAGGATAGCAACGGATACTTCACAGAAGATGCCTGTTAGATTTGGAGAAACGATAAAATCTTATCACGAAAGACCAGACTTGGATCCTAAAGACTTGAAATATATTCCTCTTGTGATAGCTGGATGGTGTCGATATTTGATGGGAATCGATGACGAAGGCAGAGAAATGCAATTGAGTCCAGATCCCCTTTTAGAAAATCTCACATCGTATGTTTCGAAGATAAAGTTCGGCGATCCTGACTCAATAGACGATCATTTGAAACCCATTCTTTCCAGTCCTCAACTATTCCGAGTGAACCTTTATGAAGTTGGACTTGGAGAGAAAGTGGAAGGACTGTTCAAGAAGATGATCACAGGTCCAGGAGCGGTGAGGAAGACGCTTGAAGAAGCTGTGTAAAGCAAATAAAGCGTTATCTCCAAGAATTCATTTGAGGAAAGCCAAAGGTTTACCTGTGATGGGATGTTTTATGACAACAAATTCCGCTTCATAAATTTCTTGGAGCACCCTTTCGCTTATCACTTCATCGGGTGCTCCGATTTTTATCATCTCACCGTCCTTCATCGCTGCCAATCTGTCGCAAAGGTGTGAAGCAACGTTCACATCATGAAAAACCGCCACCACTGTTTTTCCAGACTTTTGGAGCTTTTTCATCACATCTCCAACGAGAATCACGTTGCTGTAATCCAGATGTGCGGTCAACTCATCCACAAGAATTATCCTTGTGTCCTGAGCAATAGCTTTTGCGAGAACCACCTTTCTTCTTTCTCCTGAACTCAGCGTTCCGATGTTCCTTGAGGAGTGTTGAAAAGTATTAGTCATTTTCATGCTTTTCAATACTATTTTTTCATCTTCTACAGTCGTACTTTCTAAAAGACCAAGGTGCGGAAGTCTGCCCATTTCAACTATCTCCTTTACGGTAAAGTTATAGGATGGGAAGAAATCTTGGGAAACGAAGGTAACGATTTTCGCCATTTCTTTTCTCGGAGTTTTCCATGGTATTTTTCCAAAGAGACAAACCGTTCCTTTTTGTGGTTTCAGAAGCCCTACCAAGATCTTCAACAAAGTTGTCTTTCCAGATCCGTTCGGACCGATTATCCCAAAAAATTCCCCTTCACTTATAGAGAAATTCACATTTTTCAACGAAAATCCTGTCTTATAGCTGAATGAAAGATTTTCTACCCTCACCACTTCCCTTCAAACACCTCTCTTCATAAGAAAAGCGAGGAAAGGAGCACCTATCAATGCAGTGACTATTCCAACTGGAAGTTCCGTCGGTGAAAAAAAAGATCTGGCCGCAGTATCACAAAGTGAAAGCAAAACACCCCCAACCAACGCACTCGTCATAGCAGATTTGAGAAAGTTCGGTCCGACAAGATAACGAGCGATATGAGGAACAATAAGACCAACAAAGCCTATAACTCCACTCCTAGAGACGAGAAATGCGGTAGTGAAATTTCCAAAAAGAAATGTGACCACCTTCAAAATCTCGACGTTAACTCCAAGAACGAAAGCTTCTTCCTCACCAAGAGCCATTGCATTTAAATGTCGAGAAAACACCAACGTATACAGAAAGAACGGAACAACGACTAAGGAAAAGAAAATCGTATCTTTCCACACTATTCCCGAGAAACTTCCGAAAAGCCACACAGATATGGTGGTGACATTTCTCTTGAGAAGAACGATCGTCGTGTAAGTGAGAGCACTGAACACAGTGCCTATTACAACACCTGAGAGTATAATCCCAGTAATGGGAAATCGCCCATCTTTTCTTGCAACAAGAAGGGTGAGAAACGATGAGATCAAGGAAAAACCGAAACTGAGAATAGGTATTCGATATATCCAGGAAACGCCAACTACCTCAGCTAAATAAAGTGAAAGGACTGTTCCGAAAGACGCCCCAGAGGATATTCCGAGAAGATACGGATCAACCAAAGGGTTTTTGAGAAGATTTTGAAACGTGTTTCCAACCAAAGAAAGCCCCGCCCCAACCACGAAACTGGCAAAAACTCTTGGAACTCTCAGAGAAAGTATTCTCTCAATCACAGGATCTTCTTCTAGACCAAACAGGACCCCCAAAGTCTTCAGGGGGTCCAAGGAAACACTTCCAAAAAAAATTCCTACGAGAAAACTTACAAAAAGAAGAGGTAGAACTATTTTTTTCATCAGTTACTACCTCCGTAGAAAAACTCATAGAAAACTTCAATGAGCTTGAAGATATCCGGTGAAGGTTGAGATGCCAGGTTTCCATCTATAGCAAACACCTTTCCAAACTTCACAGCATTCACTTCTTCGAAGGGCTTAAATTTCATGATCTTCTCTACTTCACTCTTTTCGGTTCCAGGCACGTACACCCCAACAACTATGACATCGGGATTCTGGGCCACAATGAATTCCAAAGACAACTGCGGCCAACCATTTGGGCCGGCAATACCTGAAGCGATATTAATTCCGCCCGCAATGGAGATTATCTCGTTCAAGTAAGATCCCGCCCCGCATGTCCACACTTCTTTCACTTCCGGCCCAGGTGCTGAAGTGAGATACAAAACTTTCGGTCGTTCAGAAGGAGGAACATTGTATGTTTTCTTGCCTATTTTCAACATCTCTTCACGCAATTCACTTGCTTTTTTCGCCGCATACTCTTGTTTATCGAAGATAATACCAAGAAGTACCACATCTCTTATTATGTCGTCGAGTGAAACGGGATTTATCACAAGTACCTTCAGACCAACTTTCTCCAGCTTCACAACTTCAGGCAACTGGAAACCTCCGAACATCAAAACCAAATCAGGATTGAGAGACACCACTTTCTCCACGTTCACAGGAACCATGGCACCAACTCTTTCAGCTTGATAACTGTCATAATCGGTTACACCGACTATCCTATCTTCTAAGCCCAGAAAGACCAAAAATCTTGTTGCAGAAGGAGATAGACTGACCACCCTCTCTGGAACGGTAGATATCTCGACAACCCTACCAACGTCATCCACTACCACTACAGCTAGACTAAAGATTCCAAAGAGGAGCATCAGGAAAGAAAGCCATCTCTTCACAAACATCCCTCCCTTTACAAAGAAATATTCCCACCTTCCTGGCGTCGAGGAAGGTGGTTCCCCTTCACCGTGGGCGGGTTTCCCGGCTTCCGGATCATCCTACTCCCCGCGCCTTCCCAGGGGAAGACCCCAGTGGCACTTTGCGGGTTTCGTCCCCGGTCACGGTGGCGGCCCCGCGCCGGATTCTCACCGGCTTCCCCTTTGAGCCCTAAAAGGGCACCGCACGATGAGGGAGGTATTCAGAAAAAATCATACCACAGATTTCGCCCGTTTCATTTCTTCGGAAAGATTATGTCTCAGCTCGTAATCTTCGTTTCCCAAGATCACCTGCATGCCTTTTTTTGCTTTCTGATTGATAACTATGGGGGCACGTAGATTGATGGTTGTCTCTTCGGGTTTTCCAGGAGGAATTGTCAAGACGCAAAAATACAAAAGAGAAGTTCGATCTGAAACGCCCATTTTTTCGAGGTCTTCCACTGAAACAATTGGATCGTAATCTGGTCTTACGAGTTTCGGATCTACGACAGGAAGACCCACACGGGGATCTTCCAGCGACAAAAGCCATCCTATGGGAAAGGTCTCTTGAGGAAAAATCAAAGAGAACTTTTTGAGATTTTCAAAGCCTGGAATTCCTTCTTCGAAAATATAGATTTGATCATCGGGAATTTCCACGTCGCCAATTTTTGTTTTATAAATCACCTTATCACCTCACAAAATCCACCAAAGTAGCCTGAAGTACTCGACTCGCTGACTTAAGTGCTGCTTCCAAAACGGATTGCTGCATCGCAAGATCTGTTACAAGTTCCGTTATATCAGCGTCTCTTTCTTTCGAAAGGTACTCGGTGAAAAAGAAATCTAAGTCTTCTATTCGCGAATTCATCATCTCAAGAAATCTACTCACTCCGCCGATCTTTCCTATCACTTTTGTGATTTTTTCTTCGAAAGATGACAGATCTTTCAATGCGACATTAGAAATATGAAGCGAAATTTGATCATCGTCGATGTTAGATCGCAAAATATTGGAAACCTCTTCCAACGTTTGAAAGACGTTCCTACCATCATCCAACTTGAAAACCTCACTCGCGGTGACACCGTAATTTACCGAGTATCCCAACACAACAACGGACCTTTTGCCTTCGGAAGCTGGGGAAGTCGTTATTTCCCAGGCTCCGTTCTTGAACTCCACAGGCCTGTTGAAAACATCGTATCCTGCAAAAATATAATCGTTACCAATCCTTGTATTCGCTATTTCCACAAGATTTTCCTTTATTTTGTCGATTTCTTCTGCTATTGCTTCCCTTTCATCTCTTGAAAGGGTCCCATTCGACGCTCTGACGAGGAGTTCTCGCAGCCTTTGAGAAACTGTCGAAACTGTCTGCAAAGCGCTATCGTACGCATTGACATAAGTTTGAACATGATCCAAATTTCTTTGGAATTGTTCCAACTCTCTTTTTCTCGTCATGATATCACTCGCTCTCTTGGCAACAACCGCGTCGTCACTTGGATACCTTACTCTGTAGCCAGAAGAGAGCTGATCATGAAGTTTAGATATTCTCTTCAAACTGGTTTGTATGTTGAACAAAACCCTGTCACTTATCATTTTGTTTGTCACACGCATGACGTATCACCCCACCATGTTGATCACAGCTTGTATCATCTCATCCACAGTGGATATGACCTTAGCGGCTGCATTGAACGCATGCTGATACTCTATCATGTTTGCCATCTCCTCATCAAGAGACACTCCTTTAACCCTTTCCCGTTCACCATCGATCTCTTGTCTCAGAATTTCGGTGTTCGTTTTGAGGTTACTGGCAGTTTCCGCCTCAACGCCAAGTTCGGCCACAACCCCACCAAAGAATTCGTGAAAACTTTCCTTTCCATTGGATAACAATCTCTTGTGATAAAGATCCTGCACGATCTCAAGAAGTTTTGGATTGGCACCACCTGTAGGTCGCAAGTCCTCTGCATTCCAATCGTTATTTTCCATGGTACGACCAATATCTACTGCAAGATTTGCAGGGTTTGAAACAAGAGAGGAACTCACATCGAATTGGTTCACGATATTCAGAGGCTCATCGTGAGTAACTCTGTCGAAAGTTACCACGTCAGCTATTTTGAATCTGTCTTTCAAAGTGTTGAAATCGTCGGTTCTTGATATCAAAGTGTACGAACTCGTCCAATCGAAAGTGGTAGGATCGTTGTCTGGGTCTACAAGGCCCAAAGCTTCAAACAATCCTTGAGGACCTATTATCTCCATCATTCTGAGATCGAAATCGTAAAGGGAAGTTGCTCTCAAAACGAAAGAATGGTGAGGCGTGAGATCTGCTAAGACTCCTGCATTTTTTTCGTTGATTTTTCCCACAAAGGACTCCAAAGTATCGATTGCTGGATCTATTTCTATATCTGTAGAGTTTATCGTTATGGTGAAAGGAAGGGTGGGATCGAACCCAGTTTGTCCATAGAATATATTTTCCAAAGTATCTTCGTATCTCAAAACTTCATATTCTCGAACGAAAGCTCCAGATTTTGTGAAAAAACTGCCATCACTGAGAACTTTCAACGATGATGGATCGAAATTCAACTGCTCGTCAGGAATGATTATCAACATGTTCTCCCCAGTGGAAGGATCAGTGTAAGTGTACGCTCTCAAATGCAAAGAAGAATTTATTGCAGATTCTATACTTGAAAGACTCACTCCCCCGGAGAGATCTATAGTTATCGTCTCCGACTGTTCGGTGCCGTCTTCAAGGGTATATTTGACATTTATTCTGTAAACATCCCTTTCAAGCGAAAAAATGTCGGATTCCCTTATGGTGAGGTATCCTCTGGTTTCCGTGTTGAATCCCATCTTCGATAGGGAGTCGCCAAGAGATAGGAACAGTTTGTTTCTAAGATTTCCCGCAGTGTCCTCCAGATACAATCTGTATCCTCCAGCGTGTGGTCCTATTTGAAGGGAAGTGCCCAGCAATCCCCATGCTGAAATAACATCCCCAATAGTTGATCCAGAAGAGATATTTATGGAATCGAAAGACCCACCTCCAGTGGCAAGAATGACATCATCCGTTTCGAAATATCTGTTGCTTATTTCCGAAGTATTTTCTGCAGAATGAATTCCCGTAACTGTATGATAAGGTCCCATTTCCAGTCTTCTGTTACCTTTAAGCCTGAAAATAGCTGGATCATCTGAAAAGGCTTCGATTTTCTTGAAAAAGTTCAGATTCGTCGTTACTCCGTTCGATTCGAATCCGTCCCTATGAACAAGATTCACACTATCCGTGGTAAAGAGAACGAATTCGTCAAGTTTTCTCATGTACCTCACTATGATGGAGTCGCGAAGATCGAGAAGAGCTTTCAATTTTCCATCGGTGAGGATCAATTTGGCATTGCCAACAAAGAGTTCGTGATATCCCTTGCCGTAAGGTCTTTCTAAGGCACGGAGTTTGTTATAAGTGGAACCGTTGAGGACAATTTGGTTTCCTATCCTCAAAGTGATTTGACCATCTTCCGCCTCTGTGTAACTTATGTTCGCCAGATCAGAGAGCTTGTCTAAAATTCTGTCCCTCTCATCTAAAAGATCGTTAGGAGGAGACTTGAGCGTCACACCTATTCGGACCTTGTTATTCAAATCTGCAAGTCTTTCTATCATTTGGTTTATCTCAGACACTCTTTGGACTATTTCATTGTCAATATCCTCTCTGAGTTGTTCGAGCCTCGAATAGAGATCTTTCACTTGAGAGACCATCTGCTGAGCTCTTGAAACCACTTCTGCCTTCGACGCTACATTCGTTGGATCAGACATAACCTCTTGAAATGCATTCCAAAAATTGTCAACAAGGCTTCTAATTCCATTCTCATTCGGTTCTGCTAAAAGCTGTTCCACAAAATGCAAGTTGGAAAGGATAGTATCCCAGTAATTGTAACGGTTGTTCACCTGCCTGTACTGAACATCAAGAAACGCATCCCTTAACCTGATGATCGTCTTAACACGAGAGCCGGTGCCCATCTGAAGTGGCACAGAAGGTTGTGTAAGCGTCGTGAGAGGAATAGGAGGAGTGGCTTCTATTATAGGCCTTTGTCTAGAATAACCTGGTGTGTTGGCGTTCGCTATGTTGTGTCCTACCACATTCATCGCCAATTTGTGAGTATATATTCCCGTGAGTGCTGTGTTGAGAATTCCAAACATAGACATGTCAGGCATTTTCAAGACCTCCCGTAAAATACAGAGGGCCCTTCTTTATCAAACGAGCCATCTTTTCTGTAGGTAATTTCGTTTCTTTGGAAACTGAACACGAAATCTATGTACCTTAAATGGAAATCTATCGCTTGCTTGAGTTTTTGGAGTTCAAAGGTGATTTTGTTCAGCGATTCGAAAAATTCTTTCAAGGTTATTATCATCTCTTCATCGTCTCGATAGATCTCCAAGAGATCGATGAGTTTTACACCTTCTCCGTATGTTTTCAACGTAGATTCAAGCTTTTCGTTAATCGAGCTCATTCGCATCGACATTTCTTCCAACTGCGGAAGAATCTCTTCCAACCTTTTGAAATCCTTACTCACAACAGCATCCAACTCTTTTTCCAAGAGCGTTCTTATTTTGTTCATAATTTCGATTTTCTTACAAAGTACCTCTTTCAGGTCATTTTTTATCATTCAGACAACTCCTTCAGAATGCTCCTTGCAAGCCTCTCTGTGTCTATGAAATAGTTACCGCTTTCTATAGCTTTTCTCAATTCCTCAACTAGTTCCTCTCGAATGGTTGAAATGTTCTTCGCTTCCTCAGAAAGTTTTTTTATGCTTTCGACGTTTTTGAACTCCACTCTGTCTGCTGAATCGTTTTTCTTTTTCTCTCTTGATCTTTCTACAGAAGGCCGTTTTATTCCTTCCAAGGGGTTGATTTCCCTTGGTCCGTTCACACCATCTATCATGCTTTTCACCTCCCGTATAATATTATCGGGCAGCTTTTTCCAAACTTGAATGGGAGGAACTGATGTGTCTAACACAAGAAAAACTCTCTCTTTCTCTGCAGGGACCCTTATCTCCAGAATCACCGGCCTCTTTCGCGATATCACTCTTGCTAGCGTTTTCGGTGCTTCATCTGTTTTGGACGCCTATTACATTGCCATCGTTTTCCCATTCTTTTTGAGGAGAACGTTTGCAGAAGGAGCTATGAGCTCGGCCTTTCTTCCTATTTACAACCAACTGAAGACGAAAGAGGAAAAAGAACGATTCACCTCTGCTGTTCTCACATCCCTTGGATTGATCACCCTCGGAGTTGTCATATTTTCCGAGATATTTCCTCGTTTCATGGTCTCCATATTCGCCACGGGAGCGGAAGAATCTATCAGATCACTCGCATCGTCTCTCCTTCGAATAACAGCTCCTTTCATCTCCATAGTCTTCGTTTGGGCAGTGTTTTACTCGATCCACAACTCCCAACATAGATACTTCCTTCCAGCTTTAACACCCATGTTCTCGAATATAGGAGTAATAATGGGAAGTCTCACGGGCGATATAAAATGGTCCGCTTTCGGATTCACAGCTGGAGGACTCATCGCTCTCCTTGTTCTACTACCTTACAGAGAAGGCTTCAAATACAGGCCCACTTTCAGAGGATTAAAAAAGTTTTACAGAATGTTTTTTGCAACTTTTTTAACAATGGCTGTTTCGCAGATTGCCACTCTAGTAGATGTGAACGTGTCTTCATTTTTGGATCCCGGATCTCTTTCTTTGATACAACTTTCTAGTCGCCTCTACCAACTCCCGTTGGGGATCTTTGGAGTAGCCGTCTCCACTGTGGCACTTTCAACGTTGAGCCAGGTGAAAGAAGAGGAATTCAACAGTAATCTGAGTGATTTCATCATCAAAAGTCTATTCCTCACCATACCATCAACCGTGGGATTGATTGTTCTGTCAAAGAGGTTACTCTCTCTTCTGTTTGGCTATGGTGCTTTCACAAGCAAAGATGTGAAAACGGCTTCCGAGATACTTTCGATGTACGCCCTCGGGCTGTGCTTTGTAGCGCTTTTTCATCTATTATCACGTGCTTATCATGCCAAAAGAAAAGCGAGGATCCCCTTTCTAGCGATGTTGCTCGTTTCGGTCGTGAATGTATGTCTCGACGTGGTCTTAGGACTCACTTTGAGAGCGAAAGGCATTGCTTTAGCAACTAGTGTTTCTTACATTGTAGGATTTTTCTTCCTCTTCTTCAAAATGAAACCATCTCTTGATAATCGGATCTTTAAAATCTTGGTTTCAGCGATTGTAATGGGGGTTACACTTCTCCTGATAAAAAACCTTTTCACAACAAGGATTGGTACGGTGTTCTTGGTATTTCTCGGCGCAGGTACGTATATTGGTGTTGGAAAGATTTTGAAGTTAAGGGAAGTGGAGGAGATCTTTAGAACAAAATTGCACTGAGGTATCCTACAACTTCCAAAGTATCACCGGAAACATCACCGCTGGTTGCATGCTTCAATATTTTGCTGTTCTGGAACTTCAAGTTCAAAACCGTCGCAACACCACCATATCCACACATGCTGATATCTTCTCTCACAAGGTATTCATAAAGCATCCCTGGATTTCGTTTTTCTATAGCTTCAATTATATAAGAATCTTTCCTCATAGTAGTTTTTTGATCTTCGTAATGATTCAAATCGGTCGATGCAACAACTAAGGTGCCTTCGAACTCCTTTGATAACGTATTTATTGCTTGAGCAAGATCTTCCGCAACCATAGGACTTTGATCCATCAAACAAATGGGAACGAAAGAAAAATCTCCGAAAACGAATTGTAGGAACGGGAGCTGCACTTCTATTGAATGTTCCCTCAAATGAGACAACGTATCTTCCTCCGCGTACCTGGAATTTTCTAAAATAATCTGGGCTGCTTTCTCATTTATCGGTACCGCACCGAGCGGTGTTTCCCAAAAACCATTCGGCCAAACTCCTACAGATTTGCCAAAACCCGTGTGATTAGGACCAACAATTACGACAAGAGAGGGTTTCCCAAATTTGGCAACCTCAAGATATCCCCACGCCGCCACAGGACCGCTGTACACATAGCCTGCATGCGGTGAAACGAGAGCAAGAAGTTTGTTAAGGGACAAATCAACAGGACCAGGCAGCTTGCCTGGTCCTATCCTTTCATCCAAGAAACACATCTTTATCATCTCTATCAACTCATCACTTCGAGAAGGATAGAAGAGGCCAGCAACAGCTGGCTTTCTGATCATGGTTCCACCACCTTGACCGTTACAAATATGATCAGATCCCTCTTTTCCTTGTTCTCCACCTTCGTTCTGAAGAACTGCCCCACTATCGGAAGATCTCCAAAGAAAGGCAACTTACTTTCCGTTACATTTGAAGTTTCCCTGATCAAACCACCTATCACTATAGTGCTGTTGTTTTTCACAATGAGATGAGTTTGAGCCTCTCTTGTTCTCTCACCTGGCACTTCGTTAACGTAGTTTCCAGGCTCACTCGCTTTTACGAAAAGATCGAGTTCTATAGTATCATCACTCCTAACGAACGGAGTGATAGAAAGTTCTATACCAGTTTCGAGAAATTGAACTTCAGGCGTTCCATCTCCATTTGTATCTGTGACGTAAGGAATTCTGTCTCCGATGAGAATCCGCGCTTCCTTACCACTGGTGGTTACAATCCTGGGACTAGCTAGCAGATCGTCCAAAGTATTGCTCTTTTGATCGCCGTAATGAAGAGACAACATACCGTTGAAGATGTCGTTGAACACTTTCTCAAAGTCAAGATAATCTGCTACTGAGAAAGAAATGCCAGCACCGGAAGATCCTAAACTCACACCTGCGCTGTCTAGAGTTAGACTCCTTTCTTTACTGAGTCTGTCTATCAAGGATTTATCCACTATTCTCGCGGAGATCTCAACCTGTTTGATGGGTTTCTTAAGTTTTTCTATGATCCCATCCAGTTCCTTCTTTATTGTCTCAGAGATACCCGTAACTACCATGAAATTGTTCAAAGAATCCACATAAACTGTCCCACCGTAGAATTCTACGAGGGCTTTTATTTGTTCGAAGTTGTGCGGAATTTCATAGATGTACCTTTTCGCCAAATCTTGCTTCGGTTTGGAGACAACGTATATTCCTTCCTTCTGTTCAAAGAGATACCCATAGTTTTGGGATATCAGTTTTAAGAATTCCTCCCAAGAAACATTCTTCACTTTTATAGTAACTTTTTCAGTGGGAGAATCTACAAACATGATGGATATTCCCAGCTCCTCAGCTGCCTCTTTGAGTAGATCGTACAATGGAGCTGCTTCAGTATTTATGAGAAGTTTCCCATCTATCACTTGAACATAATCCTTTGTTTCAAGAGTTTTAATCTTTTCTCTCTCCTCCTCTACAAGCTTGACGGCTTTTTCTACCACATCCTCCGGACCCTCGATCACCATTTGACCTATGTTCGGAAAGACTGTAATATCGATTCCGTCGAAGAGTTTTTTCAGATACGTAGCCACTTCGTTTGGATTCACACCGGTTGGTATTGAAACACTCTTCTTGGACAGACTTTCGGAAACACTTTTTACTTTCTCGAGGAAAACATCCAAAAGCTCTCTCACTTTATCGGATTGGGAAGCGGGCACTTCCACTAGGAGCAAATTCAACTTGTCAAGATAAACGATCTTCCTAACTTGGGGGACAAGGACCTCTAGGAAGGTTTTGAACTGATCGTACGAAAAACCTACGGGTACTTCCAATGTAAGGTGCTCGAACACATTCTCCGCAGCCATCTTTTGATGTCTTTCGAAGAAAGAATTGTATATCTTTAAAAGATCAGTTACCGCATCGGAAGATCCTTTAATAACAATCAAATTCAATTTCTCTAGATTCAAGCACATCACTTTTGGATACAACTTACCTGCCAAAGTAACGAACTCTTCAACTGGAAAGGAAGGATCTACTTCTATGAACTTTACAGTGTCTTCTTTTCGAATTTCTCCCAGCTTTCTCAGAATATCTTCGAATGTCTGCTTGGCCCTTTCGAGAGATTCTTTTGTTCCCTCGAACAAAACAGTTCCACCTATTATTTCGTACACAACACCTGAATTCTTACTCACCACATTTAGCAGTTGCTCAGGATTTTCCAACCACTCTGGTAGCTCCACGATCAACTGCGAGATCTCTTTTCTCGTGCTCAAGATCCTCTGAAGGAGATCACCTGCTTTTTCAACTTCCAGCTCATTCCCAACAACAACCAACTCACCTTCCAATTCCTCGACAGAGACGTCGTAGAGTTGGGTGAGAATCGTTTTTAGTTTGTCTACAGAAATGTCCCCTTCTTTTTTCACGAACTTGATAACTTTTTCTGTTGAAACGATAGCCTCTAACTCTTCCGCAGCTTTTTGAAGAACTTCTTCTTTCTTTCCAGCAAGCATGGCTACTTTCAGAGCAGGTAAATATTGAACTTCGACACCGTATTTTTCCAACAAGAATTTTTTGATATCTTCCAAGCTATCTTCATTTATGGAGACTTTTAAAAACCGTGTGTAACTACTCTGGAGTTTGTTCAAGTAATCAACAGCGTTATCGACAGAGTCTTGAAAACCCTCAACAAAGACAAAATTTCCTATTTTTTCTACTGAAACATCGTACATTTTAGAAACAGCTGTTAGAATCTCCTGTTGAATATCCCGTTTCAACACCAGATTCTTCATTACAAAGTTTTTCCTTCGAAAATTCAACAATTTTTCCAAAACAGGATGGATCCTTTCGTAGACATCCTTTGGAACAAAGAGGGACGCTTTGATAGTTTTGCCCTCGATGTTCAGAAATTTCAATCTGGAGTTTGAAATTCCGAAGAACTGAAGAGCTGATTTTAGAAACTCTTCTTCTCCCTTTCTCAAATCAATGTAAAATGCATCTCCAAGTTCGAGATTGTTTTCCGCGATGAAATTCACTAATTCTTTTTCCTTGTCAATAGGAACCTGACATACCACAAGATTCAGATCTTTGTAGGCTTGTGCTTCTACCCCAAGAACCAATTTGATCAAGTTGGCTGAAACTTCCGGATCATAAGCGTAAAAAACGAATTTCTTTGTGGGAACAACTTGGGGTTCTGGCTGCTGCTCTCCCGTTTCCAAAATCTTCAAGTACCGCTCGACTCTATTGATGGTTTCTGAGTCTCCCTCTAAGATAACTTTAGAGACAGGTTTCAAAAGATAATACTCAAATTGGTAAACGTTCTTCAAGGAAGCCAGCAACTCTTCTACTTTTTCTGCTCCCACAGAGAAGGAAACTTCCTTCCGTTGAAGAGGAGGTGAGACAGACAGGAGACTCGCTATCAAATCGTGCTCTTCGGAAGTACCGTAAACGAAGAGGACAGATTTTGATGGAAGGTAGTCTATCATGGCTTCCTGTGATATCAGACTCTTTATCTTGTCTGCTACAGTTTGATTCTCAACCTTGTATATTCCCCAGAACCTTTGAAATTTCCCAGAGACCTCATCGTACTTTCCAATAAACATCGTTCCATCTGGAAAATAAGCGTAGGCTACCTCACCGAAAGTAACAAGGAGATCCCTCAAAGCATCTTCAGGAGTTACACCGTTCAATTTCAAACTCGTGGTTGCTGTCTTCACACTCTCAGAAACAACAACGTTGAGGTTCAACCTTTCCGCAAGGTACTTCACCATGTCTTCGAAAGGCATGTTCTCAAAGGAAACATCTATTCTTTCTTCGCTTCGAGGAAACTTCATGACGACGCTGTTTCCATCAACTTCGTAATTCCCTGGAAACGGTACCAAAAGATTTGCGGACACCATTACTCCATTTCCAACGTTTACAACCCGCACTCCTTCAACTGGTCCAACAGCAACAGGCAACATAAATCTGCTTATTTTCATCTTCACTCCCTTCAAAAACAAGGAGAACACCGTTCTAGAAGAGTTCATTTCTGCCGAGATATCTTCTGCGGGATCAGAAAGAAGGATCCGTATCAAAACTTGGTTTTTTTCCACTTGGGGTAAGACACCCACGAGTTCAATAGAAAAAGAGATTATCGTTATCAGGAGAAAGATGAACACAAATCCTTTTTTCACAGCCATCACCTCTTTTCATCACCTTATTGAGAAAAATCTCCCATTTTTTACATCCAACACCAACACTCCTAAACTAGAAACATAGCTGACCACATAATTGTCAAAAACAGGATTATCTCCTGAAACTTCAAACTGTTTTTTTCCATCCGTGATGAACACTTTTATCCCGTTGTTCGTTCTTATGAACCCTAAAAATCTGTAATTCAGGGTTGGAAGGGTCATTATCAGAACATCGGCCGCTTCTTTTCCAAAGTTGAGTCTAGCCGGATTGAAAACACTCAGAGGAGATTTGATAGGATTTTCAAGAGCGAACTTCTTTAACTCAGGATCTACACGTATTTTGTTCACAAGAGATATGAAATTGACCTCACTTTCTTGTAAAGAGATTGTCTCCGTGTTTCCTTTGAGAAGGTAGAAAATGGCGACGAACCAAACTGTTCCCATAACAATTAGTAGAACAACAGTTCTTCGATTCATTCTTTCACCTCTTCTATTTCAACTGAAACTTTCACCTTCGGTTGAGATATTCGTAATCCCAAAAAATCAACAGGAATTATCCTTTTGGCGTCTATCATCAGCTGTTTCACTGCTACTTTCCGTGTTTCAATAAGTTGCCTCAAAAGGTGCTCGACTTCTTCTGTAGTGAATTCTCTTTTTTCCAACGTGAAATCAAAATCCGGCGTACTCTTTATCGCATTCAATATATCTTCGTACTCTTTCTGTTTCATACGAAAAATACGGTAGGCAGGGGCGAGATTTTGAAGCTTTTTCTCTACTTTCTTTGTGTTAGAGATGAATATCACAAAGTCCGGTATCACAAGACCAAACACCAACGCAAAAAGTGTTAAAATGGAGAACCAAATGGCAAATCTTCTGTTGATTCCTTTCATTTTCCCGCCACCTCGTATTCAATCTTGTATTTTCTCAAAAAGTAGCCTTCAGGTAACTTCTCCTCAAATTCAAGTTCGAATTTTGCTTTCTCTGGAAGTTCAGGAAAAAGACTGGTTTGTGATTCTTTAGAAACTTCGTAGAATTCCACCACAGCTCCTTCCTTGGAGAAACTCAAATAGCTTAACGTTCGTTTCTTCTCTTGGAAAATGTTGAGGAGTACCCTTGAAAAATCCTCCCAAGTTTTTCTTTTTCCAAGATAAGCATTTAAACTGTTCGTCTTGCTGTCGAGCTCCTTGATTTGGCTCACCAACGTATTTTCAATACGAGATACCTCTTCTAAATTCCGAAAAGAATCGATAGAGAGATCCACCGAATAAGCCCTTAGAATATCGGAGTATTCGTTTTCTAAACTCTCTATCATCTGTTCCTTAACATACCTGAAATAGATGTTGAAAGAAATGGGTGGTAAAAGCATTACAACGAGGAGGACAACGAAAGTGGTCACCTTTATCTTACGTTTTTTATACGGATATATGTTTAACTTTTCCAATTTCTCTCCCTCCCCTTAGCAAAAGGCCCAATCCTCCCAGAGACATCCTGGGTTTTATAGAAAGCACAGGACCTTCCTTCAATGTGACTCCTTCGAACTTTTTGAGCGTCTGCGAAAAAGCCTGTGAAAGAATGGGAGGATCGACAATGTAGAAAAACTGATCAGCTTTTTCTAAGGAAAGTTCATCCAGAGAAGCTTTTACTTCCCTATCCAGCTCTAACAAGAAATCCCCAAAATAAGGTTGCAGAAAATCTAAGGAAATTTCCACCATCCCTTCCACAATTTCTTTAGGCTGAATTCCTGTGTTTTCTGTGATAATATCCATGAAATCCCAAAAAACAGAAAACATCATTCTACAGCTTCGATAGCGATCATTTTGTAGAATCACCGTTGAATAATAATCGTTGAAAAAAGAAATCACAATCAACATCGAAATACCTTTCAAGCGTTTCTTGAAATAAAATTCGAAGATTTCCAAATATTTGGCAACGTCTGGTATCAAAATGTCTGTCTCAGGAAAACCACTTTTCATCAGATTATCAACGAAAGATTTCACTTGATCCACTTTTGAAACAAAAAACAATCCTTCCCCTTCATAGATATCGAGAGGCGCTACCAAAAGTTTCTCGGGAACTATCCCAAGATTTCTGGATATTTCCACAGCGGCATATTCTTTGACATCTTGTTTTCTCAATGTTGGAGGAACCTTTATTTTCATTATCAAAACATTCTCCATTGGCATGTTCGCTACGACAATGTCTTCGAGGTCCTGTTCAACACCATTCATCAGCTCAGCAATTACTTTTGTACCTTCGTTTTCATCGAACATTTCGACCAACTTCGATGAACGTTTTAAAAGACTCAACTTAGAACCCCTCATCCTAGCACGAGTAATTTCCAAAAAATGGGTACACATGTTCAACGCCAAAATATCGTTATAAAATAACTGCAAACTATCTCCTCCTGTATATCCTCATTCGTCCTGTCACGGGCTCGATAGTTACTCTCCAGCCCCCACCATACACAGTACCAGAAATGGATACAAAACCGTTTTTGAAAGTGATGTTTTTACCCGCAACAGGTCCTTCAGGGTAGATTTCAAAGGGAAAAGAGTACTCTATACTCCTGTTTTTTCTGGGGTCGTAAAAAACAATCTTTCCATTATTTTCTATCATTAAAAGGCCGTTTTTAGAAGTGCGCTCTATCATTTGTATTGTCTTTATCTTGAAAAGAATCGGTTGAACTAACGTTTCAGTTTTAATCCAAAGAATTGGCACGAAAAAGGCTATTATTAAGAAAGAGATCGCGAGAACGATGAGTACTTCAACCACATTCATCCACCGATGCTCCTTTGAAGTTGGAATACGGTGGTATATATGGAATACGCTAAGAATGCTACAAAGCCCCCCACTCCAGCTATCAAAAGGGGTTCGACTAAAGACACCAAACGTTTCACACTGTTCCGCACGATATCTTCGTAAAAGTCTGCAACTCTTTCCATTACTTCATCAACTTTTCCTGTTTCCTCTCCAGTACCTATCATCTCATATATCAACTGCGGAAACACACCACTCTCCGCAAAAGTATCTCTCAGTGTTTTCCCTTCTGAAATCTTCTGCACCATTTCATCACTCTTGCGTACAATTGAAGGAGAATCGGAAGCGTGAGCCGCCATTTTTATTGCATCCGTTATCCTAACCCCACTGCTTATGAGAATACCCAAAGTTCTCGCAAACCGTTCGAGCCCCATGTTTCGCCTGAGATTTCGGACTGGTGGAAACAAGAAAGATAAGTACTCTTTTATATAAACTCCATACCTAGATCTCATGATGATGAAAAGGATTACCACAACACCAACAACGAGGACAGAAAACCAAGGCCAATTTTTGCTGAGAAATTTGTTTGCCTTTAAAAGTGCTTGAATTGTTGGAGACAGGGGAATAGAAGTTCCAAAGGCTCGAACGAGGCTGGGAAGTATGTAAAAACTGATCACGAGAACTATAACGACAGCGAAAAAGAGAACAAAAAGAGGATAAGCCATGGCAGATTTCACTTCATCCTGAAGCCTTTTCACACTTTCGTAAAATTCAGCCGCCTTCCTCAAAGTTCTATCAAGAACACCACCTTCTTCACCTGCTTCCAACATGCTTATCAACACATTATCGAAAGCACCTGTTTTCCGGAAAGCATCGGCAAGAGTATCGCCCGTTTCCACATTGACCAGGATTTCCGTAATGATCTTTCTGAAGCGTCTTGAAAAAACTTCCTGACGTGCCAATATATTTAAAGCTTCCTTTATTCTAATGCCGGCCGAAATCATTATGGAGAGTTGACGACAAAAAGTGGCGATCTCGTTGATAGAAACCTGAAAAAAAGGGGATCTTCTTTTGAAATTTTTCTGTTCTTCGACGCGAACGACCATCAAACCTCTCTCAGCGAGTACGGAAATCGCTTTCACTTTATTCTCGGCTTCTATAACCCCCCTTATCTTTCTCCCACTCCCCTCCACGGCTACATACTTGTAGAAAGGCATCCTAAGCAATCATCCCCTTTACTCTGAGCAATTTCACAACGTGTTGCTTTTCTTGCTCTATTATACCCTTTACTAGAGATTTTGCTTTCTCGTTTTTCAAAAGCTCTAGAATCTCATAATAGAAGATTATGGTTTCTTTTTCCACGGATATAGAAAAATCGATAGCCTCTTCGACCGACTTTTCTTTCAGGTATTTTTCCATCGTTTCTGTGTCCGGAAAAAATCTTCCTTCGACGAAAGATTTCAAATACTCTTCTGCATCGCTGAGATCTAAATAAGTTTCCTCACTTACTTTCAATTCCTCTCCTATTTTTTCAAACGTTCGGGCATGTTCTGATTCTTGACGGGACATGTAAGAGAAAAATTCTTTTATATCAGGCTTGTCCTTGAAACGATCTGATAATTTTCTGTAGAACTCTTCCCCTTCTTTTTCCACTCTGATGGCTACGCTGAGTAATTCTTTCGCTGAAAACATTCTCACACCTCCTTGTGTTAGAATTATAACACTTTTATTCAAGTATTAAAAAGAGATCTTTTCTGCCTTTCTGACGAAAAACTTGTAAATTGCTTGCTTCAGATTACAAATATCTTCGATCTTCATTGCCTCATCTCTGAATCTCCGAGCTCCTTCTAAACCCTTCGTATATCCCGCCAAGAACTTTCTTATCTCCTTGGCCGCACCCCTTTCTCCCTTTTCCTTTATCAGGAGATCAATATGTTCATTCAAAGTCGCCAAGATATCTTTTAAAGAAGGTTCTGAATATGTACCATGCTGCAAAAAATCTCTTATTTGTTTAAATATCCACGGTCTTCCAATAGCTCCTCTTGCAACTAAAATTCCTTGACATCCACTTTCTTCCAAAGCTTCCTTCGCATTTTCTGGAGTGAAAATATCACCACTTACAAATGTTGGAATTTTCTTGTCGAGGACAGATAGACTTTTCCAGTTCGCTTTTCCAGAAAAACCCTGAACAACTGTTCTAGCATGTATGAAAACCTCGTCCACTCCTTCCTCAACAAGAATTCGATATATCTCGACTACATCGTTTTTGTTCCAACCAAGACGAGTCTTGACCGAAAACTTGCACTTCACACTCTTTCTAACCGCCCTCACTATTTCTCTAAATTTCGCCAAATCTCTTAAAAGACCTCCACCTGCCCCTTTTCTCACTACCTTTTTCACAGGGCAACCAGCGTTCAGATCTATCCAAGAATACCTTTCAGAAAGAATTTCAGCAGCCTTTGAAAGTTCTTCAGTCTCATTTCCAAATATTTGAACAGCCACGTTTCCCTCTTCAGGAAAAGGAAGTAGATCAACCGTTTTTAAAGATCCCATTAGAAATCCTTTTGTACTCACCATTTCAGAGAAAACGAAGTCCGCTCCCCACTTAGAACATACTGTTCGAAAAGCCCTATCGGTGTAACCCGCCATCGGTGCAAGACCTATCTTGACCATAGAAAGTCTCCACCTCTTTTCTTATTTCTTCCGGAACAAAGCCCTTCAACGTTTTTCCCTCGGTAGCTCTTTTACGAATCTCAGTAGAAGAAACCTGTATGATGGGCATATCGAGAAAAACTATTCTGCTTAAGTCTCCGAGTATCCTTTTTGCACGTTCGTGAAATGGTTTCCCACAATAACGCGGATAAACAACGAGCGTGGCTTTCTCAAGAATATCTTGATACCTGTACCATTTTTCAAAATAAGATAGAGCATCTTCACCAACTATGAAAAGAGGTTTTGTTCTGTAAAGATTCGAAAAATGCTCAATGGTGAATATTGAATAAGAAACCTCTCCTCTTTTCTTTTCGTAATCGCTTATCTCTATTCTCTTCATGCCGCTGAAAACTCTATTCAACCACTCGTACCGTTTTTCAAAAGGTGCCTGTGGTTTCTTATGAGGAGGGTTGTAAGCGGGTACGATTATAAGGTTATCCAATTTTAAGATCTCCAACGAATACACAACAACAAAAACATGTCCAACATGGAGAGGATCAAACGATCCACCGAATATGCCGATCTTCTTCATACCCCAATCTTACTCCTTGTATTCGAATTCAAAGTTTCCTATTTTGACAACATCACCTTCCTTCACTCCAATCTTTTTCAATTTCTCACTCAAACCGTTTTTCTCGAGAACCTGAAGAAACTGAAGACGCGCGTCCCTTTGGTTCAAGTCGAACCTTTCAACCCATACCCTAACTCCTTCACCGTCAATCACCCAGTATCCTTCATCTACCTTTGTAATCTCTATGTTGAACCTTCCCGGGAGCGCTCTCCAAACAGGTGCAGGCTTCACTGTTTTAACCTCAGATCCATCTTTTTCGCTTGCAGACCTTCCGACTTTTTCCCTCTTAACTATGTCTGTTAACCTTGCAAGGAACAGATCGATACCTTCTCCTGTTGCAACAGAAATTGGTATCACTTCCTTTCCGATTTTATTCGACAGAATTTCTATTTTGCGAACAAGATCACGCTTGTCCACAAGATCTATCTTGTTCGCTACAACTATCTCTGTTTTTCCAACTAAGAATGGCGAATACTTCTCCATCTCCTTTCTTATGACAAAGTAATCTCTAACAGGATCTTCCCTCTCAAAACCACTTATGTCGATCACGTGAACAATAACAACACATCTCTCTACATGCCTAAGAAAAACATTCCCAAGCCCCTTCCCTTCACTCGCTCCTTCGATGAGACCAGGTATATCGGCAACAACAAAACTGAAATCATCGTATTTAACCACTCCGAGATTGGGAACGAGCGTTGTAAAAGGATAGTTGGCTATCTTTGGTCTGGCACTACTAATCCGTGCTATCAGAGAAGACTTTCCCACGTTTGGATATCCTACAAGTCCTACATCGGCGAGTACCTTAAGTTCGAGTTCCAACCATCGGGCTTCTCCTTTCTCACCCCTTTCTGCGATGAAAGGCGCTTGCCTAGTAGGTGTTGCAAAGTGAGCGTTTCCTCTACCTCCCCTCCCACCACGAGCCACGCAAACGATCTTTCCTGGTCTATCCAAATCGGCTATCACTTTCCCGGTGTTTGCATCTTTTACTATGGTCCCAACCGGAACATCAATGTAGAGGTCCTTACCATTTCTTCCCTTCATCTTCTTTCCCATTCCATGCTTTCCGTTTTCCGCTACAAATTTCCTACGGTTCACAAACTCTATCAGTGTAGAAATGGATGGATTGGCCCTGAGAAACACAAAGCCACCATCTCCGCCGTCTCCACCGTCAGGGCCTCCCTTGGGAACATATTTTTCTCTTCTAAAACTCACACATCCATTACCTCCATCTCCAGCTTTCACAAAAATCTTTACACGATCCACAAACTCTGCTTTCTCCAAGTTCATCCTCGAAACCTCCTGAACATTTTTTCAATTACATCGAGTCTTCTCAAAAGGTTTATATTCTCAAGATCTTCGAAAGTGTCTTTTATCAGGACCTTTGATCGTTTGAATATGTTCAATTTCACGAGAAAATCAACCGCACCTTCGGTCGTTTCGATCTTCTTAGCAATTATCGCTTTGAACTTATTCTTGTAGCCTGATACCTCTGAAAAGAGAGGAAGGCGAAAAAATTTACCGTAATGAATTCTGTCACCGAAAGGGGACAATTCCAGATAGACTTCTTGATTTGAGTCTTTCAAGAAATGGTAAAGAAAAAATTCCTCGAGTCTAGTCAACTCAAAAACCTTCAAAAAATTTCTTGGTTTGATGTGAAGTTTTGGTACCTTAGAAGGTGTTGGTGCTTTCATCTTTTCGATTTCTCTCAAAATTTCCGACCTTATCGCACCGACTGCCACTGTAAACAAAGGACCTCCACCGAGCTCTAGAAAGACGGAGTGTGGAAAACTAAAGACCATCTGAATCACTTTGAGAAGAAAATCCGCCTCGTCAGAGGTTCCCCAGACCCTGATTTCAGAAAATTCCGCGTCAACAGATCTCGACACTTCGAAGTAGCTGGGTATCTCCTCTCTTACACTTTCCGATAACTTCTCCAACATTTCCAAGACCGAACCTCTCATGTTCTGAGGTTCGTGTCGCCATCCAATGTTGAAGACCATCGAAAAACAAAAACTTTTTGAAGGCCTTCCCTCGAATATCAACTCCATTCTTTCCAACTCCTCATTATCTCCTCAAAATCATACCCTTTCATCCCAGCTCTCTTTTTTACGAATTCCAAAAATTCCTCCTCGCTCATCATCTTAACCTTCAGAGTTTTCGCTTTCTCGTACTTGGAACCGGGATTCTCCCCAACTATAAGATAGTCAGTGTTTCTGCTCACCGAATTCACAACCTTGGCTCCCAATTTTTCGAGAAACTCAATTATTTCTTCCCTTGTGAAGTTTTTGAGAGTACCTGTGACAGCAAAGGTCAAGCCTTTCAATACATCGTACTTTACAATCCTTTCTTCAAGCTTTACACCCGCTCTTTTCAATTTCTCTATGATCTCTTTTGTTTTCGGGTTTCTAAAGTATTCAACTATGCTTTTTGCTATCTCCGGGCCAACACCGGGAATATCTACCAACACCTCGTAAGATGCATTAGCAATTGCTTCCAATGATCTGAAACGCTCTGCCAATATTTTTGCTGTTTTCTGCCCCACCATAGGTATACCGAGTCCCGTTATGAGTTTATGGAGGGGTCTTCTTTTTGCTTCTTCTATCTCTTGAAGAAGTTTGGCTATAGTTCTCTGGCCAATTCCAGGTCCCAATTGAGCAAGATCAAAAGGCGTGAGATAGAAGATGTCCGCGATGTCTTTCACCAAACCAGCATCGACCAACTTGTCTATGAGTTTCTCTCCGAGCCCTTCAATATCGAGGGCTTCTCGAGACACAAACGTTCTCAAAGCTCTTTTCAACTTGGCAGGACAGTGAGGATTCAAACACCTGAGTGCAACCTCATCTGGATTCAACTTTCCAACTTTTCCACCACACACTGGGCATTTTTCGGGTGGTTTTATTTCTTTTTCATTTCCCGTTCTCAATTCAGGAATAGGTTTGACGATTTGTGGGATGATTCCCCCGGCTTTTTCTATGAACACGTAATCCCCTATTCTTATATCCTTTTCCTTTATGTATTCAAAATTGTGGAGAGAAGCTCTTTTTACCATCGTTCCAGCCAATTGGACTGGCTCCAATTCCGCCACCGGTGTGAGAACTCCGGTTCGCCCCACTTGGATAGTGACATCCAGAACTCTCGTTCGTGCCTGTTCAGCAGGAAATTTGAAAGCAATCGCCCATCTGGGTGCTTTGGAAGTTTCTCCAAGAATTCTCTGAAAATCGAATCGATTCACTTTCACCACAATTCCATCAACCCAATAGTCAAGTTCGCGCTTTCTCTCCTTCCATTCCTTCCAATACGCGATTACTTCCTGAACATTCTTACACAACTTCGAATGTGGGTTCACCTTGAATCCTATTTCTTTTAGAAACTGGAGCGCTTCCCATTGCGTTTTGAGACCGTACTCTTCAGGATGGACAACGTAGTAAATGAAAGAATCCAACCTTCTTGAGGCAACAAGAGAGGTATCTAATTGACGTAAGGTACCAGCGGCCGCATTTCTTGGATTGGCAAAGGGAGGAAGTCCCTCTTCTTCTCTTTCATCGTTTATTCTTTTGAACTCATCCACAGGCATGTATATTTCTCCTCTCACTTCGATGGTAACGGGTTTCCTCAAACGAAGTGGAATGCTTCGAACCGTTTTTACATTCTCAGAAACATCCTCACCTTCTACTCCGTCCCCTCGTGTTGCACCCAAAACAAAACGTCCATCTTCGTATCTGAGAGCAATCGAAACCCCATCGATTTTCAATTCAGCAACGTACTCCACCTCGGACTCTTGAAGAGTTTTCTTAACACGTCGATCAAAATCCATGATTTCCTCTTCATCGTAAGTGTTGTCCAAACTCAACATAGGAACGGTGTGTTTTACCGTTTTGAAACCTTCCAAAACTTTTCCACCAACTCTTTGTGTTGGTGAATCGGGGGTGACTAGCTCCGGATACATCTTCTCCAGTTCCACGAGTCTTCGCATTAACTTATCATATTCCTCGTCAGTTATGACAGGGTCGTTCAACACGTAATACCTGTAATTGTGATACTCAATTTCCTCACGCAATCTTTCTACCTCTTCTATTATTTCTTTTGGAATCTGCCTCATATTGATCACCCCTTTTTTATAGTATAATCCCGAATGGGGAGTGAGATGATGAAGAGGACTCTTCTTTTAGCTATAGTGGTGATACCTTTATTCATTTTTGCGCTCGATGTAGAAAAAGTTATGTCACATTACGAAGAAATGTTGAAAGAGTACGAAAGTGAATCCTACCAAGATCCATTTGTAGGATACGTTCTAGACAATCTTCCGCAACTTCAAAAGTACAGGTTTTTCCGGAAGCTCCTTGTAGGTAGTGTAGAGAAGACAGAGTTTGCAAAAACAACGGGTGATTACCTCTTCGTTCTTTATAAGGATTGGGAAGAAAAAAGTTGGGAAAAGAAACTTGCCAACGCTCTTTTCCTTGCTTACATCCAATCTGAAATGTCCGGAATCAATCCTTCTAAGAGCTCCTTGAAAAACTCCCCTTCGTTCAATTCTTTCTTCGCTGAGTACAAATCTTATGTTAGGTCCAACGTGCTCAATCTCTTTCGATGGATTCTGGCATATTACACCGGCGGGATAGACACACCACCTCCTGTTGAATTCAGTCTGGAAGTTAGAAACATGGGCTTTGTTTTCAATGTGAACAGAGAGATCTCACCCGATGTCTTGAGGCTCCTACCTAGAAATCTAGAAGCCAATTTACTAGAATCCATAAAAACCGTTTTGAACTCGAGGAATCAGGCTGAATACAGGCGTAACATAAACAGGCAGGCCAGCCTCCTCTGGAGAGATGTGGAGGACAGAATTTCAGCAATTCAAAACGAGGTAGCCGACTCTTTTGAAACCGCTTCACCCAAGAAGCGAAATTTTCTGTGGTTCAGATATCTCATGTACGGTATCGTGTTACTACTTTTTAGAAGAAAATACAAGGCAGTTTTGCAACTGATTTTGGCTTCCGAAATTATCTTCATTTGGTTGTCAAACACATCTCATTTGAACACCATTGGTAATATGATTTTCGCTATCTTTTTGACTTTTGCTTTCATATTCATAAACCTCCAACTTCTAAGAGAAAGAAGATATCTATACACTCTTCTCACATTAACGTTTCTGATATCTTTTTTCGTGCCATCTTACATTTCCGTAAAAGAGTTGGGAATAGATTCAAAATTTGAAGAATCCCCTTATTATGATCAGCTCAAAAGCGATGTTTTTGAGGACGATTCTTCACGAATAAAATCGGTATTGAGGGAAATGTCTTCCATTTCTCTTGCAAGCAAAGAACATACAAAACAGATCGTGGAGTACTTAGGACTTTTCCCCGAGAAATTGTTGGAAAATGAGGCACTCAAGTCTCTTGAATTGACTTCGAAGGGCATTTTCATCCAAATAAATGAACGCTCTCAATTTTTCTCAACTTCGAACTTCGAGGAACGCCTGAAATTGGCAGACGATGTGGCAAACATGTTGAGAGACTATCTTTCTCAAGAAAAATCAAGGTCTAAGCGATACAAAAGTGCCCTCAAAGAGTTGGATCACTTATCTCAAAGGATTTTTTCCTACACTTCCGAAAAATTTGCGGAGGATTTCGAAGCCGAGATAATGGAAACTCTAAAAAAATATCCTTTGATCACGGATGTATCACTAACACCCTCAGAAGAGAAAAAGTATCCTTCTTTGAAACCATATCAAACCCTGTCCGGTTTGAAGGAAATTTTTTGGTTCTTCCTGCTATACTTTTCCATCCTTATAGGAGGAAGATACGCAGTTTTCCCAATCGTTGCCGTTCTTTTTGCAACTGTTTCTACAATCGCACGATGGAAACAGCTGGAAGTGTTTGTGGAAAGCGGAATTTTCCCAATGATCACTGAGACTTCTGCTTTCCATACTTTCCACATGGAAACATTTTTGATCGCTCTTTCTTTGATCTTCCTTTATAAAATCTTCAAGAAAAGGAGGGTGAAACTATGAGAAGATTCTTGATGATTCTTTTGTTGATTTCTGCAATTGCGTTGTTCGGTTTCAAAGTTGTCATGGTGACGGACGTTGGTGGTTTGGGGGACAAGTCTTTTAACGATGGAACTTGGGCAGGAATAAAACGAGCTGCAAATGAACTTGGGATTGAAGCAAAAGTTATCCAATCATACGAGCAATCCGACTATATACCAAATCTCAGCAAAGCCGCCGAAGAAGCAGATTTAGTTTTTGCGGTAGGTTTCATGATGACAGATGCTCTTTTCAAAGTGGCAAAGCAATATCCGGACACGTATTTTGTGGGAATAGACATCTCCCCAGAAGAAGGGCAGATTCTTCCAAACGTATTAACCTTCACGTTCAAAGAACAAGAAGCGGCTTTCTTGGTCGGATATGTGGCCGCTGCTATGACCCAGACCGGAACGGTGGGTTTCGTTGGTGGTATTCCCATTCCTCCTGTGGAGAGATTCAGATATGGTTATGAGGCAGGAATAAAAACCTACTCCGTTCTTCATAAAAAGAACGTGAAGATATTGAGAGGTTACACCCAAGACTTCGAAGATCCGAAAAAGGGTAAAGATCTTGCTATGTCGCAGTTTGCGGAGGGTGCCGATATCGTATTCCACGCTTCTGGCGCCTGTGGAAATGGAGTTATAGAAGCCGCTAGGGAAAAGTTCGCTGCACTTGTTGGATCTGACAATCTCGTTGATTTGATAGACTATTACACCACGAACAGAAAAAGCTTTTTCGCTATAGGAGTGGATATGGATCAAGATTATATGGCGCCTGGTGCTGTCCTTGCTAGTGCGATGAAGAGAGTCGACGTTGCCGCTTACTACGGTGTCGTTTGGGCATATGAAGGAACGTTCGAGGGTGGCCACAAGGTACTCGGAATAGCTGAAGATGCTGTGGGAATAAGTCCTATGAAGTACACAAAAGGAATCGTTCCGAACAGAGTAATAGCGGAACTTTTGTATCTCGAAAAGCTCATGAAAGACGGGACTTTGAAGGTTCCTGAAACACAAGAAGAACTCGATGCGTTCGAAGTACCAGAGATTGAATTTCCATTTTGAGGGGGCATGCCCCCTCTTTTCCCAGGGGTGATTCGGTGGAGTACGCAGTCGTAATGAAGGGGATAGTCAAGAGATTTCCTGGTGTTCTTGCGAACGATCACGTCGATCTCTTCGTAGAAAAGGGGGAAATTCATGCTATAGTCGGTGAAAACGGTGCCGGTAAGACTACTCTCATGAAACAGCTTTATGGATTGCTGAAACCCGATGAAGGAGAAATATATATAAACGGTAAAAAAGTTGAATTTTCTGGCCCAAGAGATGCAATAAAGCATGGAATAGGTATGGTTCACCAGCATTTTATGTTAGTTGATAATCTAACTGCTTTTGAGAACGTTATCATCGGTATGGAACCGAAGAAGGGTATCGTACTGAACAGAAAAGAAGCAAGAGAGAAAGTCAAAAAGCTTTCCGAGGAGTACGGTTTGATAATTGACGTCGACATGAAAATCGAAGATATGCCAGTTGGACTCCAACAAAGGGTGGAGATTATAAAGACACTTTACAGAGGAGCAGAGATCCTTATTCTCGACGAGCCCACCGCTGTTTTAACCCCGCAAGAAACGGAAGAACTCTTCGACGTTTTGAGGAGACTCAAGAAGAGTGGGAAAACCATCATATTCATTTCACATAAATTGAACGAAGTCATGGCGATTTCGGATAGGATTACCGTTATGAGACAGGGAAAGGTAACAGGAAATCTCATAACTTCCCAAACAACACCGCAAGAGATTGCAAGACTGATGGTGGGAAGAGATGTTGTCTTAACCGTCGAGAAAAAACCGAAAGAACCCGGTGAAGTTCTTCTTGAAGTTGAGAACCTCTGGGTTAAAGACAACAGAGGGTTAAATGCAGTGAGAGGTGTTTCCTTTGCGGTTAGGAAAGGAGAAATAGTAGGAATAGCCGGAGTGGCAGGAAACGGGCAATCCGAACTGGTGGAAGCTATAACAGGTTTGAGAAAAGTAGAGGAAGGTAGAGTAATTTTCAAAGGAGAAAATATCACTGGTTACGACCCCAAAAGGCTGAGAGACATTGGAATTTACCACGTACCAGAAGATAGATTGAAAAGAGGTCTGATAGTGGACTTCCCAGCCTATTTTAACATGATCCTCGGGAGACACATGGTGGAACCCTTTGTAAGAAATGGCTTCCTTAATATGAGAGAGATAAAAACTTTCTCAAAGCAACTTTTTGAACGTTTCGATATAAGGCCTAGAAATATAGAGCTTCTAGCTGGAAATTTCTCGGGTGGAAATCAGCAAAAGATAATAGTCGCCCGCGAAATGAGTTTTTCTCCGGAATTTCTTGTTGTAGCGCAACCAACTCGAGGCCTTGACGTGGGAGCTATAGAGTTCATACACAGAACTCTCGTGTCAATGAGAGATAGAGATGTAGGGATTCTACTTGTTTCCATGGAATTAGACGAGATCTTCTCTTTGAGTGATCGTATTCTCGTGATGTACGAAGGTGAAATAATGGGAGAAGTGAGGCCTGAGGAAACCACCAGAGAGGAAGTGGGATTGATGATGGCTGGACATAGACTGGAGGAGATCAGAAAATGAGTAGCAGGGTTTGGGCCTTTCTTGTACCATTTTTCTCTGTAATCATCGCTCTTCTTGTTGCCGCTGTTGTAATCATAGCGATAGGTCAAAATCCTTTCATAGCTTACAAAGCAATGATCGAAGGAGCTTTTGGCAATCTGCAAGCACTCGCAGATACAATTATAAAGACGACACCGCTCATATTAACAGGTCTCTCGGTCGGTTTCGGTTTCAGAGCAGGCCTTTTCAACATAGGAGCAGAAGGTCAAATGATTATTGGTGCCATCTTCGCAACGGTCGTAGGAATAAACATGAGAGGGATTCCTCCTACTCTTGCCATTCCCGTTACTATGCTTGCTGGTATGATCGGAGGAGCCCTGTGGGCCGCAATATCGGGATATTTGAAGGCAAAAACCGGTGCTCATGAAGTGGTAACAACGATCATGCTGAACTGGATCGCTACCTACATTTCTTCTTATCTCATAACCGGCCCGTTGGCTGTCGGTTCTGGTACCCCGAAAAGTCCAGAAATCGCTCCATCTGCGAAGCTTCCACCTATTGTTACAGTCGGTGCTCTCGAGATGACATCGGGAATAGCTATATCGATCATCGCCGCTATTGTTATGTACATTATTCTTGAAAAAACAAAAACGGGGTATGAAGTTAAAGCAACAGGTTTCAATCCATACGCCGCGGAATACGGTGGAATAAACATCTCTAAAAACATAGTCATGTGTATGGCTATCAGTGGAGCACTAGCAGGTCTTGCTGGAGCTTTGGAAGTCATGGGATTGCATCATAGATTTCTAGGAACGCTATCTGGAGGCAAAGGATTCGACGGTATATCCATCGCTCTCATCGGGCAAAATCATCCAATCGGGATCATCTTTGCTTCCTTCCTCATTGCCTCCTTGCGAACGGGTTCCAGTAACATGCAGTTTGTAGGCGTTCCCAAACACATCGTCACTATCATCCAAGGTATAGTGATATTCCTCGTAGCTGCTGATAGAATCGTTAAAACCCTTCTGAAAGCCAAGAAGGTGAGAAAATGAAAATATTCGAGGTTCTGTGGAATATATTCACGAATCCTCTCTTCTACAAACTCACTCTCACAGCTTCGACTCCTCTTCTTTTTGCCTCTCTTGGAGGTGTGTTCAGTGAAATAACAGGAGTTGTGAATATTGCATTGGAAGGTATAATGCTCCTCGGTGCATTTTCTTCGGTTGTGATTACCTACTACACTGGCAGCGTTTGGCTCGGTTTTCTGCTTTCCATTCCCATTGGGATAGGGTTTTCTTGGTTTCATGCGTGGGCCAGTATCAAATGGAGAGGAAATCAAATAGTGAGTGCTACCGCTCTAATCCTCATAGCACAGGGTTTGACAGGATTTCTTATGGAACCGATATTTGGGCAACCAGGTCAAACACCTTACGTTGGAAGGATAAACGAGGTTACAATTCCTGGATTGTCTAAAGTACCGTTCCTAGGAGAAGCAATTGGAACAATCAGTCCCATCGTTATTCTAGCGTTCGCAATGGTGCTTTTTGCTTGGTTTCTAATTTACAAGACTCCGCTCGGTTTGAGAATGAGGGCCGTTGGTGAAAACCCGGAAGCAGCGGATACTCTTGGGGTTAACGTTTTCAAGATAAGGTATTTCGGGGTGCTCATGAGCGGTGCTTTGGCATCGATGGGTGGTGCCTTCCTTTCTATAGGAGAAGTGGGGAACTTTCGAGAACTCATGACAGGCGGTAGAGGTTTCATCGCTCTTGCTGCAATGATTCTCGGTAACTGGAACCCCGTAGGTGCCATGTGGGCGTGCTTACTTTTTGGCATGTCGGAGGCGCTCGCTAACCAGCTTCAAAGCAGTCCCTTGCTCAATGTATCAGCAACCGTTAAACCTCTGTTCAATCTGTTCCCGTTCGTCGTCACGCTCGTAGTGGTTGCCGGTCTTATTGGAAGGACAAGACCTCCTGCTGCCGATGGTATTCCTTACGAAAAAGAAGAATGAGCTTTTAAAAAATCTAATACCTTTTTCGTTGCTCTTACATCATCTTCGTTGTAAAGAAGCATTTGTTGAAGAAGTTCTTCGTTTCTTGTTCTTTTCCATTTTTCATAGAGTGATAAGATTTCATAACCATTCAACGAAGTTCGCCATTTGTAACCCAGATACTTGGCGATTCTTTTCAGGGAGTAAGACATAACAGGAAAGACGAAATGTTGTCTTAAAATGGAAAATACGTCAATGAAGTTGAACTTTCTGTTTTTTCCAATGATTGATAGTATCTTTTTCTTCTCTGGACCATGATAATGATAGAAAGTTGCTCCATCTTCTAGAGAGTTCAAAAAATAGACTAGTGCATATTTCCCCTCTTCTAGCAGGAAATACTTGTATTCATCATCTACAAGGAACCCATAAAGAAAATCTCTCTCTTCAGATGGGTGGTATTCTATATCAACAACGATTCCCTCAGGGAGTACTCTTGGAGGAGTTATCATTATAACTCGATTTTCGAGGAAAGCTCTGGCCGCTATTATGAATCTTCTACTTTTTTCTTTCCCGAAAAACTTTTCCAATATCCTTGAATCGGCGTTTGCCAGATCGTCCAAAGTCTCTATCCCTATTTCATAAAACGTTCTGTAGGTCTCTTTCCCTATTCCATTCACAAGCATAAGACTTTTCTTATCTAACAATGTCTTTTCACACTCTTCCAAAAAATCACAATATCTGCAGTGTTTACCCACCCTTGGTTCCGGGTCATCTTTCATATTTATCATGGCCGCTAGGATATCTTCTACGACTGGTATCAGGTTTTTCCAGTTTTCCATCCTTCGCGAAAAGTTATCGCTCACCACTTCTATTCCTGATATTTCCAAACCAGATCTCGTAAAAACCAAAGCGTGAAATGTGGCTTCCAAAGCATATTTTTCTTTAAATCTCTTAGCCTTTTTCCTCAAAATTATTTTCCATCCTTCACCTTCTTTTACGACCAGATCGGGCGTTGAAATTAATTTCGCTCCTTCAATCTCACACACGACAACGGGATTTTCCACCGAAAAACCCAACTTCAAGAAATTTTCGGAAATTGTGGAATAAACCGCTCCGTCTTTCCTGGTGAAATAGAATTTCCGCGGGCAAGTTAAAAAAGCTTCTACTTCGTCATATCCGATCACCACTTTATCACCTCGTTTGAGTTCGTGTGGTAGAATATCTTCTAAGCGTATTATAATATTTTCGAGAAACTACGTGGGGGTGTTGAACATGGATGATCGCGAAGAACTTATTAGAAAAATCAACGAACTCGAAGAAAAACTCAAGAGGTGCCAACAGAGACAGCAAGAACTTGAAAATCTCATAGAAGAGTACAACGATGTATTGAAAAAACAATTTCAAGTTTTCGACGATTTTTTCGAAAAACTTGGAACGAAGAAAATGATAGATCCTTTGACAAGAGTATATTCGAAAGATCATTTCTTGAAACTCCTTTCTTACCAGCATCAAAGGTCTTTTGAAGAAAACACACCTTACACGATCTTCTTTGTAAAAGTGAAACTCCCTGAAGAAGAAAAAGAAAGAATTTTGATGAGAGTAGGAAAGGTTCTGAAAGAGTGTGTGAGGGTCCCCCTTGACAGTGTGGGAAGATACTCCGATGATACTTTTGCTCTGTTTGTAGTTGATGCCTCAAAAACCTTGGCACCGAAAATAAAAGAGAGAATCGAAAACTTTCTCAAGAATATTTCTGGGATTGATTACAAAGTCGTTTACAAATCTTATCCAGAAGATTTTATGGATTTGGATAAAATTCTTTCAGACCTGGAGAAGGCGGTGTCCTAATTGGGAAAATTCGTGGTACAAGGAGATACTGTTCTCGAAGGTGAAGTAAAAATATCTGGAGCCAAAAATGCCGCCTTACCTATAATGGCGGCATCGATTTTGTGCGATGAAGAAGTGGTTCTCGAGAACGTACCCAGGCTTCAGGATGTCTTCGTAATGAAAGACATCTTGCTTTCGATTGGTTTCAACGTGATTTTTGATAAGAACACCCTCATAGTGAGTAGAGCGAAGGACATATCTTGTGAAGTGCCTTACGAATTGGTCAGGAAAATGAGGGCTTCTTTCAACGTTCTAGGGCCAATAGCTGCCAGAGCTGGAAAGGCGAGAGTTGCTCTCCCAGGAGGGTGTTCAATAGGTGTAAGACCTGTAGATTTTCATCTAGAAGGGTTGAAAAAGCTGGGTTTCTCCATAAAAGTGGAACATGGTTTTGTGGAGGCAACCTTCGAGAAGAGAGTAGAGCATGCTACGATTACACTTCCTTTCCCCAGTGTTGGAGCAACAGAGCACCTGATGACAACTGCCTCGCTTTTGGAAGGTACCCACACCATTATAGAGAACGCTGCTATGGAGCCAGAAATCGTCGATCTACAAAATTTTTTGAACGCTATGGGTGGTAACGTTAAAGGAGCGGGAACGAGTCGCATAGAAGTCGAAGGTGTTAAAAAGATGAACAGTGTTCGATATAGGATCATCCCGGATCGCATAGAAGCAGGCACATATCTGATAGCAATCGCTGCAAGTGGAGGGATGGGTGCTGTTAAAAACGTGATCCCATCTCATCTTGCAAACCCTCTTGGAAAATTGGAACAGATAGGTGCAGATTTGAGAATCTATAAGGATACCATAGAAATCTCCATGGAAAAAAGGCCAAAATCTGTCGATATTACAACGAACCCCTATCCTGGTTTTCCAACAGATCTTCAACCACAGATGATGGTTCTTCTCTCCATTGCTAATGGGGTATCCGTTATCACGGAGAACGTTTTCAAAACAAGATTTCTTCATGTTGACGAACTCAAAAGAATGGGGGCAGATATAGAAGTTTCTGGAAATGTTGCGATAGTAAGAGGAGTAAAAAAACTGAGCGGTGCTCCCGTCGAAGGGACCGATCTTAGAGCAACCGCCGCGCTTCTCATAGCGGGTATAATCGCCGAAGGTTCAACGGAGATAAGTAACGTGGAACATATATTCAGAGGATACGAGAACGTAGTGGAAAAATTTGAAAATCTGGGGGCAAGAATCGAATATGTGCCAGGAGAAACTGAAAAAAATAGAGAAAATTGAAGAAACTCTATGGGAGAATCTTAAAAAGTGTACACTTTGTCCTAGAATGTGTGGCATAAATAGATATGAAAAAACGGGATTTTGTGGTTTGGGAGATAGGCCAAAAATCTCAAACGCAGTTTTGCACTTTGGGGAAGAACCTCCTATTTCTGGCAAAGGTGGAGCAGGTACGATCTTCTTCAGCGGCTGCAACATGAAATGTGTCTACTGTCAAAACATGGGATTCAGTCAGATGGGCGTAGGAACAGAAATCGATGTTGAGGATCTGGCTGACATATTTCTCATCCTTCAAGAGCACGGAGCACAGACTTTAAATCTTGTAACACCAACACCACAATTACCGTTCATAATTTCTGCATTGAGGATTTCACTTTCGAAAGGTTTGAAGATACCGATCGTTTACAACACGAGTGGATATGAAAATCCCGAAACTCTCAAATTGTTGGATTCCATCGTAGATATCTATCTAGCTGATTTGAGATATTCGAATGATTTTTCTTCACAAAAATACTCAAAAACACCAAATTATTGGACAATTGCACAGAAAGCTGTGATTGAGATGTTCAGACAAGTAGGTGCTTTCAACGAAGAAAAGATGAAAGGTCTGATTGTGAGAATTCTTATTCTTCCAGGCAAAGTGGTCGATTACAGGGAATTTTTTTCCTTCCTCTCAACGCTCTCCACTCGTATTCCTCTCTCTCTAATGAGTCAATATCTTCCACATTTCGATGCAAAGAAATTTCCAGAGATAAACAGAAGAGTTCATCAAACCGAATACGAGGAAGTTCTCGAAATGGCAGAAGAATTTGGATTTGTTGAAGGTTGGTATCAATCCGAAGAAAAAGAAAGGGTTACCGCAAGGGGTGTAAAAGAAATCTCCGAAAAATTAAAATCTCTCCAATTAAAAGCGTATAATTCTCTGTAAACACTCACAAGAGTCTGAAATGAGGCATTTTTGGCCTTGATTTTTAAATTACTTCCTGCATATAATTAATATGATACTCAACGATATCAAAAATCAAGAAAGGGGGTATTGACGCTGAAATACAACTCACCAAGGATAAAGATATTGAATAAAAAAAGCATTTTAAAAGTTATTCACGAAAATCACCCCATTTCTAGATCCGACATATCAGAGATCACAGGCCTCACACCGAGTAGTGTGACAAGACTCACCAAAGAACTCATAGACGAAGGGTACATAAAAGAAACTGGGACAATTGGAAAAAACACCCCCGGAAGAAGGAGAGTTCTTCTAGATTTGAAAAAAGAAGCCTTTTTGAGCCTCGTTTTTGATGTGGGTGTAAACATCACCACTTATGGAATAGGTTTCTTCGATGGTGAAGTTGAACCTAGAGGAACGTTCAATACTCCGAGAAATCCGGAAGATTTCTTCAAAACGATCAGAGAAATATATGAAAGAATCTCACGGTCTCAAAAGATCACGAGGATCTCCCTCTCTGTACCCGGTATGGTGGATATGAACGAAAGTAGAATATTACTCGCTCCGAATCTTGGGTGGGAGAATGTGGACATACGCGATTTCCTTGACGTCGATGTTCCGGTCCTAGCTGACAACGAAGCGAATCTTTCTATGCTTGCAGAGAAATACCATTCAGAAGATTTGAGAGATATCAAGGAAGCAGTTTTCATAATAGTCAGAGAAGGAGTTGGTACCGGTCTCATGATAGACGGGAAGATCCACAGAGGCCCGTCTTTCACCGCTGGTGAAGCGGGACATATGACGGTGAACATGTATTCCGATAGACAGTGTCACTGTTCGAATTGGGGCTGTTGGGAACTAGTTTCCTCCATTAACTGGGCGATCAGTCAATACGGAAAAGAACTTCAGGGAAAGAACGCCATAGAGAAGTTCCGTACATTGAAACAAAAAAACGACGCAAGAAGAATTTTGACAAAGCTAGCAGAGAACATCGCAGTAGGGATTGTCAATCTTGTGAATATTCTCAATCCAGAGATTGTGATTCTTGGGGGAGAAATAGCGGATCTCGGGGAGAGTTTCTTTTCTACAATAGAAGATTATGTGCATCAAAGAGCACTGAAAGCGGCTGTGAGCAAGTTGAAGATAAGACCAACTGTTTTTAGAAACATCAGCTCAAATCTTGTGGGAGCAGCCGTCCTCGCAGTGGAGGACATAATAGAAGAAGTTAAATGAAGGAGGTGGCAACATGTTCAAGGTATCTTACTATCTTCCAACCGAAATCGTGTTCAAGATTGGGGCGTTAAACGAACTGCCCGAAAAGGCTAAAAGCCTTGGAAAGAAAGCTCTCATTGTCACTGGAAGGACTAGTACGAAGAAAACCGGTTTGCTTCAAAGGGTCCAAAATCTTCTTAAAGAAGCAGGAGTAGAGAGTATAGTGTACGATAAGATCATACCAAATCCCATTTCAGACCATGTAGATGAGGCCGCGGAAATAGTGAGAAAGGAAGGCGTGGATTTCATCGTTGGACTCGGTGGAGGAAGCCCCATAGACAGCGCAAAAGCGATCTCTATTACCGCTCCTAACGAAGGAAAATTTTGGGACTACGTACCCGTTGGTGGTGGAAAGATTCCAGAGAAGTCCATTCCTGTAGTGGCCATTCCTACCACTCATGGAACAGGAACGGAAGCAGATCCTTTCGCAGTGATCACGAATCCAGAAACAAAGGAAAAGGTGGGAATTGGATATAGAAACACCTTTCCGGTTCTATCGATCGTAGATCCCGAGGTGATGAAGACACTACCCAAAGACCAAACTGCTTACACCTCAATGGACGCTTTTTATCACGCTATAGAAGCATTTTTAAATATAAATGCCAACCCGTACTCTGATGTGCTCGCATTGGATTCCATGAAAAGAATCGTCACGTATCTCCCCATCGCGTATGAAAACGGAGAAGATATCGAAGCAAGAACGAATTTAGCATGGGCTAGTACAGAGGCAGGGATCACTGAAACATTAACAGGGGTCATCGCAAATCATGCATTGGAACACGGATTGAGCGGATTTTATCCAGAGATCACCCACGGTCTTGGTCTCTGTATAACGGGACCATATCTTTTCGAGTACATATTCGATCACGCATACGAGAGATTGGCCATCGTCGGTAGAGAAGTTTTTGGAGTATATGAAACCAACGACAAAAAGGCTGGAAGATTGGCTATTAAAAAACTCAGAGATTTCCAAGAAATGTTCGGACTCAACAAAAAACTCAGCGAACTTGGTGTGAAAAAAGAAGATATTCCAAAGATCGCAGAAACTGGATACAGAGTCTTGAATGGAGTAGTGGTAGTCACACCAGGAAACCTGACAGCGAAAGATATGGAGGAAATACTCTACAGATGCTATTGAGGGGGAGGATAATTTGTCAACCAAATTCACCCGAAAAAGCTTCAGAGAGCTCGGACCACTCGTTGCTTTGATTAGTTTGGCTGTGTTCACAGCTATTTTGAACCCTCGATTCTTAACAACCTTCAACCTTCAAGCGTTAGGAAGACAGATTGCCATTTTTGGATTGCTGGCAATAGGAGAAACATTCGTAATCGTATCCGGGGGAGGTGCCATCGACCTCTCCCCGGGTTCAATGGTTGCTTTGACAGGTGTTATGGTTGCTTGGCTCATGACCCACGGTTTTCCTGTGTGGATATCCTTGATCCTAATTCTGATCTTTTCTATAGGAGTTGGAGCTTGGCATGGTTTATTCGTGACCAAACTCAAGGTTCCCGCATTCATTATCACACTCGGTACATTGACGATAGCACGCGGCATGGCAGCCGTGATAACAAAAGGATGGCCTATTATAGGACTCCCGTCCTCGTTCTTGAAGATCGGACAGGGTGAAGTACTTAAAATACCTATCCCTGTTTGGATTCTTTTGGTGGTGGCTCTCATCGCAGACTTCTTTCTTAGGAAGACAGTCTATGGGAAGCATCTGAGAGCTTCAGGTGGAAACGAAGTTGCTGCGAGATTCTCAGGTGTAAACGTGGATAGAGTGAGAATGATTGCTTTCATGGTCTCTGGTTTCCTAGCAGGTGTTGTCGGAATCATCATAGCAGCACGCCTTTCCCAAGGACAACCGGGTGTTGGCAACATGTACGAACTTTATGCCATCGCTTCCACCGTTATTGGAGGAACAAGTCTGACCGGGGGAGAAGGAAGTGTCTTAGGAGCCATCATAGGTGCCAGTATCATCAGTTTACTTTGGAATGCACTCGTTTTGCTCAACGTTTCCACATACTGGCACAACGTTGTTATAGGCATCGTGATAGTTGTAGCTGTGACCCTTGACATTTTGAGGAGGAGGCTTGCTAGTCGGTGAAAGTGTATGAATGCTTGGAATAAAACATCTTGTGAAGGGGGTGTTTTTCTATGAAGAAACTCTTGTTCGTTCTTTCGATTCTTTTGATCACCAGTTTGTCACTTGCTATCACCATCGGAGTCATTGGAAAATCGGTTCATCCATACTGGTCGCAGGTTGAACAAGGTGTAAAAGCAGCTGGAAAGGCATTGGGAGTGGAAACGAAGTTCTTCGTTCCTCAAAAGGAGGATATCAATGCGCAGCTTCAAATGCTGGAATCCTTCATAGCAGAAGGAGTGGATGGTATCGCCATTGCTCCGTCTGATCCAACCGCCGTTATTCCCACCATCAAGAAAGCCCTTGAACTGGGAATCCCCGTGGTCACACTCGATACAGATTCCCCAGACAGCGGAAGATACGTTTATATTGGAACAGATAATTACCAAGCAGGTTACACAGCAGGATTGATCATGAAAAAACTCCTCGGTGGAAAAGGAAAAGTCGTCATAGGAACCGGATCACTAACTGCCATGAACTCGCTGCAAAGGATACAAGGGTTCAAAGACGCCATAGCGGATTCCGAAATTGAAATACTTGATATTCTCAACGATGAAGAGGATGGTGCAAGAGCGGTGTCACTAGCTGAATCAGCATTGAACGCTCATCCAGATCTCGATGCATTCTTCGGTGTATACGCCTATAACGGTCCTAGTCAGGCTCTGGTTGTGAAAAACGCCGGGAAGGTAGGAAAGATAAAGATAGTATGTTTCGACACGACACCTGATATTCTTCAGTACGTTAAAGAAGGTGTCATCCAAGCAACTATGGGACAGAGACCATATATGATGGGATATCTTTCTGTCACAGTACTCTACCTGATGAACAAAATAGGTGTTCAGAACACTTTGATGATGCTTCCGAAGGTCAAAGTTGATGGAAAAGTTGATTATGTGATCGACACTGGTGTAGACGTTGTGACACCAGAGAATCTCGACGAATACTTGAAAAAAATGGAAGAATTGGGTATCCCCATAAAATTCTGAAACAACGGGAGGGGGGTCCCCCTCCCTTTATTCGAGGTGATCAAGTTGGAAATCCTGAAAGCAAAGGGAATTGTGAAACGCTTTCCAGGAGTTGTGGCTGTCAACAATGTTGACTTCGAAATTTACGAAAACGAAATAGTATCTCTGATCGGTGAAAACGGTGCTGGAAAGTCCACTTTGATAAAGATCATAACAGGCGTCTTGAAACCAGATGCAGGAGAGATCTTGGTTAATGGCGAGAAAGTGGAATTTCATTCGCCAGTCGAGGCTTTTGAAAAAGGCATCAGCGTTATACATCAAGAATTGAATCTCTGTGATAACTTAACAGTTGCAGAGAATATATTCCTCGCGTACGAAGTTGTCAACGGGAAAAAGAGAAATCTCTTTAGTAGGGTGAACGAATCGACAATGTATGAAAGATCGAAAGAACTATTGGAACTTATTGGCGCAAAATTTCCACCGGACGTTCTAGTTAGGGAGCTCACCACTGCTCAAAGGCAAATGGTGGAAATATGTAAAGCTTTGGTGAAAGAACCAAGGGTTATTCTCATGGATGAACCCACCTCTTCCCTTACGGTGGAAGAAGCAGAAAGACTTTTTGAAGTCATAAACATGCTTAAACAAAGAGGAATATCCATTGTTTTTGTATCACACAGATTAGACGAAGTCATGAGAATCAGCGATAGGATCGTTGTAATGAGAGATGGAAAGAGAGTAGGCGAGCTTAAAAAGGGAGAATTCGACGTCGACACAATAATAAAACTCATGGTGGGAAGAGAAGTGGAGTTCTTTCCCCATGGAATAGAAACGAAACCAGGAAAAGTTGCCCTTGAGGTTAGGAATCTGAGATGGAAAGACAGAGTGAAAAACGTGTCTTTTGAGGTTAGAAAAGGTGAAGTTTTAGGATTTGCAGGATTGGTGGGTGCAGGTAGAACGGAGACCATGCTTTTGATATTTGGAGTTAACAAAAAAGAATCGGGAGAGATATTCGTGAATGGAAAAAAGGTTGAAATAGAAAGTCCCGAAGATGCCATAAAAATGGGAATCGGCCTCATCCCAGAAGATAGAAAAATACAAGGACTCGTTTTGAAAATGACTGTGAAGGACAACATAGTCCTTCCTTCGCTGAAAGACATCAGCAAATGGCATCTCGTTTTGGATGAGGAAAAGGAGGAGAAAATATCTGAAGAATTCGTAGAAAGGTTGGCTATAAAAACTCCCTCCATTTACCAGATCACTGAAAATCTCTCAGGTGGGAACCAGCAGAAAGTGGTTCTCGCTAAATGGCTTGCAACGAAAGCAGATATACTGATCTTCGACGAACCCACTCGTGGCATAGATGTGGGTGCCAAAGCCGAAATACACAGAATTATTAGAGAACTGGCTGCTCAGGGAAAAGCCGTGATCATGATCTCCTCAGAACTTCCAGAGATCTTAAACCTCAGTGACAGAATTGTTGTTATGTGGGAGGGAGAAATTACAGCCGTCTTAGACAATAAAGAGAAAAAAGTAACTCAGGAAGAAATCATGTACTATGCTTCTGGACAGCGAAAGCAAAATGGGAGGGTAGCGTAATGGATCTGTACGTTGGATTGGACGTAGGAACGACAGGAGTGAAAGGCATCCTAGTAGATGAAACAGGAAAGATCCTTTCGATTGCCACCGAAAGACTATCCATGATCACTCCCCAACCCGCCTGGGCAGAACAAGAGCCTTTTTCCTGGTGGGAAGCGGTACGAAAGATCTTGAAAAAGTTATCGCTGAAAGCAAAAGAACACAGCAGCAAAATAAGAGCTATTTCCACCAGTGGTCAAATGCACAGTCTCGTGTTGATAGACAAAAATGGAGAAATTTTGAGGAACGCCATACTCTGGTGTGATCAAAGAACCCATAAAGAATGCGAAGAAGCAACGGAAAAGCTTGGTGGGGAAGGAAGTGTTCTCAATCTGGTTGGAAACCCTATCCTTCCTGGTTTTACACTGCCAAAACTACTTTGGATAAGAAATCATGAACCAGAGATATTCGAAAAAATAGAAAAGATCATGCTTCCAAAGGATTTCATAAACTACATGTTGACAGGAGAAGTGAAAACAGAGCATTCCGATGCATCCGGGACTGTGATGTACGATGTTTCCAAAATGGAATGGAACGACGAGGTTCTGAAAGAGCTCAACATCAGCAGAGATCTACTTCCTGAGATAATACCATCCAACGGCGTGGTTGGGAGATTAAAACCTGATGTGGCAAGAGATTTGGAACTCGAAGAAGATACGTTGGTGATCGCTGGAGGAGCGGATAACGCTTGTGCAGCACTTGGTATCGCAGTGGTGGAACCCGGTGATGTGATGGTGAGCCTTGGAACTTCTGGGACTGTCTTGGCACCAACATTAGGAGAAAAACCAGATCCAAAGGGCAGGGTACACTTCTTTTCCCACACAGTTCCAGGTATGAGATATCATATGGGTGTTATGCTTTCCGCTGCTTTTTCTCTGGAATGGTTCAAAGAAAAATTTCTGAGCGAAGATTATGAAACGATCAACGAAGAAGTGGAAAAAGTTCCCATAGGATCGAATGGAATCGTTTTTCTCCCTTACTTGAATGGGGAGAGAACGCCACATAGAGATCCATTCGCTAGAGGTGTATTCTTTGGTATTTCTTCGTACAACACCAAATGGGACATGGTACGCGCGATCTTCGAAGGCGTGGCATTCGGTATTAAAGATTCCTTTGATGTATTGAAGGAACTCGATGTGAAAATTACCAACGTGAGAATCACGGGAGGAGGTTCCAAAAGCAAAGTCTGGAACAAAATGCTTGCAGACATGATAAGTATGAAAATACAAAAGCCTGTTGTTGATGAAGGAGCATCCTACGGTGCCGCTATCCTTGCAGTATCAGGAGCCACAAGTGAAAACCCATCGAAAATATCAAAGAACTGGTTTAAGATCAAAAGTTCCACAGAACCAACAATTGAGAACACAAAAGTTTACGAAAGACTACACCAAAAATTTGTGAAACTGTACAGCTCTTTGAAAAATGTGTTCAGAATGTGAGGATACATCATTTTTTCAAGATCTCCAAAATCTTCTTTTTAGTGGATCTGAAGAAATCGTTCGTGAGTGCCCGGGAAAGACCATACCTCTTGTATAAATTTTCTACACGCCATTTGTAATGCATATCATCTATAAAAACACTATCTGCGTATGGTTTTACCATTTTCGCTAACTTTTCTGGATTCATAGGAAGCATTGGACTGATAAAAACAGAGGTTTTCAGTCCGTTTTCTTTGAGGAACCGCAAAGTTTCTAAACGTTCTTCTATTGAACTCGCTCGAGGCTCGAAAAGTTTTCTTATTTCGTCATTGTCAGTCGTAATCGTGAGTCCAACAGAGATCTTTTTTAGCTTCTTGAAAAGATCTAAATCTCTTAGCACTAAAGACGACTTTGTGAGTATCATGATCTCTACTTCTAAGAGCGGAAATTCTAAGAAGACCTCCAAACATTTTCGTGAAAGTTTGTAAACCTCTTCGAGCTGCTGGTAAGGATCACACATGGTACTCATGAAAACGTATCTTGGCCTCCTTTTTATGATATCTCTCCTCAAGGTTTCGACAATATTGATTTTCACCAGAATTTCTTCTTTCCAATCTATCTTTCTGTAGCGACGCGCGTAATCTCTGGCGTAACAATAAATACAGGCATTTGAGCACCCTACATACGGATTGAGGGTGTATCTGCTCTTTGCCTCGGAATAGTTCAAAGCAGTCTTTGTTTCAATCTCCTTAATCTTCATTTTATACATCACCTCATCAAAAAAGGATAACATGGGAAACGCTTTAGAAATTTCCCACTATTGTTTCCGATATTTCACAAAGGAATGAGGTATAATCTTTCGGGAAACTCCACCACATATCGTTTCTCAGTGAAAAAAAGCACAATATGTTGTTGAACAGAACAGGAGGGATAACTCTTTATGAAACTTTCCAGTTTGATTTCAAAGTGGATCGATGTTGAACCTTCTAGAAACGCACAAACTATTTTGAAGGATCGCTATTTTATGAGAGATTTAAACGGGGATTTCCTTGAAACAAAGTGGGAGGATGTGGCAAGAAGAGTGGCAAGAGTTGTAGCAACGGCAGAATTGCTGAATCCTTCGTACAAGAAAGGGGAAAAACTCGATAGGATAAAAGAATGGGAAGAAACTTTTTTCAAAATTTTGAAAGCAAGATTGTTTATTCCAAACAGTCCGACACTCTTCAATGCAGGCCTCGGGGTAAAATATGATCTTCTTTGGAAACCGATAGAACAAATGACTTTAGAGGATTATGAAGAAATATACAAAACAAGAAATCATTTACACATGCTTTCTGCCTGCTTCGTTGTTCCAGTGGAAGACAGTATAGAAGGTATTTTTGAAGCAGTCAAAGAATACGCACTCATAACGAAGGTTGGAGGTGGTGTGGGTAGTAACTTTTCAGAACTGAGACCCAAAGGTAGTTTTGTTGCGGGAACACACGGAAAAGCTTCAGGACCAGTATCTTTCATGCATGTTTTCAATACAGCCATTTCTGTTGTGAAACAGGGATACAGGAGACGGGGCGCCTTGATGGGTATTTTGAACATAAACCACCCAGACATAGAAGAATTTATAGATGCCAAGAGAGATAACACTGGTGAAGCTGTTTTGAACTTCTTCAATCTTTCCGTTGGCTTTCCGATGGACAAAAAGGAAATATTGAAATTATACGAAAAAGATGGCGAATTAGAACTATCTCATCCACGAAGCACAATAAGGAAGAGGGTGAAAGTCAGAGAACTCTTTAGGAAAATTGCTGCTAACGCTTGGAAAAGTGGAGATCCTGGTCTCGCATTTCTTGGAGAGATGAACAAATACTACCCTCTCTATCCCCACAAACAGATAAAATCGACAAATCCATGCGGAGAAATTGGTCTCTCCGACTACGAGGCTTGTAACCTTGGTTCCATAGATATTGCAAAATTTTACAACAATGGATTCGTCGATTTAGAATCTCTTCAAGAACTCGTCCAAATCGCTACTAGATTCTTGGACAACGTCATAGATGTGAACGTCTTTCCTATTGAAAAGATCACGAAAGCTGTTAAAGAAAGTAGGAGGCTAGGGCTTGGTATCATGGGCTTTGCCGATCTCCTTTACAAGTTGGAAATTCCTTATAACTCCCAAGAAGCTCGCGATTTCGCCTCTAACCTTATGGCCTTCATAGCGCTCCACGCTCACAAAGCTTCCTACGACCTTGGGAAAGAGAAGGGAAACTTTCCTCTTCTCGAGATTTCAAGATATAGAACAGAAAAAGAATTCGTGCCTTTTGCCATGGGGGCAAGCAATTACGATGATGAAATAAAAGAAGTAATGAAGATAACTAGGGAACACAGGAGAAATGTGGCATTACTCACAATTGCCCCGACTGGTTCCATTTCCAACATAGCTGACACATCGTCTGGGTTGGAGCCTAATTTCTTACTTGCATACACTCGATTTATCACAAAAGAAGATGGCTCCAAGGAACCTCTCCTTTACATAAATCAAGTTCTGAAAGAAAAATTGGATCCGGAAATCCTCAAAAGGATAGAAAAAGATCTCATAGAAAAAGGAAGTCTAAAAGATATACCAGATGTACCAGAGAAAATAAAAAGAGTATTTGTGGTCGCTTTGGACATTGATCCCATGGACCACCTTCTCATGCAAGATGCGTTTCAGAGGTACGTGGATAACAACATCTCTAAAACTATAAATATGCCTCAAAGCACCACTGTAGACGATGTACTCAACGTATACCTCGAAGCTTTGAAAACGAACGTCAGAGGGCTCACCATCTACAGAGATGGTTCACTTCAAACACAGGTTTTGACAAAAGCACTTAAAACTTCGGAAGCTCCAAAAGTGCAGTTTTTTGTCGTAGACGAAAAAATGAAACTTCATCCCAAACCTAGGAAAGATACCTTGAGGAGTGTTACACGAAAGTACAAAAGGCCCGATGGGACAACTTACATTACCATTTCCTTTGACGATACGGGAGAAGCGGTGGAGATATTCATCTCGAACGGTAGTGAAATGGCAGAAGTGATAGGAAGGTTATCTTCGATTGCTTTGAGAGCAGGGGTTTCAATGGATGAAATCATAGAACAACTCTCTAAAGTGAAAGGAGATTACTGCAAAGGTCTTGCAGAGGAGATAAAGAAAGCTCTTGAGGATTTTGAAAAGCTGTGGTTCAGGACAGGCGAGGAAGACCTTGAGATAGCGGAAGAACCTGTTGAGAGAGAAAAGTTCATCGTGGCGAACAACCTCAAATGGCAAAGTGGATACTATGTAGACGACGAAGGAAACGTTTACTGCCCTGTCTGCCTTTCGAAAAACTCTCTGATAAAACAAGAAGGATGTGTAAGCTGTAAAAATTGTGGATGGTCAAAATGCGAATGAGGAGATGGGATAATGAAAGTTATTTCCTCTCAGAAACATATCTATTTTTTTTCGACTGAAATGAATCCCGTGGAAGAGGTGTATCCGGGAGAGAAAGTGGTATTTGAAACCATAGATGCGTTGGGGGGAAATTACGAGAAAATCGATTTCTCGAAAGTCAATCCTGCCACCGGTCCCGTTTATGTCAACGGTGCAAAACCTGGTGACACACTGGTAATCCGGATAGAAAGAATTAATCTTCCTGAAAAAGGGGTCATCGTAACCGGTAAAGGATTCGGCGTTCTCAGTGACGAAATCGAGGGATTCCACACAAAAGAATTGAAAATTGAGAAATGGGCGGTTTTTTTCGACAACATAAGAGTTCCAATTCATCCAATGGTAGGAGTTATAGGAGTTGCTCCCGAAGAGAGGGAATATCCAACAGGAACTGCCCACAAACACGGTGGAAACATGGATACAAAGGAGATCACAGAGAAGTCAACAGTGTATCTTCCTGTTTTCCAAGACGGCGCTCTTCTTGCCCTTGGCGACGTTCACGCTACAATGGGAGATGGGGAAGTGTGTGTCTCAGCATGTGAAGTTTCGGCCAAAGTGGTTGTGGAGGTTGATATCGCGAAAGAGGAAATCAAATGGCCCATGGTAGAGACAAACGACGCTTACTATCTTATCGTGTCGCTACCGAGCGTTGAGGATGCGCTTAAGGAAGTAACCAGGGAAGCAGTTTGGTTCATACAGAGAAGAAAAGTTATTCCCTTCAAAGAGGCGTACATGCTCACAAGCCTTTGTGTGGACATTGGAATTTCACAACTTGTGAACCCGAACAAAACTGTGAAAGCAAAGATTCCAAAGTACATATTTTCGGAGGTTTGAGTATGTTGTACGAACTCGCAAAACGGCGAAAAACCGTTAGAAAGTTCAAAAAGGAAAAACCACCCATCGAAGATGTACTCTATTCAGTGAAAGTAGCCAACGAGGCACCGTCTGGTATGAATGCCCAACCCTGGCATTTTTTATTGATCGAAAGTCCTCAAAAGAAAAAGCAAATTAGGGAGGTTTGTGAAAAGGCGGAGAAATGTTTCTATGAAAAAGTAAGAGGAAAACTGAAAGAGTGGCTTTCTGAAAAGAATTTCAGCTGGAGAAAACCATTCCTTGAGGAGGCTCCTTATCTTCTTTTGGTCTTTTCACAGAAGGGAGCTCCCTATAGTAGGGAATCTGTTTGGCTTGCCATCGGATACCTTCTTCTTGCACTGGAGGAAAAGAAGCTTGGTAGTGTTCCGTACACCCCTCCTAATTTGAGCGAGGTAGCAAAGTTGGTGAATGCCCCAGAAAGCCTGAAATTAGAGGTGATTTTACCTATTGGCTATCCAGATGATCCAAAACCGAAGTATCCAAGAAATGAGTCCAATTTAAAAATAGACACTTTTTAGAAAGAAACACCCCTTACGGGGTGTTTCCTTCAAACTGTGTATTCCTCCACCAATTCCGTGTAGTCATCGAACCAGAGTGCTTTAGGATTTCTTTTGTAAACCATCACCTTTCTCCTGTTTCTTTCATCATGTGCTCTGTGGTATTTAAAAATGATAAAATTCCTTGTAAGCGCTGCTATCTCTATCTTCCCTGTCCTATGAGACATTACGTATCTGACCCTTTTGGCAACTCCGGATAGATTGCATACTGCCTTTGTAAAGATCTCATAACCTTTTTCCACAGGGACAGCAAATTTTTTGTTTCCCGAAACTGGTCTGTTTTGAAACACGTAGTAGGGAGTCACTCCCACAAATGAAAGCTTGTCCAAAAGGTCACCGAGCACTTCTGGATTGTCATTTATACCTCTCAAAAGAGGAGTCTGATTGCAGAGAACGGCACCTGCATTCTTCAACAGATTCACCGCTTTGATTGCTTCCCTAGTCAGTTCCTTGGGATGATTGAACTGTGTCATTACGTATATCTTTTTTTCTTCGGTACTGTACTTCCTGATCACCCGCAGCAATTCATCATCTTCAATAATTCTGTAAGGATTAAACGCCGGTATCTTGCTCCCAATTCTTATTATTTGAACATGATCTATTTCTCTGAGTGAACAAATGATCTTTTCCAGCTTTTCGGTGGAGAGTAACAAAGGATCACCACCTGTGAGTAGAACGTTCGTTATCTCTTTGTGAGAACGAATATAATCGAGCTGAGGTGTGATATCACGTATCACTTCCGCGCCAACGTTTATAAACAACCTTTTTCTGAAACAAAATCTACAGAATCCCCCGCAAACATCATTAACGAGGAAGAGAGCAGTATCGGGATATTTGTGTTGAAGCCCTTTTGCAACTGTGTAAGATTTTTCATTGGATGCATCCAAGTCTCCCCATTCTTCAAGTTCATCCTCTTCAGGAATCACGATTTTTCTAATTGGATCGTCCGGATCTGACCAGTCTATTAAATCCAAATAATAAGAATTTGCTCTGAATCGATATTTCTTTTCTACTTTCTTCAGTTTTTCTTTTTCTTCATCTGATAATTGTTTCACTTGGGAAACGCTAGTGTAGTATCTAACGTCCAATCGAATCACCTCCTATATTTATTTTTAACAAAGTTAGTTATTCAAAAACAACTCAGAAAAAAATCGAAGAATTGGCTTCGAGAAGTTTTACATATCTGCTTCCAGGATGGATTATACCATAATACAGCATAATCTCCAAAAAACATAAGACCTTTTAGGAAGCTAGTTGGATTATGTTTCAATAAACACTATTTTATGGATTAAAGAATTGACAAAAAAGATCTGTGATGATAGAATATTTTTGCAAATGATTTGCATTTGCAGGTGATAAAATGAGAATGACAAAGAACAGAGCGAAGATTCTAAATATAATCGAATCTTCAAAAGCTCCCTTAACAGCCGAAGAGATATATCGAAAAGTGGAAATGAATCTCTCAACTGTTTACAGAGCTCTGAAGTTTCTGGAACAACGAAAATTAATCGGTTCTTTCAGCATAGGTGGAGGAGCAAAATATTTTTTCAAAAAAGACAGGCACTATCATTTCATGGTTTGTGAGAAATGTGGTGAAATTTTTCCCTTTCGAGAATGTGCCAACGATTTTATCGAATCTTTGCAGACGAAGTATGGTTTTTCAGAAAGGTACCACTTGTTTTTAGTGTATGGAATCTGTGAAAAGTGTGGAAAGGAGGTTAAAAAATGAGAAAAATTTCTCTTCTTCTAATTCTTTTAATCTCCTCGTTTGTTTTAACAAAAACGATTGTTGTGACGATAAATCCATACTATTTGATCGTCTCACAAATGGTGGATGACGCTGTTGAAGTAAAACTTCTTGTTCCACCGAACGCGAATCCACACCTCTTTTCTTTGAAACCGTCCGACGCCAAACTATTGGAAAACTCGGATTTGATCATAGCTAATGGTATGCAATTGGAACCGTACCTTGAAAAATATCATGATAAGACAATTTATGTTTCTGATTTCATTCCTGACCTGTTCCTGGAAAAAGGTAATCAAAATCCTCACATTTGGCTCGACCCATTCTTCTTGAAGTATTACATAGTGCCCAACTTGTACCAGACACTATCAAAAAAGTTCCCAGAAATTTCAGACGAGATAAAGAAAAACACCTTTGAGATTCTCGAAGGATTGGATGATGTGATAAAGGATGCCTTTATAGTTCTTCTTCCACACAGGGAAAAGCTGGTTGTAATGACACACCCAAGCTTTTTCTATTTTTTCAAAGAGTTCGGTTTAGATCTGATGCCTCTTGCCACCGGTCACGAACACGCAACCAGCTTCGCTACATTGAAGAAGATTCTGGAGAAAAAGGACAACGTCATTGGGCTGTTCAGAGAACCACAGCAGTCTAGTGATATGATGGCGATCCTCGAAAAAGAATTGAAAATGAAAAGTTTTGTTCTAGATCCGTTAGGAGTGGGTAACGAAAAAACCATTTTGGAACTACTGAGAAAAAATCTCGAAACACTTAAGGAGGCACTGAAATGAAAATAGTTGAAGTCAAGAATCTGACTTACAGAGTCAATGGATTTGAGATATTAAGGAACGTTACATTTTTTGTAGAAGAAGGGGAATTCGTGGGAATAATAGGTCCTAACGGTGCTGGAAAGACCTCCCTAGTAAGAATACTGGTCGGCGAGATCAAGAACTATCAAGGAACGGTATCGGTGAGAGGTCAAATAGGTTATCTTCCTCAACATCAGGAAGTGCAGAGAGAATTCCCGATTACTGCAAAAGAATTTGCCGCAATGGGAATGTATGGTCGTCACAAAAAAATCGATTGGAAAAAGATTTCTTCTACTCTAAAAGATGTTGGTATTTCCCATAAAGAGAACGATCTGATAAGGAATCTATCCGGTGGCGAATTTCAAAGACTTTCCTTAGCAAGAGCGTTATTATCAGATCCGGATATTCTCATACTCGATGAACCGGAAGCTGGTGTAGATGAAATGGGAAAAGCTTCTTTTTATGAGCTTTTGAATCGTTTGAGAGAAGAAAAAAAGATAACGATTATCATGGTCAGCCACGATATTGGGATGGTTTTCAAAGAATGTACCACGGTTATGTGCCTCAACAAAACGCTCCATTGTCACGGTCCAACGGAAGAAATATCCCCGGAAGATTTGAAAAAAGTGTTCAGCGATTTCGACATCTGGATCAGGGGGACAAAACACTACGAAATGTTCCACAAGGAGTGAGAAAATTGGGTTTTCTCAGGGATCTCTATCAATACGAGTTCCTCAGAACAGCCTTCTTAGGAGGAATCCTTGTATCGATTTTGTCAGGAGTTGTTTCACCGATCGTGGTTTTCAAGAGAATGGAATTTATAGGAGACGGAACCGCTCATGCTGTCTTTGCGGGGCTCGCAATCGCAGCCTTGGCGGATGGTGATCCCAGATTAATGGCTTTTGCCACCTCGTTACTCTTTGCCTTCGCGGTGAGTACTTTTTCAAAATCAAAACTCAGTGAAAACAGTGCTATAGGTATACTTCTTCCATTTTTCATGGCCGTAGGTATCGTATTGTTTTCACTATCGGGAAAATATCAATCAGACGTGATGAGTTTTTTGTTCGGAGACATACTTCTTGTGAATCGAACAGATGTTCTAATAACTCTGTTCATTTTGATGACGAGCATGATCTTGATACTTATTTTCAGATGGGAGATGAAGTTCTTCATAGTCGATGAGAAAATGGCTCTGTTTTATGGTATAAAGACGAATCTCATTCGATTTCTAATCACCGCCTTCATTTCAATAACTGTTGTTACCACTGTCAAAGTGGTAGGGGTGGTTCTCAGCGGAGCTCTGCTTATCCTTCCCGGATTGGTTTCGAAAATCTTCAGCAAGTCTTTTGGATCACTCTTCACAATATCCGTGACTTTCAACCTATTGAGTTTTATCTTCGGTTTTCTAGTAGCTTACATTCTTAATCTCCCACCTGGTCCTGTTATTGTGATAATAGCTTTTCTTTTATTCCTACCGATGTTAAAATTCTCATGATGTGGAAAATTGCCGTTGTTGACGATGACAAAAAAATTCTTGAGATGCTTGAAAAAGAACTGTCTAAACTCGGGCAGGTGAGGACTTTCCTCACCGGTGAGGATTTTTTGGACTGTAATGAGTCATTCCATGTTGTAGTTTTAGATGTGATGCTTCCAGATTATAACGGTTACGAAATTTGCCGAACAATAAAAGAAATATATCCAGAGACGTGGGTAATACTTCTGACCCTTCTCTCGGACGATGAAAGCGTTTTGAGGGGGTTCGAAGTGGGAGCGGATGACTACGTGACAAAGCCATTCAATCCAGAAATTCTCGTCGCTAGAGTGAGAAGATTCTTAGAACGACAGAAAAAAAGTCTTTACGACTTTGGCGATCTCAAAATAGATGCGAGTGCCCGTACAGTGTATCTAAAGGGAAAAAAAGTGTATCTCCCAAAAAGAGAGTTCGAAGTTCTTCTTTTCTTGGTAGAAAATGCTGGTAGAGTTGTCACACGCGAGAGACTCCTAGAAACATTTTGGGAAAGAGACGTTTCACCCAGAGCAGTGGATACCGTGGTAAAAAGGATAAGAAAAGCCATAGAAGATGATCCAAATAAACCGAAATACATCAAGACCGTTTGGGGAATAGGATACACGTTCATGGAGGGAAAAACATGATTTCTCTTAGAACCTTTCTCTTTACTTTTCTCGTGAACGCCATACTCCTCAGCTTGTTTTGGGGAAACAAAATGGACTTCATCGATGTTACTATCTTTTCCTTCTTTTCAGCGTTCTTGATGGGAATTGCCACACAGATTCTCGTGGCGAAGAGACTTCAAAAACTCAAAGAAGCGGTATCGAAAAGACAACCGTTCGATGACTTCTTGAACGATGAAATAACAAAACTCTCAGAGGAGATAAACGTGCTAGTTCAAAGCAATATTTTACAGGAAAAAGAGACAGAAAAGCTAAAAGATGCTGTAACGGGCTTCATGCACGATATAAAATCTCTCCTTTGGAGTGAGATAAGCGATGAAAACATTCAGAAGATAATAGAGGAGTTCTACGAATTCGCAAAATTAGAAGCAGGTCTTGAGAGGTTGAGAAAAGAACCTGTTAATCTTGTGGAACTTATAAACGACGTGATAGAAAGGTTCCCGAATAGGATACACTTCGAATACAAAGATGAGATAACGATCGAGGCGGATCCTGTGAAACTTTTCAGAGCATTTTACAACATCATCGAGAATGCTATCAAGTACTCCACGGGTTCCGTCTTAGTTCTCGTGTCGGAAGAAAAAATAACTGTAAAAAGTAAAGGCTCCGAGATCCCTTACGAAGTGAGAGCGAATCTCTTCGAGAAGAAGAAAAAAAGCAAGGGTACAGGAGTTGGATTGTACCTTGCCAGAGAGTTTTTAGAAATGCATGGTTTCAGGATTTCTTACCGACGAGAAGGTGAATACAACGTGTTCGAAATTCAAATAGGATATACGGGCATTTCATCGGTAAAATCTGACAAAGATTCCAAATAATTGAAATCCACGCCTATTTTTTCCTCGTATTTCTTCCTCAAGAATTTCTTTCCAACTTCTCCAAGAATTATCGCTATGAGAAGATCTTCTTCGCTTTCACACAAAACTCCGAGCTCTTCTTTTGCTTTCTCCACTTCTGGTTCCAATAAATCTGCGGGTCTGCAACTTATTGGTTTCTCGTCCCCAAGAATTTTCTTCACCAGTTCTGGATCCATAGGAGCGGGTGGTCTGCCGTAAAGCCCCTTTACGTAATTTTTCGTTTCGTTTGTCACCCTTTCATACCTTCCATAGACAACGTTCAAAAACGCTTGAACTCCTACTATCTGACTGGTTGGTGTCACGAGTGGTGGATATCCAAGATCTTTTTGAACCCTTGGTACTTCTTCGAGGACCTTTTCTAACAGATTCTCCATCCTTTGCTCTTTAAGTTGCTTGAGAAGATTGGAATACATACCTCCGGGTATTTGAGAAAAGATGATTCTGGAATCCGGATACTTCATCCCAACATCGTATTCCACGTACTTCACCCTCACCTTGGTAAAGTGATCAACCAAAAATTTCAACGCTTCCCTGTCGAAATCCTCCTTTCCATTTCCTTTGAAAGCGTAGTACATCGACTCAAAGGTAGGTTGTGAAGTTCCCATGGAAAAAGGAGAAATTGCCGTGTCGAAAAAGTCGGCTCCCGCTTCAAAAGCCGCTTGATACGCTAAGGGAGCAAATCCCGTTGTACAGTGCGAGTGAATTTCTACAGGAATGGAGAACTTCTCCTTCAATGCCTTCACAAGTTCGTATGCCCTTTTCGGGGTGAGAAGTCCCGCCATGTCTTTTATACAAATGGAATCCACGCCCATTTCTACAAGCTTTTTAGCAAAGCCAAGATAATATTCTAACGTATGAACCGGACTTACTGTGTAACTGATCGCTCCTTGGACGTGTAAACCATGTTTTTTGGAAACTTCCACTGATTTCTGAAGATTTCTTTCATCGTTCAAAGCATCGAAGATTCTAATGATATCGAGGCCATATTCGGCAACTTTCTTTATGAAAAGTTCCACCACATCGTCTGCATAATGTCTGTAACCAACCAGATTTTGTCCCCTCAAAAGCATCTGTATCTGGGTATTTTTCAGACCCTCTCTTATTTTCCGCAATCTCTCCCAAGGATCTTCGTTCAAAAATCTTACTGCAACATCGAAAGTGGCTCCACCCCAAACTTCCATTGAATGAAAACCCATTTTATCAAACGCCTCAAGAGCGGGAATCATATCTGCTGTTCTCATCCTCGTTGCTATGAGAGATTGATGACCATCCCTCAAAGTAGTGTCAACGAACATTCCTTACACCTCCCAATCTTTTCAAGAGCTGAACCACAAGCTCAACTCTTTTCTCGAATTGATCAAGCCTGGCATACTCTTCCTCTGAATGCATTCTACCTCCTGGTATCCCGAGTCCATCCATCGATGGAACATCTTTTTGGGAGAAGAATGCAACATCCCCCCCACCTGTGGCTCTTACAAACTTCGGCTCCATCTTCATCTCCTTGGCCACAGATCTCACAAGCTCAACAAGGATCCTGCTTTCTTTCATAGGTAACCTTCGTATTTTCATCCTGTAAGAAAAAGTCGAGTCAGGATGTATGGTGGACAAATTGTCGAGCATTTTGTTCAAAAAGTCATATTCTTTATCCTCGTAAAATCGCACATCGAAGTAAACTTCCGCAAGATCGGGAGTAACGTTACTTTCCAAACCACCTTTAACTATGGTAGGATTCAAGGTTAAGTTTTCAAATCTACCGTTCAAAGAGAAGATTTCCATGATCTTATATGACAACTCAATAATTGCGTTTACACCTTCGTCGAGTCTGGAGGCGTGTCCTTTTTTCCCATGAACAAACACTGACAACGCCAGAATACCTTTTCTAGATGAAACAAACTCCCCATTCTCTCTACCGGGTTCAAAAGAGAGACAATAAGATGTTTTTTCAGCTATTTTTTCAAAGGTAGATTGACTGAAAGGAGAACCGATTTCCTCGTCTACATTCAAAACGATACAGAGGTTAGCATCGTCCCCTTCCAGGAATCTCTTGATAGACTCGAGGAGAACAACTATTCCACCTTTCATATCACAAACACCCGGACCTTTCGCTATGTTTCCCTCCACTTTGAAAGGTCTCTTTTTCGATTCACCTTCTGGAAAAACTGTATCGAGGTGACCTATGAGAGTGATATACGGAGGATGCCCATGAAAGGCAACATAAGCAGCATCTTCCCTTTCAACTTTGAAACCGAGTTCCTCAAGGATTTCTGCTAAGAAAAACGTTCTATTCAGCTTTTCATCTATCGAAATATCGGGTCCCGTATCTGTGTTTACCAATCTTTCGTAAATTTTCATCCATTCCATTTTCTCGCCTCCTTTACATTATAACACTTCGAATCTTAAAATTAATCTCAGGAAGGAGGTGTGCCTATGTCAAAGAAGCAGGCTCTTTTGTTTATCGTATTGTTAGGACTGGTTAGTCTCTTTGCGGATGTCACTTACGAAGGTGCCAGAAGTATCATAGGACCTTTCATGAAAACACTCGGTGCAAGTGCCGCGGTCCTTGGCTTCGCAGTGGGGTTCGGAGAGTTAATCGGGTACGCTTTCAGGCTCGTCTCTGGAATAATGAGCGACAGGACAAGAAAATATTGGCTTTTCACCATTCTGGGATACACAATAAATTTATTGGCAGTTCCTCTGCTTGCATTTGCCGGTAGTTGGCAGTTAGCCCTCACCCTCATAATAGCAGAAAGGTTTGGAAAAGCTCTGAGAACACCGGCAAGAGATACTCTTCTCTCTTTTGCATCCGAGGAAATAGGAGCAGGGAAAAGTTTTGGAATACATGAAGCCCTCGACCAAATAGGTGCCATTTCTGGCCCTTTAATCCTCACCTTTGCTCTCGCATACGGCAAAAGTTACAGATTTTGCTTTTTCATACTTTTCGTTCCGGCTCTTGCTGCGTTGTCATTTCTTCTTACGGCAAGAATAGTATTCCCAACACCAAGAGAATTCCAAAAAAGGAAGAAAATTGATAAAAGCGATTTTGGAAGAACCTATTGGTTTTATCTTTTGATCGTTTCAATGATTGCATTTGGGTTTGCAGACTTTCCCCTGATTGCATACCACATGAAAAATATCAGTGTAACAAAGGATTTCATAGTCCCTGCTACCTACTCATTGGCCATGGCTGTTGACGCGGTGAGTGCTCTCATTTTCGGTTACATGTTCGATAAGAAAGGATTTAAAGCTCTGTTTTACGCCACGCTCTTAGCCGCATTTTTCCCCATTTTCTCTTTCTCAATCCACTTTCCCTTCATTTTTCTCGGTGTGATTCTCTGGGGTATTGGGATGGGTGCCCAGGAGTCTATCATGAGAGCCGTTATCGCAAGGATTGTTGGTCCAGAGAAGCGCGGCTCCGCTTATGGCGTATTCTTCACCGGATACGGAATCTCCTGGTTTTTCGGATCCTGGATCATGGGTTTTCTCTATGACATCAATCGTCTTTATTTGATTCTTGTTTCCTTCTCAATGCAATTTCTAGCTAGTTTACTTCTTCTCAAACTCAAGGTGAAAGGATAGGAGGGAAATTGTGTTCTACTTTCCAGAAAGAGAAAAGAAACATTTCAAATTGATTGCTCCTGCCCTTCTCATAATCGATCTACAGAACTATTTCACCTCTCCCTTCTCACCAGCGTACCTAGAAGGAGTAGAATTCGCCATTGAAAACACGAAAAAGCTGAAAGAAAAATTTAGAACGTTGAATCTACCAGTGGTATCAACCGTTCACGTGGGAGCCTCTCGAACGATGATGAAGTGGTGGAGGAATGCAATAGGTGAAGAATGGTCTATCCCTACTTTTCCCGATACAGTAATTTTGAAAAAAGATACTTACGATGCGTTCTATTCGACAAATCTGGAGAGAATCCTCAGAAATTCTGATGTTGAACAGGTGATTATAACCGGAGTGATGACACATCTCTGTTGTGAAACAACAGCAAGAAGCGCCTTTGTTAGAGGATTCGAAGTTGTTATGGTAGAAGATGCTCTCTGGGACAAAAATGAATGGTATCATTTTTCCTCCTTGAAGAATTTGGCGCACGGAGTCGCTTATATCGCCAAAACGGAGGAGATCTTATGCGCGTTGGAATCGTTGGAGCAGGGCCAGCAGGTGTAGCGTCGGCTGTTTTCTTGAGGAGATATAATGTCGATGTTGTGGTGTTTGAAAAAGAAAGAGTTGGTGGCTTACTCTACAACGCTTACTTGGTGGAGAATTTTCCCGTGTTCAAACCGCTTCCTGGAAAAGAGATATGTCACATTTTGAAAGAAAGATTGATAAATTCTGGTGCCATTCTTTCAAGGGATGAAGTTATTAAGGTAAAAGGTCGGATGGTTTTCACACGAGATGAATCTTTTACTTTCGACTATGTGATAGTTGCAAGTGGTACGCTTCCAAAAAGAATACCTGACTTTGAGGTTTCCGAGAGAGTAGCTTACGAATTTTCCAAACTGCCAGACTTCGAGAAGCTTGCTATTTATGGAGCAGGGGATATTGCTTTCGATGGAGCCTTGAACGCTTTGATCAAAAACAAGGAGGTTCACGTTTTTAACAGAAGTAACAGAATCAGAGCAGTACCACTCTTAGTGAAAAGAACTGAGAAATTTGCAAAATTCTTTTATCATGAAAATTGCCCTATTTTTAAGGTAAAAGCAGAAATTGATGGGGTAAAATTATTCACAAAGTGTGGAACGTATCTTTTCAACGCTCTTCTAATCTGCATTGGTCGAATACCAAACGTTTCTTTCATAGAAAAAAGCGAAAATACGTTCGTTGTGGGAGACGCCAGGGGTGGTTTCAGGCAAACCTCAATCGCTATGGGCAGTGCTGTAGAAGCGGCTATGGAAATTTTAAAGAGAGAGGGAAAAGTGTGAAGGAAGTGAAAAGATTCATAACTTCCTCTCCTTTTAACGTGAATACGTACGTCTTCGAAATGGACGGAGAATTGTGTGTGATAGATCCTGGTGAGGATATATCGCGTTTTATCAAAGATCCCGTGGTTGTCCTCGTTACACACGGTCATTGCGATCATATATCTGGAATTCCGGAGCTTAAGGTGAAAAAACTCTACATTTCTGCAGAGGACGTTCCCATGCTGACCGATCCCGTTGCGAATCTCTCTCGAGATCTTATGGACCACCCCGTGAAAATAGAGTTACCTTGGGAAGACATAGACAAACACTTCAGAACATTAAAAGCTCCTGGTCACACCTTAGGGTCTCGTTTCATCGTTTTTGATGGGGTAGTTTTCACAGGAGATACCGTTTTTGTGGACACAATTGGACGAACAGATCTTGGCGGATCGAAAGAAAAAATGAAGGAAACATTGATAAAGGTGAAAGAGTTCTTCGAAAAGATTCCAAAAGAGTGGATCGTGTTCCCTGGACACGGTGAACCAGCAACAGTAAAAGATGTTTTGAGGAGAAACATTTTTCTGAGGGGGAATCTACTGTGAAGATCATTAAGAAAATAGGAAAAGAAGAGATCGCGTATGTCTACCTTGGCGAAACATCTAGAGGGAATCTCGTAGAGTTCGTGGAATCCGTACAACCACCCATTCCCAGAGAGGAAAAGTGGGTTCTCATCGTATCAACACTTGTCGGATGTCCCATAGGATGTCTTATGTGCGATGCAGGAGGGTTCTACAAAGGAAAACTTTCTTCTTCAGAAATATTCGAGCAGATCGATTATCTTGTGAAAAGCAGATATCAAGACAAAAAAATCCCTGCGAAGAAATTCAAAATACAGTTTGCAAGAATGGGAGAACCCTCTTTAAACGAATCCGTAATCGAAGTTCTCGAAGAACTACCGGCTAGGTATCATGCTCCTGGTCTTCTGCCTTCTCTTTCAACTGTCGCCCCAAAAGGAACGGATGCGTTTTTTGAAAAACTACTATCTATTAAGAGAAAGCATTACACAGGAAGATTCCAGTTGCAATTTTCTATCCATTCCACCGACGAAAAAGAAAGAGATAGAATCATTCCTGTGAGAAAGTGGTCACTCGAAAAAATAGCAGAATATGGAGAAGAGTTCGTAGAGGAAACGGACAGAAAAATAACGTTGAATTTTGCTGTAGCACAGAGTTATTCCTTGGACGCAAAGGTGATCATCGATAGATTCGATCCAAGAAAATTTCTTGTAAAGATAACGCCTGTGAACCCTACGTACAGATCTAAGGAAAACAAACTCAAATCGGACGTTGATGTTGAAAGACACTCTCTTATGAATCATCAAAGATTCGTAGATGAGTTGAGAAAGGCCGGTTTCGAGGTAATATTGAGTATAGGAGAACTCGAAGAGAACAAAATAGGAAGCAACTGTGGCCAATACGTCCAAAGACACCTAATAAGTGAGAAAAGATTGGAAGAAGGTTACGAATACGTTTGAAAAACCCCCGCCAACGCGGGGTCATTTTTTTCCCAACAATTCTTTGATTTTCTTTACAATCTTTTGAGGTATCTCTTCCTTTTCGCTCTCTTCCATGATCCTAACTAAGGCACTTCCCACGATCACACCATCTGCTATCTCCCAAATCTTTCTTACTTGTTCGTATTTAGAAATACCAAAACCCACAAAAAGTGGTAATCTTACTTTTTTCTTCACTTTCTTTATGTGATCAGCAAACGGCAGATCTTCTCTTTCCCCTGTTACACCGTACCTGGAAATGTAGTACACGAACGGAGCTCTCACACTGTTTATCAATTCGATTTCCTCATCCTTCGTGTTCGGAGCCACGAAAGGAACTATGGGAAAGTCGATGTCAACGTTTTTAACCTCTCTCAAAGGAAGATCTGGTATGATTAATCCTTTCACATCCAAACTCTTAAGTTCACCGAGAAGTTTCTCCTTTCCTTCGGGATAATTCACAAGGGGATTCAAATAACTCATGATATAAAGATCGTACCTCACAGGAATCCTGCGCAACATCTCCAGGATCTTCTTCAAATTGATTCCATTGTCTAGTGCCACTTTATGAGCGTTCTGTATCACAGGACCATCCGCCACCGGATCCGAGAATGGAACACCTATCTCCACTCCCGTTATATCCAACTCATCCAGGGCGAAAAGTATTTTCCTTGTGGTATCGAGATCTGGAAACCCAGCAGGAATGTATGCAATGAATCCTTTCATTTTATCCTCTCCTTGATATAAGGATGATTCAACACGGATTCGAGATCCTTATCGCCCCTACCGGAAAGGTTAACCACTACTATCTTCCCTTTTAAATCGAGTTTCCTCAGATACGCTAAAGCATGCGAACTTTCAAGAGCCGGAATAATTCCTTCCGATCTAGAAAGTTCTAGAAAAGCTTCCAAGGCTTCTTCATCTGTCACGACGTCGTAGAGAACTTTCCCTGTTTCCTTCCAATAAGCATGTTCCGGTCCCACTCCAGAATAATCGAGACCAGCAGAGACAGAATGAGTAATCTGAACCTGTCCCCATTCGTCCTGAAGCACAAAAGTTTTGCTACCGTGGAGGTAGCCCATTTTACCTTTGAGAAGTGAAGCAGCGTGTTTCCCTGTTTCCAATCCGTGTCCACCCGCTTCAACTCCCACTAACGCTACCCCAGAATCGATGAAAGGGTAGAACATTCCTGCCGCATTGCTCCCACCACCCACACACGCAACGATGTAATCTGGTAATCTACCTTCGCACTCCAATATTTGTCTTTTCGTCTCTTCACCAATCACCTTTTGAAAGTTTCTCACAATTAGTGGATAAGGATGAGGTCCGACAACAGATCCAATGACATAATAAGTGTTTTGAAGATTCGTTATCCAGTCACGTAAAGCCTCGTTTATTGCGTCTTTTAAAGTTCTACTACCACTCTTTACGGGTACTACTTTTGCACCCAATAGCTTCATACGTTCAACGTTGGGCTTTTGTCTGATGATATCCTCCTCTCCCATGTATATGACGCACTCCATTCCGAAAAGAGCAGCGGCAGTAGCCGTGGCCACACCGTGTTGTCCCGCTCCCGTCTCCGCGATAATCCTAGTCTTTCCCATCCTTTTTGCGAGCAAGACCTGACCGATCGCGTTGTTTATTTTGTGGGCTCCTGTATGAAGGAGGTCTTCACGTTTCAAATACACTTTTGCGTTGTACCTTTCACTCATCCTCCTCGCTAAATATAAAGGAGTGGGCCTCCCCGCGTAATTCCTCAGAAGATCATTGAATTCCTCCCAAAAACGTTCATCTTCAGCAACTTCTTCATAAGCTTTTTCCAACTCTTCCAAAGCGGGCATGAGTATTTCCGGAACATACTGTCCTCCATAAGTTCCAAAGTATCCTTTCATTTCCACAACCCCTTTGCCTTTTTTATGAACTCTTCGACCTTCCTGTGGTCTTTCTTTCCTGGAAACACTTCCACACCAGAAGAAACGTCAACCGCAAAAGGTTTCACCTTCCTCACAGCTTCTTCCACATTGTCAGGATTCAAACCGCCGGATAGAATGAGATATCGAAATTCCTTCCTGAAAGGCAATATCAAGGACCAATCGAACGTCTTGCCACTTCCACCGTAGGTATCTGTTTTTGTATCAAGAAGGATTGGAAATTTTTTATATTCAATGGCACGTTCGATATCAGAAACGTTCGAAACGCCGAAGGCCTTTATTACAGTAACCTTCTCGTTTATCTTTTCACAAAAACGCACATCTTCGCTTCCGTGAAGTTGTACAGCACTCAATTTCACAAATGAGGCAACTTTCAAGACCTTTTCTGGAGGTTCGTTTACAAAGACCCCCACTCGAGAGACGAAAGGGGGTAAATTGAAAGAGATTTCACGAGCTATTTCAGGGGGAATGTACCGTTTGCTTTTTGAATAAAATACAAACCCAATTGCGTCTGCTCCAGACTTCACGGCAAACAGAGCATCTTCCAAATTTGTTACACCGCATATTTTCACTCTGACCATGCTCTCATCTCTTCCAAAAATTTCCTAGGATTTTCAGCTTTCATAATGGATGTCCCCACAAGCACCGCGTTTACCTTTCCCTTTAAATCTCTCAACTCCACAGGTTCTTTTATTCCGCTCTCTGCTACAATCACGGTATCATCTGGTATCAAAGGAAGGAGATTGTACAATACATCCTTTTTTATCTCGAAAGTATCCAAATCTCGCGTATTTATTCCTAAAATCTTGGGCTTTATAACATCTAATACTTTCTCCAGATCTTCTCTAGAATGGATTTCTACAAGACAATCCATTCCTAAGCTTTCTGAAAGATCGTAAAGTGCTTTTATTTGATCCCTCGTGAGAATACGTGCGATTATGAGTATAGCGTCCGCTTCCACACTGGAGGCTAATTTCACTTGGATTGGATCTATGTAAAAATCTTTGGCAAGGATGGGCTTCTTCGTTAATCTTCTTGCGATTTTTATGAAACCAACATCACCTTTAAAAAAATGACGTTCAGTGAGGATACTGATCGCATCCACAAGTTCGTCGTAAAGTTTCACATATTCCTCTAGATTCGCCTTGGAGTTTATATCTCCAGCAGAAGGCGAAGCTTTTTTGAATTCCGCTATGATCTTCACTCTTTCCTTTCCAGAAAGAGCTCTAAGAAAGCCGTGGCTTCCTTTTTTGAGCAACAATTCCTCCTCTTTCAAGTCCAAAAGATCCTTTTTCTTCCTTTCAACTATTTCCCAAAGTTTTCTGATAATCCATTACCTCCTTTAATTTTTTATACGCCGAACCACTCAAGATCAAATCTATTGCTCGCTCTACACCATCTCTCATGGTATCACTCTCACCAATCAACCAGAATAGAACACCTGCATTGAGTGCGACCGTTTCTATCTGCGTTCTAAGAGCTTCACCTTTGAGCACTCTTTCCAAGAGGCGGTAAGCTTCTTTCGGCTTAGAAGGGCCTTTCAGATCATCTGGATTTCCTTTTTTCAATCCCAGATCCTGAGGATCTATCACAATTGGTACAATCTCGTTTTGTGTCACTAAGAGGACATTGTTCTCTCTGCAAGTGGTGAGTTCATCGGTGAATCCTCCCGACACAACTGCTGATCGCTTAGTTCCGAGTTTTTGAAGGGCTTGTGCGAGTTTGGGTGCAAATGAAAAATCGAACACACCAACGATTTGGTATTTTACACGAGCAGGGTTCGTGATGGGACCGAGAAGATTAAAAGCCGTTCTGATTTTGAGTTGTCTTCTAGCTGACATGACATGCTTCATCGCTGGATGAAGAAGTGGGGCGAAAAGAAAAGAAAAGTTCAGCTCCGCGAGTTCCTTTTCCATCTCTTTCGGTGACTTCTCCAGTTTGTAGCCTCCCGCTTCCAAAACATCGGCACTTCCAACTTTGCTCGAAACGGATCTGTTACCATGTTTGGCAACAGGAACTCCTGCGGCAGCAACCACAAACGCCGTTGCGGTGGAAATGTTGAACGTCCCAAATCCGTCTCCGCCTGTTCCACAGGTATCAACCGTTTGGGAAGATGGGGGAGAAACGAAAACAGCTTTCTCTTGCATAACAGAAGCCATACCACCGAGCTCATCACCGGTTTCTCCTTTCATCCTGAGAGAAACCAGAAAGCCGGCTATTTGAGCATCTGTAGCATCACCAGACATGATGTGTTCCATTACAAGGCGACTTTCTTCAAATGACAGATCTTTGTACTCTATGAGTTTTTTCACAGCGGAGACCACATCTATTTTTTCTGCACTTGATGAGTGCGCAACCATCTTCTCAAAATTCAAGAAATTCTTTATAATCTTTTTACCCTCTTCAGTCAAAATCGATTCCGGATGGAATTGTACTCCGAAGGTTGGATGTTCTTTATGTCTCAAACCCATGATTTCCCCGTCTTCGCTTTTTGCGGTGATTTCCAAGCACTCAGGTAGAGATCGTTCATTCACTACCAGGGAATGGTAACGTGTTGCAACAATAGGATTTTTGAGGCCATAAAAGATATCCCTTCCGTTGTGGACGATCTTGGATGTTTTACCATGAAGGATCCTTTTCGCGTGTACAATCTCTCCGCCAAAAGCGTATCCTATTACCTGATGTCCCAAGCACACTCCCAGTATAGGGACCTTCCCACTGAAATATTTCACAACTTCGGTCGAAATACCTGCTTCCTCCGGCCTTCCTGGCCCCGGAGAAATCACAATATGTGTGGGATTCTCTCTTTCGATTTCTTCAATGGTTATTTCGTCGTTCCTGAAGACTTCGATTTTACAATTTGGTTCAACTTCGCCCGTATACTGGACTATGTTGTAGACAAACGAATCGTAGTTATCTATTACTATCACCTTTTTCAAAATAATCCCCCCTGAATTCTTTGGGCAATTTCAAGACTTCTGAAAAGTGCACGGAGCTTGTTCAAAGTCTCTTGGTACTCACGTTCGGGTACGGAATCGTAAACGATCCCCGCCCCGGCTTGAATCCATCCTTGTTTTCCCTTGAAAAAGAAAGATCTGATAGTGATAGCAGAATCCATATTCATTCTCCCGAGTTCATCAGGGAACGAAAAGTATCCAACAGCACCTGCATAGGGTCCTCGTGGAGTTGGTTCCAATTCCTCTATGATTTCCATCGCTCTAACTTTCGGAGCACCTGAAACGGTACCCGCAGGAAAAGTAGCTTCAAAAACGTCTATAGCATCCTTACCCTCTTTAACTTCACCACTTACTTGAGAAACTATGTGCATAACGTGTGAATATCTTTCTATAACCATCTTTTTCTCTACTCGAACACTTCCTTCTTTGCACACTCTTCCAAGATCATTCCGGCCGAGATCGACAAGCATCACGTGTTCTGCTATCTCCTTTTCGTCATGGAGGAGTTCTTCTTCTAGTTTCAAATCTTCCTCTACGGTTCTTCCACGTGGTCTGGTTCCAGCAATCGGTTTCACTGTCGCTTTATTCTTTTCTACTTTTGCCATCGTTTCAGGAGAAGACCCAAGGACCACGATGTCACCAAATTTAAGGTAGAACATGTAGGGAGATGGATTTATCATTCTCAAAGCTCTGTAGATGCAAAATGGATCCAAAGTCGTTTTAAAAGTGAAACTCTGTGAAAGCACCACCTGAAATATATCTCCATCTACTATATACCTTTTTGCTTTTTCAACAGCTCTGTAGAATTGTTCTCGATCGAAATTTGATTCTGGTTCAGTTACGAAGGCGTTCTCCTTTGAAAATTTCTCAAGCGGCGTCATAATCTTTGCTGCCAGTTCCTCTGGGGTTTCGCTAACGATGAAGACATTGTTTTTTAAATGATCGAATATTATAAGGTGCTCGGGTATGATGAAATAAAAAGTAGGAAAAATAGATTCTCTAACACCTATTTTCTCTATGTACTTTATGTAATCGTAACTGACGAAACCAACAGCTCCTCCCCTAAAAGAAGGAAGTTCCTCGTGTTTTACATCGTATTTAAAAATTTCAAGCCAGTCCTTAATGACCTTTAGGGGGGAAGAAGAATACTCAAAGTTTCGACTCGAGGATTTCAAAACACCTTTTTCAAGAAAAAACACATCTTTCTTTCCAATACCTATGAAGGAATGCCTCCCAAAGGTAGATCCCAGCTCAACACTTTCCAACAAAAATGCGAAGTCCTCATTTTTGGAAACTTTCATGAAAGTTGAAACTGGTGTTTCAAGATCGGAAACCAGTTTCAATACATGCATCTTCCCACCTGCCATATTTTTTCAGTATTATATCACGAAGCGATCTTTTCCGGAACGCTTGGCAATGTAAAGCTTCTTGTCCGCCTCCTCTACCAAAGCAGCTGGGGAGATCGTCCCATTGGAAAAAGCTACTCCACCACTCAAGGTGACTTTTCTTTCAACTCCGAAAATCTTTTTCCAGTCGAAACTCCTAACTTTCCCCATTATTTCGTTCATTGTTTCCTCCACTGAATTACGATCGTTGGTTTCGAACACTATTATGAATTCTTCTCCACCGTACCTTCCTACTTTGCCGTTCATCACAGATTCTTTCAAAATTTTACCCACTATCTTCAAGACCTCATCTCCAACTGGATGACCAAAAACATCGTTTATCTTCTTGAAATCGTCGATGTCCATCATAGCAATTGCCACATCTGTGTTCTTTTTCAAAGAATCTTCTAAAACTTTTGTGATCGCTCTTTTATTCAACAAACCTGTGAGAGCGTCCGTCTCAGAGGCAACCATATAGTCTCGAAAATCGTTCAGATTTCTGAAAAGGATTCTCAAACTGGAAGCAGCTTCCTCGATAACAGACTTCAAAAGATAGCGGTTTTCTATTTCCTCAAACAGGAGAACCCCGAGTTCTTCTCCTTCGTCTTTCACAACCATGTGAAGAGCTTCCTCAGAGGGTACATTGTCACCAAAAACACCATGGAATGACCATAGGGAAGGAGAAATCGGTTTCTCCATCTTAGCGAGGAAAAACTGCTTCAGAGTCTCTCTTCTTACAGGCTTCCCAAAAGAATATATTCTTCCCTCACTTGTTGAAAGAAGAAGTACTCTGAATGAAGTGAACTTGGAAAAGTATCTGAAGAGAATCCCGAGCAGCGATACAACATATCTCTCGTCCCGGGTGAATCTCAGGTAAGATAGAATCTCCTTTTCCAAGATTTCTCTTTTCAATCTTTTTTCAACTATCTGAAAAATATTACCTCCTTCACTTTCGACTTCACTCTTAGACGTTTTATGAGGTGATTCCAGAAAAGATCTGATGTTTTTTTCAATTTCTTCTTTCTTTTCCTTTCTTATAAATACGTTCGCCCCACTTCTCTCCGCCCAAAGTTGATTCACCACGTCCGAAGACGCGGTCAAAATAGCTATACCAGTGTCTTTGAATTCATCCATTTCACGCAGAACAACAGAGAGATACAAACCCGAAAGATCGGGCATGTTGTAGTCAACGATAAGGTAATCAGGTTTGTATTTCAGAGCTTTTTGAAATCCATCAGTACCACTTTCCGCAAAAACGATCTCTATGTTACTTTCAATTTCCCTAACAATATCTCCAATCACCAGTCGCCAAAACTTGCTATCATCAACGATGAGAACTTTCTTCACATATCTTCCCTCCGTAATTTTTTTGTTCGAAAATTTTCACAGTTGGATTCCTTTCGATTTTTTCACTAGCTATTGTATCATTGTTATTCACACTAAGGCAGGTTCGATTCCTCCGCAAAAGATGTCTTATAGAAACGATTATGGAAATGAAATATTATAGAAATGTTTTTGTAGTCAATATTTCAAAGAAACTCTTCAATAACGGAAATCAAAAATTTTATAATTCTGGGTTAGGGAGGTGATATCTCATGAGCGGAAAGGGATGGGTCACGCTTATCGTTGCAATTTGGTTGATCGTTTCTGTGTTGATACCTGGCATTTCCGGATCCAAAGGAGCGAACCTATGGAATTTCTTGATAGTTGGTGCCATCTTTCTGATAACAGGTTTGGCAGCTTTAAAGGAAACGAGGATTTCGTGGATAGTTCTGTTATCAGGTATTTGGCTTGTTGTATCCTCGTTTATTTCGGGAATTACTGGTTCAAAAGGGGCTGCTATAGCCAATGGTCTCATCTTCGGTATTCTTAATTTGATCATGGCTTTCTACATGAGAAAGAAAAAGGAACAGACCAGTTGAACTGAACATGATTTGATGATATCATTTATAGATGGATCGGGGCGTAGCGCAGGCGGCTAGCGCGCCTGCCTTGGGAGCAGGAGGTCGCTGGTTCAAGTCCAGTCGCCCCGACCATCTTTTTATGTAGACCCATACTCAAGGAGGTGAAAAACGTGCCAATGTATAGATACGTGTGTGACGAATGCGGATACGAAACGACTGTCATGCACGGCATCAACGAAACACCCGAAATAGTATGTGAAGAATGCGGAGCTAAAATGAGAAAGGCAATAGGAAAAGTGGGTATCATATTCAAAGGAAGCGGTTTCTATATAACAGATTCGAAAAGGAGTGAAAAAAAGAAGGAAACAACTGTTTCTTCGAGCGAAAAGGAAAACTAAACGTTCAAATTCGGATCTGCGTTCAAATCTAAGGGGGAAAAGATCCCCCTTTTTGCTTTTTCATACCCGGCTTTCGCCACCATAAGAGCATTGTCTGTACACAATTTCAACGGAGGGAAAAATATCTCGTAATGCCATTTACTCGCTCTTTCTCTCACCTTTTCCCTCAACCTACTGTTCGCTGCGACTCCTCCTACAAAGGCGATCTTCCTTATACCAAGATTTCTTGCCAATCTGAAAGTTTTCTCTACCAAAACATCCATGACTGCTTCTTGAAAAGAAGCCGCCACATCTTCGACTCTATAATTTTCCTCCTTTTGGAGAAAGTATAGAACAGCGGTCTTCAAGCCAGCAAAACTGAAATTGTAACTCGAATCATCTAAGAGAGGACGAGGAAACCTGTACTTCTTTGGATCTCCTTTCTTTGAAATCTCGTCGATAACCGGCCCACCTGGATATCCTAATCCAAGGAGTCTAGCTATTTTATCGAAAGCCTCTCCCGCTGAATCGTCGAGGGTCTCTCCCAACACTTCCATACTGTAATCTTCGTTTACTTTCATTAACTGTGTATGACCACCGGAAACCATAAGAACAACTAAAGGGGGGGTCAAGTTCGGATTCGCTAGAAACACAGCGTACACGTGTGCTTCTATATGATTCACACCCACAAAGGGCCTTCCTAATGAAATGGCAAGCCCTTTCGCCGCAGACAATCCAACAAGCAAAGCTCCTATGAGACCAGGCCCATAGGTAGCTGCCACGACATCTATTGATTCTGGTGACACTTGCTTGAATACTTCTTTTAAGAGAAAAGATAAATTTTTTAGGTGGTGCCTCGCCGCCACCTCCGGCACCACCCCGCCGAATTTCTTATGGATCTCAATTTGGGAGATTGTGAAATCCAAAATCACATCTTTCCCATTGTCTAGAACAGCTACCGCCGTTTCGTCACAAGACGTTTCAATTCCCAAAACTCTCATGCAGATTCCCTCATAACAACTATTGGTTTTTCTTTCCCCAATGCAACTTCTTCTGTAATTACAACCTTTTCCACATTCTTCAAGTTAGGAAGTTCGAACATCATGTCGATCATCATCTCTTCGAACACGTTTTTCAATGCACGAGCCCCTGTTCCTCTCTTCAGAGCAGCTCTCGCTATTACCCGAAGAGCCTCATCTGTTACCTCCAACTTAACACCGTCTATCTCGAACAGCTTCTGATACTGCTTCACAACGGCGTTTTTAGGTTCTTTCAAGATCCTTATTAGATCGTCTTCTGTTAAATCATCGAGTGTGGCTATCACTGGCAATCGTCCGACGAATTCCGGTATTAGTCCATACTGTACCAAATCATCTGGAGTGACGTGTCTCAATATTTCGCCGAGTCTCATTTCTTTCTTGCTCTTTATCTCCGCTCCGAATCCCATTGTGGTACTCTGCAAACGACGCTTAATTATCTCTTCCAAACCATCGAACGCACCACCAACAATGAAGAGGATATTCCTCGTGTCCACTTTTATGAACTCCTGATACGGGTGTTTCCTTCCACCTTGAGGTGGTACGTTAGCAATCGTCCCCTCAAGTATCTTCAAAAGAGCCTGTTGAACTCCCTCACCAGAAACATCTCTGGTTATAGAAGGATTCGGTGATTTCTTGGCTATTTTATCGATCTCATCGATGTATATTATTCCGTACTGCGCTCTTTCAACATCAAAATTCGCCGCTTCTAAGAGCCTCAGAACAACGTTTTCTACATCTTCTCCCACATAGCCTGCTTCCGTCAGAGGTGTAGCATCGGCTATTGCGAAAGGAACGTTGAGGATCTTCGCTAAAATCCTTGCAAGATAAGTTTTCCCAGTTCCCGTTGGCCCTATGAGTAAAACGTTCGATTTTTCTATCTCAACATCGTTGGACTCGATGTTGGAGAAGACTCGCTTGTAATGGTTGTAAACTGCCACGGAAAGAATCTTCTTTGCCCTTTCTTGTCCTATAACGTATTTGTCAAGCTCTGCTTTGATGTCGGCAGGGGTCGGTATTTCTTTTATCTCATCCTTTATTCTCACCTTTTTGTCGCTTTTCAAAAGGTCGTGAAATAGATCAACACATTCATTACATATGTACACGTTGTTTGGCCCTGCTATAAGTCTTTCAACTTGATGCATTTCTCGACCACAAAAACTACAAAATTTTCCTGCCATCCTCTCATCCTCCTCAAATGCTGATCCTATCCGCGTCTATCCAAAGACCTTCCAAATCGTAAAAATCTCTGCCTTTCTCAGTGAAAATATGTATCACCACACTACCAGCATCTATGATCAACCATTCGTATTGTTCACCTTTGTCGTAGTATATAAGCGGTAGCGACGTCTCTTTTATCAAATCGACCAGTTCATCCCTCAAAGCCTTCATATGTGTGTAAGAATTGGCCGTAACGATTACGAAGTATTCCGTCGGAACAGGTGTCCTTCTCATGTCCAAAATAACGGGGTTCTCTCCTCCCTTTTCCGATATTTTCTCAAGTAACTTTCTCAGTATTTCGATCACCCGTTTTCACCTCCGGTTCTACTCAACCGTTACACTCTTTGCAAGATTCCTCGGCTTATCAGGATCGAGCCCTCTCAAATCGGCTATGTGATAGGCAAACAATTGTATAACAGGTGCCATCATCAATGGATAAAGACTTTCGTGGGTAGGAGGAACATAAATGATATCCTCTGTTATTTCTTCGAGACTTTTGTTTCCTTCGGTGCCGAGAATGATGATCTTCGCATTTCTAGACTTTGACTCTATCACGTTACTTTTGGTTTTGAAGAACAAGGAATCGTCGGGCATCACAGCGAAAACCGGAAAATTGGGATCCAATAAAGCTATAGGGCCATGTTTCAACTCTCCTGCCTGATAGGCTGTTGCATGGATGTAAGTGATTTCCTTTAGTTTCAGTGCACCCTCTAAAGCCGTTGGATATCCATAACCTCTTCCAATATACATGAAATGTTTGTAGTCTTTGTACTTCTCTGCTAGTTTCCTTATTTGATCATCTTTCCTCAACACGTTTTCAAGAAGTTCAGGTATACGAACAAGTTTGTCCAAGATCTCCTCTGCTTCCTTACTCCAATAACCGTTCAATTCCATGATCCTGAGTCCCAAAAGATAAAGAACGGACAACTCCGCAACGTACGTTTTCGTAGCAGCAACTCCTATTTCCGGACCTGCGTTCATGAAAAGAGACACGTCGGACTCTCTGTCTAATGTAGATCCCACTACATTAACTATGGAAATAATCTTCGCACCATGTTTTTTCGCTAGTCGAACAGATTCAAGAGTATCAGCTGTCTCCCCAGATTGGGAAATCGCTATAAGAATATCGTTCTCTTTTATATGGGGCCTTTTGTAGCGAAACTCTGAAGACACTTCAACGTCAACATCAACGTCCGTGTGATTCTCTACGAAGTACTTGAAAACAAGTCCCGCATAATAGCTAGTCCCACAAGATACCACGCGAATTCTGTCTATACCCTTGAGAAATTCTTCAAAGTGCTCGAGCTCTTCGAAAAAGGGACGACCGTTCTTTACTCTTCCAACAAGAGCATTCACGAGGGCCAAGGGATCTTCCATTATTTCTTTGTACATGAAGTGTTTGTATCCGCCCTTTTCAGCGGATTTTTCATCCCAATCTATATGATACATTTTCCGATTTTGCTTGACACCATCCAAATTGTAAATTTCAAAACCATCCTTTCTTAACACCATTACATCACCATCTTCTAGAAAAACTACATCCTTTGTGAACTTTAAAAGTGGAGTTACATCCGAAGCCAGTATGCCAACCCCATTGCCGGTTCCAGCAACGAGGGGGCTCCCTTTCCGAGCCGCGACTATCATATCGGGCACATTCTTATGAACGATTGCTATCGCATAAGCTCCTTTCAATTTCCTGACGGCCTTTAAGACAGCGTTGAGAAGATTTCCATCGAATTCCTCTTCCACAAGATGAGCGACAACTTCCGTGTCTGTTTCCGAAGAAAAAACATGTCCTCTGTGTTCCAAAAAATCTCTTATCTCCTTGTAATTCTCAATTATTCCATTGTGGACCACAGCGATTTCCTTCTTACAATCCATATGTGGATGTGCATTCGCATCACTTGGCTCTCCATGGGTTGCCCATCTGGTGTGGGCAATTCCCACAAAGAATTTCTCATTCATCCTTTGTTTGAGACCGTTTTTCAAAACATCTATTCTTCCTTTTCTCTTGTAAACGTCAAATTGTTTTCCAATATAGGCGATTCCAGCTGAGTCGTATCCTCTATATTCAAGTTTCTGAAGGGATGATACCAAGTCCTCCACTTTCAAATTTTCACCGACCATCCCCACTATTCCGCACACTGTTGATCCCCCTTCCAATCTCTTCAACGATTCTCATCTTGATGCCTTTTTCAGCAACCTTTATTGCATGCATAATTGCTTTCGCGTCTGAAGAACCGTGAGCTTTGACGACGATTCCTCTTACTCCTAGAATAAAAGTGCCGCCGTAAGATCTAGGATCGAGTCTTTCTTTAAGCTTATTCAGACTTCTTTTCATCAGAAGTGCTCCTAATAAAGATAAGATTCCACCTTCTTTTATGACTTTCTTCAGGGTGGTAGTGATCAACTTTGCCGTTCCTTCCATGGTTTTCAATGCAACATTTCCAGAAAAACCATCACTCACAACCACATCAACGGTTCCCGAGTTTATATCGTGTCCCTCGACGTTTCCATAGAAAACATCGCCAAGATTTTCTTTCAAAAGTGAAAAAGCCTTTTTGAGATCTTCATGCCCTTTTGTTTCTTCAGATCCGATGTTCAAAAGTCCCACTTTTGGATCCTCTACCCCAAGTACTTTCGCATAGGCAATTCCCATGAAAGCAAAATCAAGTAAATGTTCTGGTCGAACTTTAGCGTTGGCACCGGCATCTATCAATATTGTGACTCCTTTCAAAGAAGGAACAGCCACACCAAGGGCTGGCCTTTCAACCCCTTCCAGTTTTTTCACTATCGACGTAGCTCCAAGAAACAACGGACCTGTTGCCCCAGCACTCACAAAAGCGTCAACTTTTCCCTCCGAAACAAGTCTCAGTCCAATGTGCATAGAGGAATTCTTTTTTCTCAAAACTTCAAGAGGTGAGTCATCCATCTTCACAACCTCTGAGGATGGAACAAATTGAAGCCCCGTTTCTCCAACTATTCTTTCAGGACCTATCAATACGATTTCACTCTCAATCTCCTTTGAAGCCAAAAGAGCGCCCTTTAAAATTTCATTGGGCGCTCTGTCACCACCCATCACATCGATCGCTATCTTCACCGCATCACTCCGAAATCTCTAAAACCTGTTTTCCCTTGTAATAACCACAATGGAGACATATCCTGTGAGGCATTTTATACTCTCCACAGTTTGGGCATCTTTCTAAAGGAACACTTATGGCTCTGTAAATCTTTGCCCTTTTGTGATGCGTTCTCGACCTAGACCTTTTTTGCTTTGGAACCGCCATCTCACCTATACCTCCTTGCTTTCAAGATTCTTTTTCAGCTTTTCTAAGATCTCGAATCTACTGTCGACCACAGGAATTTTATCACACCGATGATCGGGTTCTTCGTTCAGATTCACCCCACAATATGGACAGAGACCTTTACAATCCGGACTACACAAAACCTTGTCTGGAACGGCTACAACTATAGCTTCAATTATTCTCTCACTCAGATCGAATTCCGTCTCATGATAGTATATTATGTTCTTCAAAGATTCAAGTTTCTCCTCCTTTACATTTTTCCGCATACTTTCTGGAAGATAAAGTGCCTCTATCACTCCGTTTATTTCTACTCGTGTTGGTTCTAAGCATCTGTCACAAGGATGTTCTATCACTGTTCTCACATAACCACCAACTGTAAAGCCATCTTTTGTTTTAGCTACTACCATTTTCACTTTTACAGGTTCTAAAAATTTACAGTATCCAATGTCGAGGTCGATTCCATCTTGCTCGAACTCTCCCTCTAAAAAGAAGCGTTTCTTTTTTTCTATCTCTGCTAGTTCGACTTTCCAATTCATTTTCATCACCTCTTTTCGAAACTATTATACTCTTAGTAGTAGTAGTAATAATAATACCATTGCAAAGTGGTAGGTTTAGAGATATGAAAATTTCTATTGTGCATCAGAAAAGGGATAGAATTGATACTGCAACTTACCACCCAGGTGGTAGGTCAGTGGTAGGTTAGTGGTAAGTTATTCTGAAATCGTCTTCAATAGAGCGATTTAGGGTGGTAGGTTTTCTGAAAAAGCCTTTTGATGAAGGTTTTAGAGTCTAAAAAATTCAGTGAAAGATTATTTTTAATGACTAAAGGTATCATCAAAAGCTTAAGATAAAAACCTACCACTCGTAAAGACCTTTATAAAGGTATTTTCAGAAAATGGTGGTAGGTTTCTTGTGAAAATATTCACTTTCTGGTTTTTTTTCGGAAACTTATACATCATGTTGTATGATATTCATGCCTAGTAACTACAAATTGTGTTCATAACTTACCACTAAACTTACCACTTGATTTTCCCAGAGGATCACTTTCAAAATTAATTTCATAATATCGACGGAAAAGGAGGTGTGATATTGTGAGCTTAAGGAACGAACTTTGGATGTGGAAAAAAGAAAAAGTTGCAGAGGTAGTCTCTAACAATTTAAAACGCAAAAAACATGAAGTTTGGATTCTTCAAGACGTAAAGGATATTCTCGAAAAAGTAAAAGAGCTTATCCCCGAAGGTTCAACTGTTGCGGTTGGTGGTTCTCTCACTCTATTGGATACCGGTATCTTAGATATTCTAAGAAGAGGGAAATACAACTTTCTTGACAGATACAGCGCAAAGACTCGGGAGGAGATAGAGGAGATCTATAGAAAAAGTTTTTGGGCAGATTACTACTTAACCAGTGCCAACGCTGTGACAGAGGATGGAAAGTTAGTCTTCCTTGATGGGAACGGAAACAGAGTAGCTGCTGTTGTTTACGGTCCACGGAACGTGATAGTGGTGGTGAGTGTGAACAAAGTTGTAAAAAATGTCGAAGAGGCAAGAGAAAGATTGAGATATATCTCTCCTATGAATTCGAAACGATTGAACCTCGAAACACCTTGCGCCAAAACAGGTTTTTGTGCAGATTGTTCTTCCCCCCAGAGGATATGTGATTACTTCATGGTGGTAGAGTCTGGTGTGAGACAGCCGGGAAGATTCAAGATATTGTTGACTTTGGAAGACTTTGGACTTTAAAAAGCGGGGAATTCTCCCCGCTTTAAAAGTTCATCGGTATGATTTTTAAATAATCTTCCAGTGAACCGTCGTCTAAGCAGCATTGTATAATTTCTCTTCCAACTGGGTTCAAATCATCGGTGAGGAATTTTTTTAGTTGTTTTTTGAAAAACTCTTTGAGTTCTTGAGAGCCTTTTTCAAATGCTTTTTCGCCAACCTCCGGTTGAAGATGTGGTTGTAAAAGCTCTTTTGGAATCATAATTCCTTCTATTTTCATCTCTTTCAACGAAAAACCAAGAAGTGTACACTTTGCCGGAACTAGCTGATTCGGTCTGAATCTTACACCACCTCTTCTTGAGAGATACTCTCTTGCAATCCATTCCGGCATAAATCCAACCTTGTAAGCACCAATATGCTGGTTGGGGACAAGAATGTATCTCGTTCCAGGTGTATCGATGATTTGTTCGAGCAGTATGTTAGCCAACCTTACCATTTTCCCGGAAGAAAAAGGCCAAAAGGTTCCTACTCCCTCACTTGTCATGCCTTTGGTGCTGACGATACTTGGATTGGCGAATCCCCTTGGCGCTGCCAGTCGCCAGAGCCATGCTATAGCTGGAGGTAGCACTTGCATGAGGCCTACGATCCCATACGTTGGCTTCTCTTTGGTACATGGAGGTGTCCTCACTCCAAAACTTCTAACGTCCACCTCTACAGGATCAGATATCGCGTCTTTCATGAAACGTTTTGGAAGAATAACTCGTGGGTTTGGACAAGGTTTCCCAGGTTCATCTTCTATGTGTTCCCAAATCAAAGCCGTTGAATTGGGGACAGCGTATATGTTGAAGAAAATAAGTGGTTCGGGCGGGTGAATGGTTAATCTTTCAAGATCTGGTGCACTTCCATAGTTAGTTATGTGATCCACTCTGATGAACCAACCAGCTTCTGCATCTTTCGCCACGAGTTTTTTTCCAGTTTGAAGTTTTGGATGACACATGAACATATCGTCTGCCACAGGTTGTAGCTTACAAGTTTCCTTGAGATCTATGTAGAAAACCTCTCCGGTTAGTATGTTTTCTGCCAATTTTATTCTTCCGTCTGGTTCTCTGTGGATTTCTTCGAGAATTTCACTTTTTCCACCGCCACTGGCACCCTCGTGCATGATCACGAGCTCGTTCTCGTAAGGAGTGATTACTTTCACTGCTGAAGCGTGTGCAGTAACCCATTTTTCTTTTTCCCCTATGTGAAGCAAGAAACCATAGACGCCCTTTTTCGCACTGGGACCAGGATAGAGGTTGTAAGAGAAGATTTCGTAATGAGAGTTGTGTCTGTAATGTACCACCACCTGCTTGCCTTCGAAGTGAGTATGTCTGAAAGGAGGGGCAAGAAACATGTACAACTTCGGTTTGAAATTTTCGGGGACTTCGTCTGCCGGGATAAAAAATTGTAGATCAGCAAGTCCCCCTACGAAGAATCCTGCGTTTTTCGGTGCTACTAGTACGGCAGGATATCCATAATCGTATCCTCCAGCCATGAAAGGCATGATGATCAGCTCTTGTCTTTTTAGCCATTCAAAGGTTTCCTCTCTCACGGGCTCAAAATCCATTCCAAATCTTTCTTTGAACCTTGGTTTATCTGTTTCCATATTGTCACCAACTACGAGTGCATTTGGATCTCTCCTTCTCATATACGGTTCTGGATAGTTTATCACCAATCCGTTTTTGCACCGTGTGACAATAGCTTCTACTACGAACCCTTTTCCAGGAACTTCGTAGCCCACCTCGAACAAATCCTTATCGGCTATTGCAATTTCAAGAATTTCTTTTCTACTTTCTGGTATTATTATTTCAGGAGCATTCTCTACAATATCTCTAACTTCTTCTGAAAATACAAATCTTTCTAAAATGCTTGTTTTCACATTATCACCCCTTTAAGATATGGTTTTCAAGGCAAATTATATCATGCACTGTTTTGCAATTTTATGCATGTGGTTAATGTTTTTTTTCTTCTTGTAGAAAAGCTACCGAATTTTGAGATAGATCAAGGAGGTTCAAGATGTTGAGAGTTTACGTGCACGGCGAGGGGAATTTGGTAAACGCTTTAATGAAAATCTTCGAAGATGTGGGCTGGGAACTCGCAGACTCGATTGACGAAGCACAAATAGTGGTGGCCAAAGACCTGTTGGAAGGAGATTGTTTCGAAAAGCCTTTGATAGACCTTTATCCTTTGAAAAAGAAGTCTACGTATCTGTACAAAGATCGTATAAACTCTTTTACCAGTATTTTTCCTGTTTTCTATGGAGAATTTGCTTTTTCTGAATTTTATATTCTTGAAGAAGGTGATGATGATTACACGAAGGCTTTCTTAGATTTAATGGCGAATCTAGGTGTGATCTTGAAGAGGATTTCGTGGAGTGAATACGTTGATATTTTTAACAAATATTGTTCTGTGCTTCTTCTTGCAAAAGTGTTTAAAGATCCATTGCTCATGGGGTATGTATCCCATCTTGTGGATTGGAAAGATGAAATCGAAACTTTCTTGAATCACGCAAAAAGGAGCATTTTGGAACTTCAAGTACATAACGCATCGATAGAGTCTGATCCGTTGGTAGGAGAAATCGCTCATATTCTCAAGGTGCCCACAAATTTGAATGAGATGAGGCAAAAAATCAGATTGATAGACTTCATCATTTTACGATTGATAGAAGAAAGGATGAAAGTGGCTGGTAGTATTGCTGTGGAAAAGAAGAGAACGGATTCCCCGATAGATCTCAGAGATGTTGAAGAACAGAAAATAAAAGAGATTCTCGATCGTTCCTATTTGAACCCTGTAAGAATGAGGCGAATATTCGAAGAAATCATGAAGCTTGCGAAAGAAGAAGAATACAGGCTCCTTGGAATATCGAGAACTGTGGGGGTACTGGGACCCATGGGCAGTTTTAGTGATGAGATGGCGTTAAAGCTGATCGGTTCAAGAATACCCATAAAGTACTGTGTTTCGACGGATGAGATTATAAAGATGGTGGAGGCAGGAGAGATGGATTATGGAATCGTTCCGATAGAAAATTCCACATATGGAACTGTCATTCCTGTTCTGGATGCTCTCTTAAATCACAATGTAGAAGTGTTTGGAGAAGCTAAACTCGAAGTACATCATTGTCTTGTTGCGAAAAAAAGGATGGATTTGAAGGAAATAAAGAGGGTGTATTCCCATCCACAGGCTATATCACAATCTCTTGGATTTTTGAACACCTACCTACCCCATGCAGAAATTCGTTACACTTCTTCAACGAGTGATGCTGTAAACCTTTTGGACGATGAATCGGCTGCTATAATGTCTGAAACGGCGGCGAAAATGTACGGTTTGTTCATATTGAGGAAGAGCATCCAGGATTTGAGAGAAAAAAATATAACGAGATTCTACATTATAAGACGAAGAACGGGAAAGATGGAGGGGAAATACACCTCCCTGTTTTTTGGTGTTCAGGACAAGCCTGGAGCTTTGAAATCGGTTTTAGATGTTTTTGCTAGCAGGGGAATCAATTTACGAAAATTGGAATCGAGACCTGCCAGGACTTTTCTAGGTGACTATGTGTTTTTCGTAGAGGTAGAAGCACCATTGAGAGAAAAGGATTTGAAAGATTTAGAAAAGGTAACCGCTTTTTACAAAATCATAGGAGTGTTCGATGAAATAAAAGAGTTGAATGTGTTTGAATGAGGGGGCGAAGCCCCCTCGTTTCATTTTATAGTAGGCTCTTTCACAAGGGGATATTGGAGTGTGTAGCCTGTGAGTCTCATGATGATCCTTGGAATTTCCGTGTTGTCCAAAAATCCTGTGAAGTTTTCCGCTCCAGGGCCAAAAGCATAAACGGGTACAGGGACACCGGAATGTGATGTGGTAGTCCATCCGACGTTTACTTTTTCGCTTAGAATTTTACCGAGCTCTGCACTTGGTTTTTTAGAAGCACTGATCCTCTCAAGATCTTCATCGGAAAGGGTCAAACCAAAGTACTCTTTAATAGCTTCTTTGAAACTTTCTTTATCTGCAGTTGAATAGTTTGCCATGATCCAATCTGCGGTTTTTGTGAATCCTCTGATTTTCTCCACGTCCACCATGTAATCTCCTGCAGAGAGACCAAGTCCTCCCGTTTCATGATCCGCTGTCACAACAACGAGGGTATCTCCTCTCCTCAAAGCAAAATCGAGCGCAACTTGAACTGCTTTGTCGAACTCGAGAACTTCTTTCCAAACACCGTAAACATCGTTGCCATGTGCTTCCCAGTCTATTTGTGAACCCTCAACCATGAGGAAGAAGGGTTCATTATCTTTTGAGAGTATCTCAAGAGCCTTTTCTACCATTTCGTAAAGCATGGGTTGGTCACCACTTCTCTCGCTTGCAGGAGCGAGATGACTCGGTGCGAAAAGTGCCAAAACTTTTTCTGCATCCGCTGGTAGTTGCATTAGATCAGATTTCGTTGTCACGTAGGCGTATCCTTTTTCCCTTGCTATCTCGATCAAATCGAGTTCGTCGTTTCTCTTTCCACCGAGGCTTTTCGGCAAGAAATTCGCCCATCCACCGCCCATGACCACGTCTATGGTTTCGCTTTCGATAAGTTGTTTTGCTATTTCATTTTCTTCACCACGACTTTTCACGTGTGCGTAAAAAGCGGCAGGTGTGGCATGGGTTACTCTACAGGTAACGATGATCCCTGTTTTGACACCGTAAGCTTTTGCCACCTCAAAAATTGTGGGAACTATGGTTCCATCGGGGAGAATGTTTATCATCCCGTTGTTGGTTTTGAATCCTGAAGCAAGAGCTGTTCCGGCCGCGGCAGAATCAGTTACCCAGCTGTTTGCAGAGTGTGTTTTCACAAGACCAACGTAAGGAGTTTTCATGAAGGATAGTGGACGACCCTCGATCATGCTTGTGAGATAGGCATGCGCTAACCCCATACCATCTCCGATGAAGTAGATAACGTTTTTCACCTGTGAGAAGGAAAGGGCGATCGCGAGAATCACAAAAAATAGGACGAACAATCTTCTCATACCAACCACCTCCTATCCCCAAGGATAGAAACAACATGTTCAGCGTATTTTAAGTTATTTTAAGATCATTAGCGTATGTTCTCCGAAAATAAGAGGTTTTTCATCTTTCAGGACCTTTTGTCTTCTGATGTTTCCAATGTACACTATGTGATCTCCTGCTTCGAAACTACCAGATTTCTCGCATTCGAGGTATGCGATAGTCCCTTCCGGAATTGGAAGGTTCCCTTCACTCATGGTGTAGGGAAACTTCTTGAACTTATCAACATTCCGCCCTGACACTGTTCCAAAGTATTCTGCAATATCTTTCGCTTCTTTTCCGAGAACACAAATGGCGAAGGAATCTGTTTTGTCCAACAATTCTCTAGTGTATCTGGTTTTCCCTATTGAAACTGCCACCATCGGAGGTTGCCACGAGACTCTTGTAACCCATGCTACCGTTATTCCATTGAGTTTACCTTCCACGTTGACAGTGACGATAACCGTTGATGTATAGAATTTCCCCAACGCATCCATTTCTTTCACCCCCCCTGAAGATGGTATTATACACCATAGTGGAGGTGGGACAATGAGTTTTGTCTCTTTTGGAAGAAAAGTATTCCTTCCCAGGGAAAGAGTGATGGCGGTGATGCCTGTCAGTGCTGTTGTGGCGAAAAAGATAAAAGATGTGGATTTCTATGCAAATAAAATAATAAATGCAACGTTTGGTAAACAGGCGAAGACGGCCGTTGTGATGGACAGTGGTCATGTAATTCTCATACCTACGAGATACAAAATAGCAGTTCGTGCCATATGGGGGCGGAGAAAGAAATGAGAAAAATACTTATTTCGCTTGTTGTACTTTTCGGAGTCGTTTTTTTGTCGATTTTCCTAGCGAAAGTTTTCAGTGGTGAGATCTTGGTAAAACGGTACATTTTTAGGATAGGAAATTTCGAACTTCGTTGGTATTCAACTTTGATTCTCTCTGGTTTTCTGATCAGCTATTTCGTCGCTAGAAGAAGGGCTAGCAGAGAAGGTATCAACGTTGAAGAGTTCGATGAACTCGTTTTTTACGGTGTGATCTTCGGAATTATAGGTGCACGGCTTTATTATGTTCTTTTCAATCTAAGGTATTACAGAGATTTTTGGAGTGTTCTGAAAGTCTGGGAAGGCGGGCTCGCTATACACGGTGCAATAATTGGTGCTTTGCTGACAGGATTTCTTTATGTTCTCTTAAAGAAACCGTCTTTTTCTTTTCTCCAGGCAACTGATCTTTTCACATCCGTTCTTCCGTTAGGGCAAGCTATAGGAAGGTGGGGAAATTTCTTCAACTATGAGGCTTTTGGGGTACCGACGAATCTTCCTTGGAAAATGTTCGTTCCGGAACCCTATAGACCTCTTGTATACAAAGATTACGCATTTTTTCATCCAACGTTCCTGTACGAATCTTTGTGGGATCTCGCAGTGTTTTTTATTTTAAGTGCTTTCTACAGAAAATATCGCGAAAAGCCAGGGGAGGTCACTTGTCTCTACTTTGTTCTCTATTCTCTCGGTAGGATCGCTGTGGAAAGATTGAGAGTAGATAGTTTGATGCTGGGAGATATAAAGGCCGCCCAGCTTTTGAGTGCGATATTGATATTGCTCGGTTTCATGGGATTTATACTTCTAAGACTTTCGAAAGTATCAAAAACAGCTTTTTGAAAGCTTGTGCCCTATGACTTAGTTTTTTCTTGAGATGAGGAATTTCTCCAAACGTTCTGTCGAAACCATCCGGAACGAAAAATGGGTCGTATCCAAATCCTCCATTTCCCCTTATTTCTTCGGCAATCTTTCCTTCTACCCTACCTTCTACAGAAACGAGAATGTTTTTCAAAGGGTCGAAGAAAGTTGCACTGCAGACGAAAGCAGCTCTTCTGTCTTTTCCTTCTAACATCCTTAAGATGGTCTTCATTTTATCCTTGTATGAATAGTCTTCCATGAATCTAGCGGACATAACTCCCGGGAAATTTCCTAGTGAATATATCACCAGTCCTGAATCATCAGCAATCACAGGTTGCTTGAGTTTTTTTCCATAAACGATAGCTTTTTTCACAGAATTTTCCAGAAATGTTTCTCCGTCTTCCACTACCTCGATTTTCTCTGGGGAAGGAAGTAAATCTATCCACTCTGGAGCGATTTCTTTTATTTCCTCAACCTTGTGAGTGTTTGTGGTAGCAATATAAACAAGCGTTTTCACGGCAGCTTTTCCTCCTTTCGACTTTGATCTTATTTTACCTGAAAAAATTTTCGACCTTTGGAAAATTGGTTGTAGAATATGTTTTGGATCGGAAACGGAAAGGAGGGAAGAATTTTGAAAAAGGCCTGGGTGAAGGCGTTGGTGTTGGACAGGATCAGCAACACACCAGTAGTTGTCCTTGGTATAGAAGGGACAAACAAAGTGCTTCCCATATGGATAGGTGCTTGTGAAGCGCACGCTCTGGCATTGGCTTTAGAAAAAATGGATTTTCCTCGTCCTTTAACCCACGATCTCTTGCTTAGTGTTTTGGAATCACTCGAGGCACGAGCAGAGAAAGTGATAATTCACTCTTTGAAAGATAACACCTTCTACGCCACCTTGGTTTTGAGAGATCTCACATACACCGATGAAGAAGACGAAGAAGCAGCACTCATTGAAATCGATTCTCGACCTTCCGACGCGATAGTTTTGGCAGTTAAAACGGGAGTACCCATTTTCATCTCTGATAACTTGGTGGAAAAACATGCGATCGAACTGGAGATAGGAGAGGACCAGGATGAAGAGGAAGAATTCAAAAAGTTCGTTGAAAATCTAAACATTGATGCCTTCAAGCAGATGATAGAGAAGAAGAGGGAAGAAGATGAAGAAGAAAATGACGATTGAATCTAAAATAAAAGAAGCTTTGCACCCTCATTGGAACCTACTCACAGAAGAAGCGATGCTTTATTCAGCAACTGCTGGTGGAAAGAGAATTCGTCCTCTCCTCCTCCTAACCGTTGGTGAAGATATTGGTGTGGATGAAAAAGAACTACTGGATGTGGCAGTAGCTGTGGAACTCTTTCATACAGCTTCTCTCATACACGATGATCTCCCACCGATAGATAACGCGAATTTTCGCAGAGGAAAGCCTACTTGTCACAGGGTGTACGGTGAAGGTATAGCACTACTTGCGGGCGACGGGCTTTTCTTCTTGGCCTTTTCTCGAATAGCAAAAGTTGGTATACCAAAGCTTTTTGAAGAGTTCTCGGAGATGGCTTACAAGCTTCTCCTTGGAGAAGCTATGGATGTTGAATTCGAAAGAGGTGAAAGAGAAATCTCTACAGAGATTGTGGAGAAAATGTACTCTTTTAAAACAGGGGCTTTGTTCGCCTTTTGTTTTTCGGCTCCGTTCATTTTGAAGAAACACGAGTATTCTCTTATGAAAGAGATGGGCGAGAAATTCGGAGTAGCTTTTCAAATATACGACGACTTGAAGGATGTGTTGGGTTCCTTCGAAAAATTGGGAAAAGATGTTGGAAAGGATGTGAAAAAGGTTACGCTCGTCAAAAAGATGGGAATTCAGAAGGCTCGATCGCTTGCCGATAAATATTACGACGAGGTTCTGGAATTTGTGAAATCAGAAGGATTACATAAGACGCTCAGGCTTCTGAAAGATCTAAAGAAAGTGGTGGAGGAGAGATGAATTTTCTGAAAAGATTGTTGAGTACATTATTGAAGCGAAGAGTTCTTCTTTTCTCGCTTGTGGGCATCTTAGTAGCGGTGATTGTTTTTGTTGTTCTCTTTCGGGAAGAAAGCTCCTTGAAAGTGGGAAAGGAAGGGGCAGAATCTGGTTTTGTCAACCTGAGGGTAGAAATTCCACGCGGGGCATTCGGGAAGCAAAAATTACTGAAAATAACACGAATATCCAGTGAGGAAAGAAAAAAATATCCTGATGTTTTTATTGGGGATCTTTACAAGGTTGAATTTGCAGATGGTGTTAACGAATTTGCTTTGAAACCTATCCGTCTAAAGTATTACTTCGATTCCAGATACTTCAGAGGGGAGAATTACAACAATCTTGCTCTTGCCTACGTAACAGAAGATGGCGGTTACAGAATCATACCGGGTTCAATGATAGGAAAGGATGAAAGGGGTTATTTTGTAGAAGCTTTCACTTATCACCTATCTGTCTTCGGCTTGATTATGAAAGTTGCTGGTTTTCAAAAACATGGAATAGAACTTCTGAGAGAGGCTGTGAGTAGCTATGCGCCAGCTGTTCTTGTCGTGCCAGGAGAGGATCCCACATTTAGAGGGAATGTTGGGGATAGCAATATTTGGGAAGCGATTTTTCCGGACAGAACGCTCATGGCCTATAATTATGCTTTGTACGATTCTAGGTCTTTTTCTTACAGTGAGATGTACAGAGAATTCATCAGAAAGGAAGGACGAAGGTGTTTCATCGATTTCGAAGCAGATTTTCTCTCGCAAGAGTTGACCAAATATTCACAGTATGAGTTTGATATTCTCGCCCATGGAACTGGTGGCTTAATAGTTCTAAGGATGTTACAACGTCATCCTGAAGTGAGGAATGTTAGAAAGATAGTTCTTCTTTCCACACCAGTGCAGGGTACTAATGTTGTGAATCCTCTCTATTTTTCTTCGATGTTTTTCGGAAAGGATCCGGAGGTGCTCAGTGATATTTTAGGAGTTGAGTGGACAAAACTAAAAATGATGATTTTGCACATAAAGAATCTGATAGACACTCTTGGTGAAGTAGCATTGGATATTCTGCCAGATTCTTCCTTAATAAAGGAGCTAGAAAACTTCAAAAGAGACGATGTGGAGATATTTTCAATATGTGGTGATACCCCTCCTTATGAAGTTGATGTTTCAGGAACGGAGTTGGAAAAGTTCTATCCTGAGTTCGTGAAAGGAAAAGGAGACGGTTTCGTTTCCGCTCGATCCTGTGAGATTGGTGAGTCTTTCCAACTGAAGGGTAGCTTCTACGACCTTTATTCGCGGGAAGAAAACATATCTCAACTGAAAAGGTTGTTGGGTTACGAAAAGCGGGCTTTTCCTGGTTTCAAAGACGATACTTATGTTGAGTATCTTCCCGTACAGAATCCGGAACGCTTTCCAGAGAGTGAAGAGTCAAAGAGTTCAGAGGGCAAGATTATGAAACCGAAAGGTGAGGAATCGATATTTCCAGGAACGTTCCAGGTGTCGATGTTTCTGAAAAAGCTCAAATCCTTGCAACTTCCGTCTTATACAACAGGAATTACACTTGGAAGCGAGGCGTACATCGTAGCGGGTCATGCGATTCTGAAGTGGGACAAGGAGATGTTCAGGGGAGAAATCATGTTTTTCAAGAAAGTGAGTGACTTTGCATCTTTTCTGAGTGACGGCGATATTTTCTTGATAGACACGGTGGGAATAAAGAAATTTGCTCCCTTTCCTTTGGATAGAGATATAGAGGATGCCATGATGATCAAGGATAAGATCCTCTACGCGAGAATGGTTCCGAGTGGTGTGAGGTATTATCTTTTCGAGAATGGCAAAGAAACTCTCCTAGCCACATCTCCTGGTTTTAAAACGAAGATAAAATCGGAAAATGGAAAATTCTTTCTTTTGACGGATAAAGAAGTTATAGTGTTGGACAGCGATTTCAGTGAAAAAGAGAGAATTCTGAGCTCACTGCTCAGTGAAAATGAGGAAATAGTTGATGCAACGTTTGTGAGTGATTCAGTCTATGTTCTTTCGAGTGGTGGAACGATAGCTCGTGTCTCCAATGAGAATTTTGAAATAAGGCATCTGAGAGTCCACACTCCAAAGAAGATTCTCAACTTTGGAAACGATATCCTGGTTGTGGGAGAACATGCTTTGATAGATGTAACGAATGGTATCGTTCAGCCTTTCGAGAGGAAAATTTTGGATGCCTTTACGGGTAACGATAGCCTTTTTATCGTGTTTGAAGAGAGGGTGGGAGTATCGGTGGAAGAGTGGAGAAGAACAGGAATTTAGTGACCTTAATATTGTTATTATTTTCTCTCATAGTATTGGCCAGCGATCTTTACACAAACGCTTTGGGAGCTTATATCAGCGGGGATTATAAAAGAGCTCTTGAGCTTTTCGAGGAAGCCCTTCAGGAAGACCCCACTATTGAAGAGAGAGATCCATTTGTAAAACTAAAAATGGGAATATGCGCTTATGCGATAGGTGATTACGAGAAAGCAAGAGCGTATTTGTCGAGTTTCCCAGATAACGTAATAGCCCAAGAGATTCTCAAAAAACTAAACGTGACTGAAGAGGAGTGGGAAAAGTATGTAAAAGCCAAAGCTCCTATCGAGAAACAGGAAAGTGAGAAAACCTCCATAAAACCTTCAATATGGATGCTCGTCGTAGTTTCAGGGGGAACTTTTGTTGTGGTTTACTTCTTGCAACGGTTGATTGTTACTCGTTTGTTGAAAAAACCTAAAGTTGAAGAAGTCATTGAAGAAAGGCATGAGGAGATCGAGGAAGAACCAGAGGCAGTTTTGAAAGAGCCTCCCCTTTCAAAAGGTGAAGAAAAGCTAGAGGAAAAATTGGACGTTCTCGAAGAACTTCTCGGAGGGATTGAAGAGAAAAGAGGGAAGGCAACCGAGGGAGAAGATGTAGACGTAGATGAAGTTCTGAAGAAAGCTAAAGCGATTCTTGAAAGTTCAGAAGAAGTGCCAGATGATAAAACAGCCGAGGAGATCAATTTGGATGTAGACGAGGTTCTCAAGGAACTTGAATCGAAGGAACAATACGATGAGGAAGATGCTAAAAAATTAGTCCTTGTTCTGAAGAAAAAACTCGAGGAGGAATAGAGGTGTGGTACCTCCTTTCCGGGATCCTCATGGGGATAGCAAACGTCGTTCCTGGTGTGAGTGGGGGAACGATAGCAGTTTTGATGGGAATATACGATAAGCTTATAGAGGCGGTTGATTCTCTTGTCTCCAGAGATTTCAAATCTTTGAGAATACTTCTTCCCGTTGGATTTGGCATTCTTGGAGGGATCTTTGGTTTCGCCAGTTTTCTCGAATATTCTTTAAGTAATTACCCTGTTCCCACACGCTTTTTCTTTGTTGGGCTTGTCGTTGTAAGTTTCATAAAAGCAAAGGGGTTCTTCCGTTTTAATAGGAAGAATTTGATACTCGTTCTCATCGGGATTGTGTGTGTTCTGCTACTTAATTTGATGAACAAGGGGGAGAGCAAAGAAAATCTCCTTTTCCTGTTGTTGGGTGGGTTTGTAGCAGCGATAGCTATGGTGATACCCGGTATAAGTGGATCCTTGATCCTACTGATACTGGGTGTTTATGATTCTGTTCTTTCAATGGTTTCTCATCTTATTGTGGGAAAATTACTGATTTTTTCTTTGGGGGCAGCTTTGGGGTTGATAGTTTCTATAAAAGTCATGAAATTCTTTCTGAAAAATTTCAAGGAAGAAACGTACAGTTTCATAGGAGGGATGATTGTAGCATCTCTTTACGAGGTGTTGCCAAAAAACATGGTTTCGGGAGATATTCCTTTCTCAATCCTGAGTTTTATCCTATCTCTAATTTTGGGGATTGGTCTTTTGAAAGTGGAAAAAAAGCTATCTGCGACTTAAGATTTTCAAGGCTTTTTTTATCACTTCGGAAGTAGTCATTCCTTCTTTGAGAACCTCTTTCACAACTTCCCTTGCCAACCTTTCTGGATATCCAAGCGACACCAACGCTTCTAAGGATTCATGATAAACTTTCATATCTTTGATATCTACGTTCTCAAACTCTCCTTTCAATTCCATGACGATGCGTTCGGCAGTTTTTTTGCTGATTCCAGGTAATTTCGAAAGACCTTCGATATCCTGGGAAGCAATCATTGTGATCAGATTGTCTACATCTTCACTCGAAAGTAACTTCAAAGCTGTCTTTGGACCGAGCCTTGAGACCTTTATGAGTGAAAGAAAGAGATTTTTCTTTTTTTCATCCGAAAAACCATACAGTGTTACTCCCTCTTGAGAGATTATCATGAACGTATGGAGATAACAGTCTTTTCCCTCTTCCAACTCTTCGCTTGTTTGCATATCGCATACGATCTCAAATACAATTCCCGAGTTTGTTGACAGATGTATCGTGTTCCCACTCTTTTGTACCACCTTCCCCACGATGCCTGCAATCATACATTCCACTCCTCGCTGATCTTTCCTTCTACAAGATATTCTCTGACGTATCCAACAAGAAAAAGAGAGCCAGTTACAACGGTTACAGAGTCCTCATTCGTTTCTTCCAAAGCTTCAAAAGGATCTTCGATTATTTCTGGGTTGTTAAAAATTTTTTTTGCAATTTCCACCAGACCGTCAAAATCCTTCATTCTGGATGAAGGAACGCGGGTGAGGATAACTTTTCTGAAAATCCCAGTGTAATTTTTCAAAATACCTTCTCTATCCTTGTCATCGAGGATACCAACTATCAAATCCAAAGGCCTTCCTTTGAAATACATCTTCAAACTTTCTACAAGACTTTTCGCGCCGTGTGGATTGTGAGCTCCATCGAGGACGAATGTCTTACCATCTTTCTCTAAGACTTCAAATCTCCCTATATTTTTTGCCTTTTTCAAACCCTCACGAACGGCTCTTTCGCTCACTGATATTCCACTCGCTTCCAGTGCCTTCAAAGCAACTGCTGCATTTTTTATCTGATGATATCCGTTCATTTTCAGAATCAGATCCTTCATTTCTTTATCGCCAAAATAATCGAACTTGTTTTCAAAGATTTTCAACTGTTTTACTTTCACAGAGAAATCTTTGTTCAAAACGTACAATTTCGACCTTTTATTTCTTGCGATATCTTCTATCACTTTTAGAGCTTCTTCTTTATTTTCCCCGGTGACAGTGGGAATATATTCCTTTATTATCCCAGATTTTTCCCACGCAATTTGCTCCATAGTTTTTCCTAAAACTTTTTCATGATCCTTATCTACTGTGACAATAACAGAACACAATGGTTTTACCACATTTGTGGCATCCAAACGACCTCCAAGCCCAACTTCTAGAACGGCAAAATCCACACTCTTTTTTGCAAAATAGAGAAAGGCCATCGCTGTTACGGTTTCGAAAAAACTGGGGGAGAATATTTCATCCCTGTCCAGTTCATTCAACACAGGTTCTATCTCTTGAAAAATCTCTACAACGTCCTTTTCGGAGATGTAGCCTTCATTCAATCTTATTCTTTCTCTAAAGGTGCTGAGATGTGGAGAGTAATATGCACCCACCCTATAACCTTGAGCCGTTAGTACATGGCTGATCATGTTGGTGACTGATCCTTTTCCATTTGTCCCGGCGACGTGTATGGTTTCATAATTCAAGTGGGGATTTCCAAGGCGCGAGAGAAGAAGGCGAATCCTTTCGAGGCCAGGCTTTATCCTACCCATTGGCTTTTTATGATACAAGTATCTCAACACATCCAAGTATTCCATTTACTCGCTGTCACCCCATATGAGATTCTTGAAGGAAGTTCCGTTTTCTAATGGAGGAACGCCGAAGATATCTGCTATTGTTTGTCCAAGATCAGCGAAAGTCTCCCTGACACCTATATTCACATCTCTTTTCAGTTTTTTTCCGTATCCTAAAACAGGTACCATCTCACGTGAATGATCCGTTGAGGGAGTTGTGGGATCACAACCGTGATCAGCCGTTATGAAAAGAATATCATCCTCTGTCATAAATTGAAGAATTTCAGGAAGTCTTCTATCGAATTCCTCCAGAGCTTCAGCATAAGCAACGTAATTGTTTCTGTGACCGTACTTTGTATCGAAATCTACTAAGTTTGTGAATATCAAACAATCGTGTTTTTTCTCTTTTAAAAGGAAAACGGTTTTGTCAACACCATCGTTGTTGTCTTTCGTTTTGTAATTTTCTGTTATTCCTCTTCCCGCAAATATGTCGGCTATTTTTCCTACTCCGTAAACAGGGATGTTGTTTTTCGTGAGGATGTCTAATAGCGTTTCCCCTTCCGGTTCGAGCGAAAAATCCTTTCTTTCGGGCGTTCGAACGTAGTTCGGCCATTCTCCTGTGAACGGTCTGGCTATGACTCTTGCAACTTTGTAACCCATTTCATCGAGTAGTTCTCTGGCGATTCTGCAGTACTCATAGAGTTGTTCTAGTGGAACGATTTCTTTTTTCGCGGCAATTTGAAAGACACTATCCGCTGAGGTGTAGACTATCAGAGCACCTGTTTTCTCGTGAATAGGCCCTAATTCCTTTATTATCTCTGTTCCTGAAGCAGGTTTGTTTCCTATCACTTTTCTCCCTGTTCTTCTTTCGAATTCTTCTATCAATTCTTTTGGAAAGCCGTTCGGGAAAAGATCAAACGGTTTTTTAAGGATTATACCGGCTATTTCCCAATGACCGGTAGTTGTATCTTTTCCAGGACTCTTCTCCATCATCTTTCCATAAATACCTTCCGCCGGTTTCACGGGTTTAACTCCCGGTATATCTTCAAGGTTTCCTAGCCCCAATCTTTCCATATTTGGAAGATGCAGCCCTCCAACTGCTTTGGCGGTATTAACGAGTGTGTTACTTCCTTCATCACCATATAAGTGAGCATCTGGCATTTCACCAATTCCCACGCTATCGAGAACGATCAAAGTCACTCTCATCCTTATCAGCCCCTTTTCCAAAAAATTCTACCATGAAAGCGCGAAAATCTGCTATTATTAAGTTAAGAGAAATACAGGAGACTCAGGAGGTGTAGATATGAAAGAGTATAGGCCACAAGAAATAGAGAAAAAATGGCAAAAAGTTTGGGAAGAGAAGAAGGTTTTCTACACACCGCAAAGATCTGAAAAACCCAAGTATTACGCCCTCGTGATGTTCCCCTATCCTTCGGGAACGCTACATGTGGGTCACGTGAAGAACTACGTTATCGGCGATATTGTCGCCAGATACAAGAGAATGAGAGGCTACAATGTTCTCCATCCTTTCGGTTACGATGCTTTCGGTCTTCCAGCGGAAAACGCTGCCATAGAAAAGGGTATCCATCCAGAAGAATGGACCAAAAGAAACATTTCTATCATACGAGAGCAGGTGAAAAAACTTGGTATAAGTTATGACTGGAGCAGAGAAATAGCTACTTGTGATGAGGAGTACTACAAATGGACCCAGTGGATTTTTCTTCAACTTTATAAGAACGGTCTTGCTTACAAAAAGAAAGCGGCCGTTAATTGGTGTCCCAGTTGTAAGACAGTTTTGGCGAACGAACAGGTCAAGGATGGAAAATGTGAAAGATGTGGAACGAACGTCACCATAAAGCATCTTGAACAGTGGTTTTTCAAAATCACTGACTACGCAGAAAGGCTATTAAGCGACTTGGACAAACTCACCGGATGGCCTGAGCATGTGAAAACGATGCAAAGAAACTGGATAGGAAAAAGCACTGGAGCCGAGATCGAGTTTCCAGTGGAAGGTACAGATACGAAGATTAAGATTTTTACAACAAGACCCGACACACTTTGGGGAGTTACTTTCATGGCCCTCGCACCTGAGTCTCCACTTGTGGAGGAGCTCGCTCCCGAGGATGAAAAAAAGGCGCTTCAGGAGTTCCTCGAACGTGTAAGGCAACAGGATAGATTCAAAAGGACCTCTGTGGAAGCGGAAAAAGAAGGCTTTTTCCTTGGAAGATACGCAGTCAATCCGGTGAACGGTGAAAAGGTTCCTATATACGTTGCGAATTACATTCTAATGGAGTACGGAACCGGTGCCATAATGGGAGTTCCCGCGCACGACCAGAGAGATTTCGATTTTGCTAGGAAATACGGGATACCCATAAAAGTCGTTATAAAGCCGGAGGATAAGGATCTCGATCCTAAAACGATGAAAGAAGCTTACGAAGGTGAAGGGATCATGGTAAATTCCGGTCCATTTACGGGAATACCGAGCAAAGAGGGTATTGAGAAAGTTATAAATTGGCTTGAAGAAAAGGGATTGGGCAAGCGATCGGTTCAGTATAAGCTTAGAGATTGGCTTATTTCAAGACAAAGGTATTGGGGGGCGCCTATTCCCATTGTTTACTGCAAGAATTGTGGAATCGTACCTGTTCCGGAAGAAGACCTTCCTGTGAGACTTCCGAAGGATGTAGAATTTCTTCCAACAGGACAATCTCCCCTTTCTTTCCACGAAGGTTTCAAGAAGACAAAGTGCCCGATCTGTGGCGGTGATGCTCAGAGAGAGACCGACACTATGGATACGTTCGTTGATTCGTCTTGGTATTTCCTCAGGTATGTGAATCCTCATTTAGAAGATAAGCCTTTCGAACCTGACGACGTGAATTATTGGCTCCCTGTGGATCAGTACATAGGAGGTGTGGAACACGCTGTTCTTCATCTTTTGTACTCCCGATTCATAACCAAAGTCCTTCACGATTTGGGATATTTGAAATTCGACGAGCCGTTCACTAATTTGTTCACGCAAGGAATGATTTACAAAGATGGTGCTAAGATGTCCAAATCGAAGGGGAATGTAGTCTCTCCAGACGAGATGATAGAAAAATACGGCACTGATACTTTGAGAATGTACATTCTGTTCATGGCGCCGCCGGAAAAAGATGCAGAATGGAGCGACGCCGGAATAGAGGGTGTCCACAGATTCGTGAAAAGACTTTGGAATACTTTCTATACGATCCTCCCGTATGTAAAAGAGGAAAAGATCGAAGGACTTTCACTGAACAGTGCGGTAGAGAAAGAACTCAGAAGAAAATTACACAGCATAATAAAGAAGATTACGGAAGATATTGAAGGTGGCTTTAAGTTCAACACAGCTATCAGCGGTCTCATGGAATTGGTAAATCACCTAAATCAGTACTTGAACAACGTCCCAGAGGAAAAATGGAATAGGAAGCTTCTGAGAGAAATTGCTGAAAAACTGACACTCGCGTTGTCTCCTTTTGCACCACACATAGCGGAAGAATTCTGGCACGATCTTGGAAAAGAAGGATTGGTAGTTCAGCAGGAATGGCCATCTTACGATCCAAAGGCTCTTGAAGTTGAAGAAGTCGAAATTGCCATTCAAATAAATGGAAAAGTGAGAGATAAAATGATGGTACCGGTCGATATAAATGAAGAAGAACTGAAGAAGATCGTTCTGGAGAGGGAAAAGATCAAAGAGTACGTTGGGGATAAGCCTATAAGGAAATTCATTTATGTCAAGGGAAGAATAGCGAATATAGTGGTATGAGGTGATAGAATGGCTGGAAAGATTCCAAAACCTGTATCAAAAAGATTGGTCAGTTATTACATGTGTTTGGAGAGACTCCTCGAGGAAGGGGAGGAAGTAGTTTCTTCGGAGGAGCTTGCACAGAGATTGGATCTCAAGGCTAGCCAGATCAGAAAAGATCTTTCTTACTTCGGAGAGTTCGGGAAACGTGGAGTTGGATACAATGTAGAACACCTGTACAACGCCATTGGAGAGATACTTGGAGTGAAGAAAGAATGGAAGCTCGTCGTCGTTGGAGCAGGAAACATAGGTCGAGCTGTGGCGAATTATGCCGTTATGAGGGAAAGGGGTTTCAAAATAGTGGGTATCTTCGATAAAGATCCATCAAAGGTTGGTAAAGAGATTGCTCCGGGATTGACGGTGATGGATGTAAAAAATTTGGAGGAATTCGTAAAAGAAAATGGTGTGGAAATAGGGGTGATCGCCGTTCCGGCTGATCGCGCGCAGGAGATTGCAGAGAGATTGGAAGAAAGTGGTGTGAAAGGAATTTTGAATTTCGCTCCTGTGAAAATCAAAGTCTCCATTCCGATCGAAAATATTGACATAACTGCGGCTCTGAGGGTCCTCACTTTTGAGATTGTAAGGAGGAACAAATGAATGGAATACGACGTTTATGTCAAGGTTTCCAAAGAAGATGTTCATCTTCTGAATTATCTCTTGGAAGTCGAAGAACACATGTTCAACATCAGAAAATACGAAGATGGCGTTTTAAGAATCATCACACCTTTTCCGGAAGAAGCGATCAAGCTTCTTGAAGGTTGTAAGGAAATGGTGGATCTCGAAATAATCGATGTGAGGGAGAACCCTGGAGAAGCATGAAAAAGGTCGAAAGAGTTAACAGAGTGGAAGACGTAAACTTTGAAGCGCTCATAAAAGAAGGATACGAATATTTTTTGTTCGATTTTGACAACACACTTGCTCCTTGGAGAGAAGAAAACGTAGATGAAAGTAAGAGAAAAATTCTGGAGAATCTTTCAAAGAAGGCACACGTGGTGATCGTGTCGAATGGAACACCGAGAAGGGTAGAGCTTCCTGCTACTTTCATCTGGCGAGCTGGTAAACCTTTCAGTTTCAAATTGTGGAAGTTTTTGAGGAGGAAGAAGGTTAACCCGAAACGATGTGTAATGATAGGGGATCAGATATTCACGGATGTTCTTATGGGGAAGCTTTTTGGATTTCGAGTGATAAAGGTGAAACCTTTGAGCTCGAAAGAGTTCTTCGGTACGAAAATTTTGCGGTTCTTCGAAAGGATAGTGGAGGGTCAAAAAGATGAGAACGGGTGAAATGAAAATAAACTGGGTTTCGAGATATATGCCTCTTCTGAATGAAATCTCAAGAGAGTACTCGAAAGAAAAACCACTGTCTGGTTTGACTGTGGGTATGAGTATACATCTCGAAGCGAAAACGGCATATTTAGCCATAACGCTTTCTAAGCTGGGAGCGAAGGTAGTTGTGACTGGAAGTAATCCACTTTCTACTCAAGACGACGTGGCAGAAGCCCTCGCAGAAAAGGGAATAATCGTTTATGCGAAGAGAACACATGATGAGAATGTTTATCGTGCAAATCTCGTGAAAGTGTTGGATGAAAAACCGGATTTCATAATAGACGATGGTGGAGACCTTACCGTCATATCTCATCTTGAAAGGACTGATGTTCTCGAAAATCTAAAGGGTGTGTCTGAGGAAACAACAACTGGTGTGAAACGATTGAGGGCACTTGAAAAATCTGGAAAACTAAGGGTGCCAATTATCGCGGTGAATGACTCTAAAATGAAATTCCTTTTTGACAATAGGTACGGAACAGGACAATCTACTTGGGACTCTATCATGAGGAACACCAATCTTCTCGTTGCGGGGAAGAGGGTTGTAGTTGCGGGTTATGGGTGGTGTGGCAGAGGAATTGCCCTTCGGGCTTCCGGACTCGGTGCGAAAGTTATTGTGACAGAAGTGGATCCCGTTAGGGCAGTAGAAGCGATTATGGATGGTTTCGAAGTTATGCCGATGAGAGAAGCTGTGAAGAATGCGGATTTTGTTATCACGGCTACAGGGAATACGGATGTGTTGAACGAAGAAGATATACTCTCTCTTCGAGATGGTGTGATTCTTGCCAATGCAGGGCATTTCAACGTTGAAATACCGGTGAAAGTGTTGGAAAAAATTGCTGTTGAGAAATTTGAAGCTCGTCCGAACGTAACAGGTTACGTTTTGAAGAACGGCAAGACAGTTTTTCTTTTAGCGGAGGGAAGGCTGGTGAATCTTGCGGCGGGAGATGGGCATCCAGTTGAGATCATGGATCTTTCTTTTGCGCTCCAGATAATGGCCGTGTTGTATCTTCTAAAGAATCATGAAAAATTGGAGCCCAAAGTCTACACATTGCCACCTGAAATAGATGAAAAAGTTGCCAAAATGAAGCTGGCAGCTATGAAGGTGGAAATAGATAAGTTAACGGAACATCAAAGGAGGTATCTGGAAAGTTGGCAGTGAATTCAAAATACCATCATTCTTGTATAAATTGTAATGGCGTGAATACCGACGAGAGAAACGAAAGGGGACTTCCATGTGAAATTTGTCTACCTGGGGAGTCCCCTTCTGACATTTATAATGAACTTCTCACCAGAGGAACCCTCAAGGACTATCGTTTCTATCACGACTTTTGGAACAGATATGAAGAGTTTCGAAATTTCTTCAAGAAATCCTTCGGGAAGGATCTTACAGGTTATCAAAGATTGTGGGCTAAAAGGATTGTTCTGGGGAAGAGTTTTACTATGGTTGCTCCAACGGGTGTTGGAAAGACAACTTTTGGGATGATAGCTGCTCTGTGGCTTTCCAGAAAGAGAAAAAAATCGGTGTTGATTTTTCCCACTGTAACTTTGGTGAAGCAAGCGCTCGAGAGATTGAGAGAAATGGCTGATGAGAAAACGAAGATATTGGGTTTTTATTCTTCCATGAAAAAAGAGGAAAAAGAAAAATTCGAAAAAGGTTTTGAAAGCGGTGATTATCACATCCTTGTTGTTTCTACACAGTTCGTTTCTAAAAACAGAGAAAGACTTGCGAAGAGAAAGTTCGACTTTGTCTTTGTGGATGATGTGGATGCTGTGCTCAAGGCTTCTCGAAATATAGACACTCTTTTAATGATGGTTGGTATTCCTGAAGAGGAAATCAAAAAAGCTCTCTTTTTCATCAATCGAGGTCAAACTTACGAAAGACCCAAGAACTTGAGAACAGGTATCCTCGTTGTCTCCTCCGCTACAGCCAGGCCACGTGGAATCAGGCCCTTGCTTTTCAGGGATCTACTCAACTTCACTGTGGGGAGACTAGTGTCAGTTGCTCGAAACATCACTCACGTTCGCATCTCCACCAAATCCAAGAAACGACTGTTGGAACTTGTGAAAAACTTGAAAGATGGTATTCTCATCTTTTCCAAAACTGAGGAAGAAGGAGAAGGTTTAGTAGAGTATCTAAGGAGTAACGGTATAAAGGTTGGAGAGACATGGAGTAGATTTGAGGAAAATTTCGAAGATTTCAAAGAGGGGAAAATAAACGTCTTGGTTGGCCTTCAAGCCTATTATGGAAAGCTAACGAGGGGAGTCGATCTCCCTGAAAGGATAAAGTATGTAATCTTCTGGGGGATCCCTTCTATGAGATTTTCTTTGAAACTGGACAAAGTTCCCAAATTTATCCTTGTGAGGGTTCTTAGAGAAGCAGGTTTGATAAAAGCCCAGGGAAGAATCCTGGAGGATGCGAAGCTCCAGCAAATCGCACAAGAACATTTTTCACAGGAAGAATTTGTGAAAAAGGTGAAAGAGATATTCAAAGGGGCTACGATAGAGGATGAAGAACTCATAATTCCAGATGTGTACACTTACATTCAAGCATCTGGAAGATCCTCCAGAATACTCAACGGTGTACTCGTGAAGGGAATTGCTGTGATTTTCGAGGAAAACGAAGAGATCTTCGAGTCACTGAAAACCAGATTGTTGTTAGTAGCAGAAGAAGAGGTAGTTGAAGAGGACGAGATCGATTGGAAAGAACTCATCCGTGAGGTTGAGGAAAGTAGGAAAAAGGTGACCAAGGGAGTTGTAGATTCGGCGAAGTCGCTTCTCATCATCGTGGAATCGCCCACAAAAGCTGATACTATATCGAAATTCTTAGGAAAGGCCTCTTCACGTAAAGAAAGGAATATACTCGTACACGAAGCTGTGACGGGTGACGGTGTTGTTCTTTTCACAGCAACTAGGGGACACGTTTACGATCTGATAACCAAAGGTGGTATTCACGGTGTAGAAGAAAAAGATGGTATTTTTGTTCCCGTGTACAACTCCTTAAAAAGGTGTAGAGATTGTGGTTATCAATTTACAGAAGATTATAACGAGTGTCCTGTATGTTCTTCTAGAAATCTTGATGATAAGACAGAAACACTTAAAGCATTACGGGAAATATCGCTAGAAGTTGATGAGATTCTTGTTGCAACAGATCCTGATGTTGAAGGAGAAAAGATATCTTGGGACGTAACCCAGTACCTGATACCTGCCAACTGGTCTCTCAAACGAATCGAAATGCATGAAATAACAAGATATGGTTTCAAAAAGGCCCGAGAAAATGTTCGTTTCGTTGATTTTAATTTGGTAAAAGCGCAAATAGTGAGAAGAGTTCAAGACAGATGGATCGGTTTTGAGCTGAGTGGGAAACTTCAAAAGAAATTCGAGAAACCCAACTTGTCTGCTGGTAGAGTTCAATCCACCGTTCTAGGATGGATAGTGGAACGAGAAGAGGAATATAAAAAAAGTGAGAGAAACTTCACGCTTCTCACCTTAGAAAACGGTATACAACTCGAGATAGAAGGTGAAATAACCGGTGATAGTGTTAAAATAGTGAAACTTGAAGAGATGGAAGAGGAAATAAATCCTTTACCACCATACACAACGTCTACTGCTCTCACAGAAATATCTCAACGCCTGAGATTGGGTGTCCAAGAAGTTATGAATATTCTTCAGGATCTGTTCGAGAAGGGTTTCATCACTTATCACAGAACAGACTCTACAAGGGTTTCACTGGAAGGACAAAACATTGCGCGTCTCTATCTGAGAAAGATTGGTAGGGAAAACATTTTCACTGGAAGAGGCTGGTCTTCAGAAGGTGCGCACGAAGCTATCAGGCCGGTGAAGCCCATAGATAGAGGAGAGATCGAAGAATTAATTGAAGAAGGTTTGGTTACGGATCTCACAAAAAAGCATCTCGAAATTTACGATCTCATATTCAAGCGTTTCCTAGCAAGTCAATCTTCTTCTGTCAAGGTAAAAAAACAAGTTGTTACCCTAGAAATAGAAAATCACGTTTTGGAAAGAGAATTTTTGGTGAGCGTGATCAAAGATGGATGGAATCTCTTCATGCCCTTAACACTTTCGCCAAGATTTGAACACACAAACTACAAGGTAATTGAAAAAAAGTTTTACAAAAAACATGTGGTTCCTCTCTTCACACAAGCCTCTATAGTGGAGGAGATGAAGAAAAAGGGGATTGGAAGGCCTTCCACTTATGCGAAAATAGTAGAGGTACTTTTCAGAAGAGGTTACGTGTACGAAGATAAATATAGAAGAATCAGGCCAACCAAACTGGGTGTAATGGTTTATTCGTATCTTAAGGAGAAGTATGAAAAATATGTGACAGAAGATACAACACGCAGACTGGAAGAGATAATGGATAGAGTGGAGAAAGGATTGGAGGATTATCAGGCAACACTCAGATTTCTATACGAAGAAATAAAATCTCTCATGGAGGAGGGGTAACGTATGTGGTTGCTCTTTCTTGTTCCCCTTATTGCTCTAGGATTCGCTGCGGCGAATTTTTCTGCGGTTGTCAAAAAACCCGAAGGAACAGATCGAATGAAAGAGATTTCCTCCTACATTCGAAGTGGAGCAGATTCTTTCTTGGCCCACGAGACGAAGGCTATCTTCAAAGTAGCTATCGTTATAGCCATTCTTCTGATGATTTTCACAACTTGGCAAACGGGAGTTGCCTTTCTCATTGGAGCAGTTATGAGTGCATCCGCGGGTATAGTTGGTATGAAAATGGCCACGAGAGCCAACGTAAGAGTGGCAGAAGCTGCACGAACAACAAAAAAGATAGGTCCGGCCCTGAAGGTTGCGTATCAGGGTGGAAGCGTTATGGGACTCTCCGTGGGTGGTTTTGCTCTTCTGGGGCTGGTTTTGGTGTATCTGATCTTTGGAAAATGGATGGGTCAGTTGGATAATTTGAACATATACACCAACTGGCTTGGTATAAATTTCGTGCCTTTTGCGATGACCGTTTCCGGATATGCTCTTGGCTGTTCGATCATCGCGATGTTTGACAGGGTCGGTGGTGGTGTCTACACCAAGGCAGCAGACATGGCAGCAGATCTTGTTGGAAAAACAGAATTGAATCTCCCTGAAGACGATCCAAGAAATCCTGCAACCATAGCCGATAACGTTGGAGACAATGTTGGGGATGTTGCAGGACTCGGCGCAGACCTCTTGGAAAGCTTCGTTGGTGCGATAGTATCATCCATAATTTTGGCTTCTTACATGTTCCCGATCTACGTTCAAAAACTGGGAGAAAGATTCGTTCATCAAATACCAAAGGAAACCATTCAGTCTCTCATCAGTTATCCTATCTATTTCGCCCTGGTTGGTCTTGGTTGTTCCATGTTGGGAATACTTTATGTCATAGTCAAGAAGCCTTCCGACAACCCACAAAGGGAACTCAACATCAGTCTTTGGACCTCAGCCATTCTTACAGTTGTTCTAACTGCTTTCCTGACATACTTCTACTTAAAGGATGCCCAAGGTTTGGAAGTCGTTGGGTTCAGGTATGGACCTATTTCACCGTGGTTCTCGGCGATCATAGGTATATTCGCGGGTATTCTCGTAGGTTTTTGGGCTGAGTACTACACGAGCTATCACTACAAACCCACCCAATTCTTGAGTCGCTCTTCTATCGAAGGAACCGGAATGGTTATTTCCAATGGTCTTTCTCTTGGAATGAAGAGTGTTCTGCCGCCGACTTTAACCCTCGTTCTGGGAATTCTCTTTGCAGATTACTTCGCAGGACTGTATGGAGTTGCAATCTCTGCTCTTGGAATGCTTTCATTTGTGGCCACGTCCGTATCCGTTGATAGCTATGGTCCCATAGCAGACAATGCAGGTGGAATAAGCGAAATGTGTGAGTTAGAACCAGAAGTGAGGAAAATTACGGATCATTTGGATGCTGTAGGAAACACAACGGCAGCGATAGGGAAGGGATTCGCTATAGGATCAGCTATACTTGCAGCTCTTTCCCTCTTCGCGTCCTACATGTTCTCTCAAATTAGTCCTTCCGATATTGGAAAACCACCTTCAATAGTGCTTCTTTTGAACATGGTAGATGCTAGGGTGATTGCAGGAGCTTTGCTTGGTGCAGCAATCACTTATTATTTCAGCGGATACCTGATCTCTGCTGTCACCAAAGCCGCAATGAAAATGGTCGATGAGATCAGAAGGCAAGCTCGTGAGATCCCTGGCCTTCTTGAGGGCAAAGCAAAACCGGACTATAACAAGTGTATCGAGATAACCAGTGACAATGCGTTGAAACAGATGGGATATCCAGCTTTTATAGCCATTCTCACACCTCTCATAACAGGTTTCCTTCTGGGTCCGGAATTCGTCGGTGGAGTGTTAATTGGTACGGTCATCAGTGGTGCCATGCTTGCCATATTGACAGCGAATTCTGGAGGCGCTTGGGACAATGCCAAGAAGTTCCTTGAAGCGGGGCATTTGGAAGGATATGGAAAAGGTAGTGATCCTCACAAAGCGCTTGTCATTGGTGATACTGTAGGGGATCCTCTCAAGGACACAGTAGGTCCTTCACTCGATATTTTGATAAAAATAATGTCGGTAGTTTCGGTGATAGCAGTCTCTATATTCAAGCATATTCATCTTTTCTGACAACAAGGGGGCTCTTGCCCCCTTTAAACATGTGGTAGGATTTCTAAAGGGGGGATGTTTTTGGAGAGGGAGGAACTCTTAGCAAAATTCGTAGAAATTACTTCTGAAAAGATCGGAAAGGAAATCGAGGTAGTCGATGAAGAGTCTTCTTTTTCAGAGCTTGGCTTTGATTCCCTTGATGTGATAGATCTTGTGATGTTTTTCGAAGATGAATTCGCCATAAGGATAGAAGACGAAGATTTTGGGAAAATTCGAAAAGTCAGAGACTTGATAGATCTTGTGGCAAAGAAGCTGGAGGAGGTTGATGATGAGATATCTGAGAGCGGATGAAAGATGCTTGATCTGTAGTTTGAGACAGGCAGAGAATCTTTTGAAGAAAACGATCAATTCTCCCGAAAAGAGATGGGTGATTTTTCGAGAGATTTTTAGAATTATGAGTGAAATGAAATGGGGGTTGAAACCCCTTGAGGTGAATGGTGAGATTCATAGGTTCATAATGGAATATGTGAAAGTGGAAGATCCGTTCAAAGAGGAAAAAGAAAGATCCAACGAAATGGCATTGAAAGTTGTTGAGATGTTCAAAGCGGAGATTTTGAACTCCGCTGATCCTGTTTATTCTGCTGCAAAGCTGGCAGCCTCTGGAAATTTGATAGATCTTGGAATACCGGGTTGGAAAGTGGAAGACATATTTGAAAAGTTACACGAAGCTTATGAAAGACCTTTCGATAGAGAGGATTACGAGAAATTCAGAGAAGCTCTTGAAAACGCTTCAACTCTCTTTTATGTGGCGGATAATGCCGGAGAGATCGTTTTCGATAAATTCTTTATGGAGGTTTTGAAACAGCAAAATCCATCTTTGGAAATAATAGTCGCTGTTCGAGGAAGACCCATAATCAACGATGCCACCATCGAGGATGCGAAACAAATAGGATTGGACGAAGTTGCTTTGGTAATAGACTCTGGTGTAGAAGAACCCGGGGTGATTTTGGACAAAGCAACGAATGAGTTTAGAAAAGCGTTTTTTGAATCAGATTTGGTCGTTTCCAAAGGACAGGGGAATTTTGAAGGGCTGTACGAAGAAGAACGTTCCAACCTCTTCTTCCTCTTAACCGCCAAATGTGACTTTGTTGCAGAGATTTTGAAAGTACCGGTGAGTGGGAAAGTATTCGTCTCTTCCGAGTCTTTATGACTGCCATCATAGATCTATAAAAACAGGGAGCCTGTGGCTCCCTGTTTTTGTTCTTTCCCTTCTTTCTTGTTGTATTCAAGCTTTATTCTGCATAAAATAATATAGACAAGTCGTATCGAATGGGAGGTGAGGAGTTGCTGGAGAAGATCAAAGAGTACGTTTTAAGTACTATCGGTACAGTGATCACAGCGGTTGGTGTAGTTGTTTTTTTGGTTCCAAACAATATAGCAGCAGGTGGTGTGAGTGGTCTTTCCATGATTTTACATCATCTTCTCCCTTTACCAGTGGGTGTTTGGATGTACATTCTCAACGGTTTACTTTTCCTCATCGCCTTTCTCACTGTAGGGTTTGATTTCAGCGCTAAGACGATCTACTGTACGTTCGTTTTCAACTTCTTTGTAGATTTTTTTGATCGTCTCGTTCCCATACCGAAATACACCGGAGATGATCTCTTTTTGGCGGTATTCTTCGGTACCTTACTAACCGCTTTAGGACTCGCCGTCACTTTCTCGCAGAATTCTTCGACTGGAGGAACAGATATCATTGCAAGGATTTTGAACAAGTACTTCTGGATATCTATGGGGACAGGTTTACTGGTAGTAGACCTAACCATAGCAGCTTTGGCTGGCGTGGCTTTCAGTGCAAGAACGGGTATGTACGCCCTTCTCGGTGTGATTTTGAACGGTATAATGGTGGACTTCATGTTGAGAGGAATAGAGCAGTCCAGCGAAGTCATTATCATCTCTGAGAAATCGGATGAGATAAAAGATTTCGTTCTCTACAAGCTGCAGAGGGGAGCCACGTACGTTCCTGCGACGGGAGCTTACACGGGAAAGGAACGGAGGATACTCCTTGTAGTGGTAAGAAGAAGAGAATTGAACGAGTTGATCAGGTTCATAAAGAAGACCGATCCGAGGGCGTTCGTTATAATCAAGGAAGTAAGGCAAGCTTTAGGAGAGGGTTTCAAAGAATTGGGGGAATTGTGAGTGTACTACGATGCCGTTGTTTCAGGTTCAGAAAGAATCGTGTGTGTTTTTTCGGAAGAAATCCTTGAACCTGGTGAGAGGGTAAAAATCAGCTTGAGAGGAGAAAAAATAAAATGTTATGTCTTAAGGGAGTCTTCTCCAAAGGGAGAAGTTTTTCGTGTAAAAGAAAGAGATGGGAAGAGTTTCTTAAAAGAGGAACATGTAAAACTGGCAGAGTGGGTGTCTAGAAGGTTTGGCTCTCCTCTTGGTTCTGTGTTTGATCAATTTTTTCCTGGAGGTATTGATGACTACAAGACAGAAATGGTAGTTTCTCAAAGTCCTCTTCTGGATTTCCAAAAACTCCCAATGTCGGAGTTTCTGAAGACTCGCGGTGAAGAGGTTCTAAAGGAAATGTTGAAAAAAGGACTGGTGAGAATAGAGAAAGACTTTTACTTGAGAGAGCCTAAACCTCGTCAAAAGAGAAGAGTCTACTTGAAAAGACCTCTCTCTGGGATAATGCGTGAACCTTTGACGTTCAAACAGAAATTGGTAGTAGAATATCTTCAATTCAACGATGGTGTTCTTTTGAGAGAGCTTTTGGAAGATTTAGGAATATCTAGGAGTGTAATCGATTCTTTAATCGAGAAAGGTATCGTGGAAGTGATTATTCAGGATGTTTCGCCAAAAAGAGTGATTTCATTGCGTAAAAAATTCGAAGGACGAATCTCTAGGATAAATCTTTTTTTTGGACCTACTGGGAGCGGAAAGACAGAAGCGCTCTTCGATCTCGTTGGTGAACATTCTAAAAAAGGAGTTGTCTTGTTCCTTGTACCAGAGGTTCCCATTCTCACTCACACACTTTCTCGTCTCAAAGGAATTTTCCCGGATCTGAACATTGGAATATTCCATAGTTATCTATCGAAGGCGAGAAAGAATTTGGAATGGTACAAGGCATTTGAAGGAAAGGTAGACGTTTTGTTGGGGACCAGAAGTGCGGTTTTTGTTCCTGTAAACAAATTGTCCTTGATAATTGTGGATGAAGAACACGATGAAAGTTTCTATCAGTACACGAGCCCCTCATACGATGCAGTTGCGGTGGCAAGAAAGATCTCTGAGTTGTTCGATGTACCTTTGGTTTTGTCATCAGCCACACCCAGTTTAGGTTCCTATAAAGATGCAAAAGAGGGAAAAATTAAGCTTTTCACGTTTTCTAGAAATTGCAAAAGTATGTCAGTGGAAGTCATCGATATGAGGAAGGAGGAGAAAATAGGGAGTTTTGCTCTAAAAACCCTAAACAGAATAGAGGAAACCCTAGAAAACGGTCGTAGAGTTCTTGTGTACGTGAGGAGGAAAGGATACTGGGGAAGGATACAATGTGAATCTTGTGGCTACGTTCTCAAATGCAGGGATTGTGATGTGTCTCTCGTATATCACAAAGAAAAAAACGCTTTGAAATGTCACCAGTGTGGTAGAGAGTACGAAGTCTTAGAAACGTGTCCTGTTTGTGGTGGGAGACTTTACGGCAGAATAGGGGGTACGGAGAAGGTCGAAAAAGAATTACAGAAATTCTTTCCAGACAAAAAGGTGAAACGAGTGGATCGTGAGGTTGTAGAGGATATCATGGAAATGGAGGATTACATAGACGACTTGACTGCTGGTGAGATAGATATCCTTGTTGGAACGAAGATGATAACCAAGAGTTTCAACGTTCCAGAAGTGGGTCTTGTGTGTGTTCTTGATGTGGATTCTCTGGTTTTTCTACCGGATTTTTCAGCTTCTTTGAGGACATTTCAGTTGATTGTTCAGGCGTTAGGAAGAGCTTCCAGAAACGAGGAAGGCAGAGCTATTCTTCAAACTTACAATCCCGATGAGAGCGTGATCATGAGAGCCGTGGATGAAGACATAGAAGGTTTTTATGAAGAAGAATTGGAAAGAAGGAGGTTGCTTGGATATCCACCATACAAACACTTGATTCACATCGCCTTGAAAACGAAAGATCCCAGCTTAGGAAAAAGACTTCTTTTGACTTTGAAAGAACGTTTGAGGAACGGAGAGGTTTTAGGACCCTCTGAACACTGGATATTCAAACTGAAGGGGCTCTACAGATATCATCTTTTGATAAAAACGGATACACCGGAGGAAAGCGTTTCAGAAGTGTCGAAATTATCCAGAGTGTTGGGCTTGGACACAGTTGTTTGGGTGGATCCCCCATCGCTAGAGATACCAGATTAACTTGTTCGTAACTATTGCTTATCTTTTTCTTAATTGAACGAGCGTTGAAGGAATGCTATTATTTATCTCGGCGACGTTGAGATGAAGGGTCTTCAAAAAGGCAAAAAAAGAATAAAACCGCTAAGGAGAAGTTACGTACCCCGGAGCCGAAGAAAACTTCATGGTTTTTGTCCTCGGGTCATTGAAATATGGATAGCAGCCCCAAATTTGTTGAGCCTGGATCGAATCTTATATGGAGGGTTTGATCCTGGCTCAGGGTGAACGCTGGCGGCGTGCCTAACACATGCAAGTCGAGCGGAGGAAACTCCCCTTTGGGGAGGAGTACTCAGCGGCGGACGGGTGAGTAACACGTGGGTAACCTATCCTCCGGAGGGGGATAACCAGGGGAAACCCTGGCTAATACCCCATACGCTCCGTCCACGTAAGTGGGCGGAGGAAAGGAGCGTTTGCTCCGCCGGAGGAGGGGCCCGCGGCCCATCAGGTAGTTGGTGGGGTAACGGCCCACCAAGCCTACGACGGGTAGCCGGCCTGAGAGGGTGGTCGGCCACAGGGGCACTGAGACACGGGCCCCACTCCTACGGGAGGCAGCAGTGGGGAATCTTGGACAATGGGGGAAACCCTGATCCAGCGACGCCGCGTGCGGGACGAAGCCCTTCGGGGTGTAAACCGCTGTGGCGGGGGACGAATAAGGCAGGGAGGAAATGCCCTGCCGATGACGGTACCCCGCTAGAAAGCCCCGGCTAACTACGTGCCAGCAGCCGCGGTAATACGTAGGGGGCGAGCGTTACCCGGATTTACTGGGCGTAAAGGGGGCGTAGGCGGCCTGGTGTGTCGGATGTGAAATCCCACGGCTCAACCGTGGGGCTGCATCCGAAACTACCAGGCTTGGGGGCGGTAGAGGGAGACGGAACTGCCGGTGTAGGGGTGAAATCCGTAGATATCGGCAGGAACGCCGGTGGGGAAGCCGGTCTCCTGGGCCGACCCCGACGCTGAGGCCCGAAAGCCAGGGGAGCAAACCGGATTAGATACCCGGGTAGTCCTGGCTGTAAACGATGCCCACTAGGTGTGGGGGGGTCACTCCCTCCGTGCTGAAGCTAACGCGTTAAGTGGGCCGCCTGGGGAGTACGCCCGCAAGGGTGAAACTCAAAGGAATTGACGGGGGCCCGCACAAGCGGTGGAGCGTGTGGTTTAATTGGATGCTAAGCCAAGAACCTTACCAGGGCTTGACATGCCGGTGGTACCTCCCCGAAAGGGGTAGGGACCCAGTCCTTCGGGACTGGGAGCCGGCACAGGTGGTGCACGGCCGTCGTCAGCTCGTGCCGTGAGGTGTTGGGTTAAGTCCCGCAACGAGCGCAACCCCTGCCCCTAGTTGCCAGCGGTTCGGCCGGGCACTCTAGGGGGACTGCCGGCGACGAGCCGGAGGAAGGAGGGGATGACGTCAGGTACTCGTGCCCCTTATGCCCTGGGCGACACACGCGCTACAATGGGCGGTACAATGGGTTGCGACCCCGCGAGGGGGAGCCAATCCCCAAAGCCGCCCTCAGTTCGGATCGCAGGCTGCAACCCGCCTGCGTGAAGCCGGAATCGCTAGTAATCGCGGATCAGCCATGCCGCGGTGAATACGTTCCCGGGCCTTGTACACACCGCCCGTCACGCCACCCGAGTCGGGGGCTCCCGAAGACACCTGCCCCAACCCGAAAGGGAGGGGGGGTGTCGAGGGAGAACCTGGCGAGGGGGGCGAAGTCGTAACAAGGTAGCCGTACCGGAAGGTGCGGCTGGATCACCTCCTTTCTAGGAGATTTCCGGGGCTGCTATCCATATTCCAATGGCTCGGGGGCTCGTAGCTCAGTCGGTCAGAGCGCACGCCTGATAAGCGTGAGGTCGGTGGTTCGAGTCCACCCGAGCCCACCATTGGTGGGGACGTAGCTCAGCTGGGAGAGCGCCTGCTTTGCAAGCAGGAGGCCAGGGGTTCGAATCCCCTCGTCTCCACCAAGGTGAAGGGTCATTGAAAACTGCATAGGGGAAAGTAGGAGGTCAAGGTACTAAGGGCACGCGGTGGATGCCTTGGCGGCGGGAGGCGATGAAGGGCGTGGCAAGCTGCGATAAGCCCGGGGGAGCCGCAAGCAGGCGTTGATCCCGGGATTCCCGAATGGGGAAACCTGGGTGGCCGATAAGGTCACTCGCCGCCGAAAGGCGGTGCGACACCGGGGGAAGTGAAACATCTCAGTACCCCGAGGAAAAGAAATCAAACGAGATTCCCCTAGTAGCGGCGAGCGAACGGGGAGGAGCCCAAACCAGCGTGGTGTCAAAGCCCGTGGGCGTTGCCACGCTGGGGTTGCGGGACACGGCCGGGCGAGGCCACGGACTCGCCGGGGAGTTACAAATCCCTCCTCTAGCCGAACCACCTGGGAAGGTGGGCCGGAGAGGGTGACAGCCCCGTAGGCGAAAGGGGAGGGACTCCCTGGGCCGTGATCCCGAGTACCGCGGGACACGTGGAATCCCGTGGGAAGCTGGGGGGACCACCCTCCAAGGCTAAATACTACCCGCCGTCCGATAGCGCACCAGTACCGTGAGGGAAAGGTGAAAAGCACCCCGGAAGGGGAGTGAAAGAGGACCTGAAACCGCGTGCCTACAAGAAGTCGGAGCCCCCATTTGGGGGTGACGGCGTGCCTTTTGATTAATGAGCCCGCGAGTTGCCGTCGGTGGCGAGGTTAAGCCGAGAGAGGCGGAGCCGTAGCGAAAGCGAGTCCGAATAGGGCGCTCAGTCACCGGCGGCAGACCCGAAGCCGGGTGAGCTACCCCTGGGCAGGGTGAAGGTGGGTTAAAACCCACTGGAGGCCCGAACCGGTGGACAGTGAAAAGTCCTCGGATGACCTGGGGGTAGGAGTGAAAAGCTAACCGAACCCGGTGATAGCTGGTTCTCCCCGAAATGCATTGAGGTGCAGCCTCGGGTGGTCTGTGCAGGGGGTAGAGCACTGATGGGGCTAGGGGGTTTTCCTCCGAACCCCGTCAAACTCCGAATCCCTGCACACAAAGCCCGGGAGTGAGCCCGCGGGGGATAAGCTCCGCGGACGAGAGGGGAACAACCCAGACCGCCGGCTAAGGGCCCGAAGAGGTGGCTAAGTGGGAAAGGATGTGGAGCGCCTAAGACAGCTGGGATGTTGGCTTAGAAGCAGCCATCATTTAAAGAGTGCGTAACAGCTCACCAGCCGAGGCGCTCTGCACCGAAAATGTAACGGGGCTTAAGCCACCCCCCGAAGCCGCGGGTCAGTACCTCCACTGGAGGTACTGGCGGTAGGGGAGCGTTCCGCTGTAGGGTGAAGGCGGACCCGCGAGGGCCGCTGGACGAGGCGGAAGTGAGAATGCGGGCATGAGTAACGAGAGGAGGGTGAGAATCCCTCCCCCCGTAAGCCCAAGGGTACCTGGGGAAGGGTCGTCCGCCCAGGGTTAGCCGGGACCCTAAGGTGAACCCGAAAGGGGTAGCCGAAGGGAAGCCGGTTAATATTCCGGCGCCACCTGCGGTCGATGGCACGAGGGGTGACGCAGGAGGGTAAGTGCCGGGGGCAAGTGGCATGCCCCTCCAAGCGGTTAGGGCGATGACGGGCGTAGGTAAATCCGCGCCCCGAGCCTGAGCCGTGATGGGGAGGTCCCTTCGGGGACCAACGGCGCTGACCCCACACTGCCGAGAAAAACCTCGCGTGCCGCTTGAGACCGTAGGTGCCCGTTCCGCAAACCGACACAGGTGGGCGGGCTGAGAAGGCTCAGGGGAGCGGGTGAACCCTCGCCAAGGAACTCGGCAAATTGGCCCCGTAACTTCGGGAGAAGGGGTGCCGCGTTAGGGTGAACCCAGGGGAAGGGGCAACCCGGAAACTGGGGGAGCCCGAGGCGGTCGCAGTGACAAGGCCCTGGCGACTGTTTACCAAAAACACAGGTCTCTGCTAACTCGAAAAGAGGAAGTATAGGGACTGACGCCTGCCCAGTGCCGGAAGGTTAAGGGGAGGGGTGAGGCTCCCCTTGTGGGAGCGTAGCTCCGACCCGAAGCCCCGGTAAACGGCGGCCGTAACTATAACGGTCCTAAGGTAGCGAAATTCCTTGTCGGGTAAGTTCCGACCTGCATGAATGGCGTAACGACTGGGGCACTGTCTCGGCGGGGGGCCCGGTGAAATTTCAGTCTGGGTGAAGATGCCCAGTACCCGCGGCTAGACGGAAAGACCCCGTGGAGCTTTACTGCAGCCTGGTATTGGGCTCTGGTGCATCGTGTATAGAATAGGTGGGAGGCTGTGAAGCCGCCTCGCCAGGGGCGGTGGAGCCGCCAGTGGAATACCACCCTCGGTGCACTGGAGTCCTAACCTGACCCTGTGAAAAGCAGGGTGGGGACAGTGCCAGGTGGGCAGTTTGACTGGGGCGGTCACCTCCTAAAAGGTAACGGAGGTGCGCAAAGGTCGGCTCAGGTGGGTTGGAAATCCACCGTAGAGTGCAAGGGCATAAGCCGGCCTGACTGCGAGGCCGACAGGCCGAGCAGGGGGGAAACCCGGCCCTAGTGACCCGGCGGTCCCGTGTGGAAGGGCCGTCGATCAACGGATAAAAGTTACCCCGGGGATAACAGGCTGGTCCCGCCCGAGAGTTCACATCGACGGCGGGGTTCGGCACCTCGATGTCGGCTCATCCCATCCTGGGGCTGAAGCAGGTCCCAAGGGTTGGGCTGTTCGCCCATTAAAGGGGTACGTGAGCTGGGTTCAGACCGTCGTGAGACAGGTCGGTCCCTATCTGCCGCGGGCGTAGGAGGCTTGAGGGGGGTCCTCCCTTGTACGAGAGGACCGGGAGGAGGGGGCCTCTGGTGTACCGGCTGTCGCGCCAGCGGCATACGCCGGGTAGCTATGCCCCTAAGCGATAACCGCTGAAAGCATCTAAGCGGGAAGCGCGCCCCAAGATTAGGCCTCCCATCCCGTTAAGGGAGTAAGGCCGGTCCGAGAAGAGGACCTTGATAGGCCGGGGGTGTAAGCGCCGCAAGGCGTTGAGCCCACCGGTACTAATCGGCCGAGGCCTTGACCTCCGAAATCCCCTATGCAGTTTCCAATGGCCCTTCAAGTATCCCCGGGTGCTGATACTGGGGCGGGAAACACCCGGTTCCATTCCGAACCCGGCCGTTAAGCCGCCCTGGGCCGATGGTAGTATGGGGGCAGCCCCATGCGAGAGTAGGTAGCGCCCGGGGTTTGTAGAGTAGCGGGAGCTTTTTAGCTCCCGCTTTTTGTTTTTGTGTTTTTGTACTTGAACTTAAAGTTTTTTTAATCTTCTGTGGTACTTTTTAGAATTTCGAGCATTACTTACGAAGTACTTCCTTTTTGTATAGGTGGAGCTTTTCGACTGATTTTTCCTATTTTTAACCAGAGAAGGGATATATGATAAAATTTTAACAAGGGGGTGATCTTGTGGCAGAAAAGCTTCCAATCAAAACGGTGATGGCCATCCTTGTGGAAAACAGAAAGGAGACCGCCGAGAAGGTTCAAAAGATACTCACCGCTTGGGGTTGCTTGATCAAAACAAGGTTGGGACTTCATGACGGGGTTTTAGATAACTGTTCAGAAGCGGGCTTGATTGTTTTAGAACTCGTTGGAAGCCCTGAGCAACACAGGGAATTGTGTGACAAGTTGAACAAGCTTCCAGGTGTGAAAGCAGATTACATGGAGCTTTCGTTCGACGAGAAATGAAGCCCCTCGTAAAGAGGGGCTTTTCTTTTACCAGGCAGTCCAGGTAATCCAGAGTCTCACGTTGTTGACTGTTATTGTAACAGTTGCACCATTGGTTGATTCAATACTTTCATAACCGAGTATCACCCAAAGTGTTACGTCTTCTCCATTGTTTATCCTGTTAAGGGCTGTCTTCAAAGCAGGTGAGTCGTCCGAGGAAAGGGAAATGTCGTAGTCAGGCTTAATGCTGGTATCAATATTTAAAGAAAAGTCGCCTGTAGTTGGTGTAGAAGTTGGTTCTGTAGTTGAAAACCCTATAAAGCCGTTCACTTTGAGATCCCCTTCTACTTCGATTCTTCCTGTTACTTCAATTTTGTGGAATTGAACGGTACCAGGAACACCAGCTTCTCTTTGGGCGTTTTCAATATCCTGATGTCTTATCGTGAAACTCGTCCAAGTTGCTTCTGACGTCGTCGATGTTGCACCTTCAGGTACTTCCATTACCATTGGTTCTAATCCAGGGTTTCCTAGATCGATCGGGATAGGTATTGGGATACACCCAGAAACTAACAATAAGAGGCCTGCTGTAATCAGAGCTGACCAAAAAACCACTTTTTTCATAGGCATCACCTCCTTGTTTTCATGATATCACTTTTGAAGTATATTTTCAAACATGTTAAAATTTTCAGTGAGAGGTGATTGAATGCCGGTGAGTTTTCTTACAGGAGCAGCGGAGACAAAAAAAGAGGAACTCATAAAGAAGGCCCTAAGCAAGGAAAAAGATGTTGAGTATATAAGAATTCATCCTGACGATCCTGATAAATTGAATTTTATAAAGTCTGTGATCAACACGAAAACGATATTCTCTGGAAAAACTGTGATCGACATCGTTGATTTTGATTCTTGGAAGGCTCAGGATCAGAAGCGTTTCCTGGAGCTCGTAAAAAACGTGCCACCGGACGTTTATATATTCGTTCGATCCCAGAAGACAAAAGAAAAAGGTGTAACTTTGGATCTTCCAAAACCTTGGGAAACGGATAAGTGGCTCGAATGGATAGAAAGGCGTTTCAGAGAAAATGGCCTGAAAATCACCAAAGATGCTCTGCAGTTGTTTTTCTCCAAAGTGGGTACCAACGATCTTCTTGTGGAAAGGGAAATAGAGAAGTTAAAGGCCTATTCTGACACGGGTGAAGTAACAGCGGAAGATGTGGAAGAAGTTGTTTTCACTTATCAAACGCCAGGTTACGACGAGTTCTGTTTTGCTGTTTCTGAGGGAAAAAGAAAACTTGCTCACGCACTTCTGTCACAATTGTGGAAAACGACTGAACCCGTGGTGATTGCCGCAGCCCTTGTGAATCACTTTCTTGATCTTTTCAAATTGGTTGTTTTGGTGACGAGAAAAAGATACTACACCTGGCCGGACATCTCGAAAATATCTAAAGAACTCAACATCCCTGTGCCGAGGGTTGCACGTTTTCTGGGCTTTTCGTTCAAGACGTGGAAGTTCAAGGTGATAAACCACCTTCTTTACTACGATATCGATAAATTGAAAGAGATTCTCAGGAAACTCTATGATCTAGACAGAACAGTCAAGAGCGAAGAGGATCCAAAGCCGTTTTTCCACGAGTTTATAGAAGAGGTGGCACTCGATGTACATTCTGTTCAGAGAATTGAAGAATAATTGGTACAGTCTTGCTGCTCTCCTTTCTGCGGTATACAGCAGAAATCTCGATATCATGGCGAAGACAGTGAAGTTGGACGAAATAGAGAGATTTCCAGCTGATGAAACTGTTGTTGCGTACTCCTTCATGAGCTTCGATCTAGATCTTGTGGAAAAAGAGGTAAAAATTCTCAAAAAGAGGGGCTACACGGTCATAGCTGGTGGGCCACATGCGACAGCTGATCCCGAAGGTTGTTTGAGGCTGGGGTTTGATCATGTTTTCGTGGGAGACGGTGAAGAGAACATCATAAGGTTCATAATGGGGGAACGTCTGAGAATCTTCGATGGCCTATCGAAGAGGATCAATTTGAATCATTATCCACCCTTTCTTCCCTCGAAAAGGATTTACATGCCCATAGAGATCTCCAGGGGGTGTCCCTTCTCATGTGCGTACTGCCAAACACCGAACATAGCGGGAAGAGTTGTAAGGCATCGTGATGTAGATGTGATTCTTCACTATGCAAATCTCGGGGTGAAACATGGTAGAAAGCTCGCTCGCTTCATAGCATCGAACTCTTTTGGGTACGGCTCTAAGAACGGAGTAACTCCTAATGTAGAAAAGATAGAAGAGCTTCTCTTTGGTCTCAGAAGAGTCGGTATAGAGGAAATATACTTTGGAACCTTTCCTTCAGAAGTGCGTCCCGAGTCTGTGACCGACGAGGTTTTGAGTGTGATTAAGAAGTACGTCAACAATCGTTCGGTCGTAATAGGAGCTCAGAGTGGTAGCGACCGAGTCCTCAAGATCATAAAGAGGGGACATACCGTGGAGCAAGTCGAAGAAGCCATAGAGAAGATAGCGGCGCATGGTTTCACACCTCATGTGGATTTCATATTCGGTTTTCCGTTTGAAACGAGAGAAGATATCGAAGAAACCTTCAATTTCATCGTGAAGATAGTGAACAAGTACGGCGCCAAGATACATGCGCATACTTTCATGCCTCTCCCCGGAACGGAACTCTTCAATGTAGGGCCTGGGAAACTCACAAAGGACCATTACAAATTTCTCGGAAGACTTGCTTCGAAAGGCATACTAGATGGTTATTGGATGAAACAAGAAACACTTGCAAGGAAGGTGTACGAAATTGCGAATAGCAGCCGTGCAAATGCTTCCGAGAATCGGTGAATACCAGTGGAATCTAGAGAGAATAGGGCATTTTGTGGAAGAAGCCATCGACAACGGGGTTTCGTTGATCGTCTTTCCAGAACTCACAATCAGTGGTTACACTTGGGACGAGGGAGTAATGAAAAAGGGATCGGTGTTTTTCAAAGAGGTCGCAAAGAAAAAACTTTTGAAGTTGTCCAGAGAAGGACAAATCGTGATCGTTGTGGGAACTCCGAGGACAGTGCTTGGAAAGTTAAGAAATTCTTTGGTGATTTTCAAAAAGAAAAAAGAATTGCTCTTCTATGATAAAACACATCTCTTCCGTGGAGAAAAAGATATATTCGAGCCAGGAGAGTACTACTTGGCGTTCTCCTACAAAAACGTCGTCTTTGGTACGTTGATCTGCTACGAGATAGGTTTTCCAGAAATTTCACGTATTCTAGCTTTCAAGGGAAGTAAGATTATTCTTGCTTCCTTCGCGTTCGGTAAGATGAGGGAGCACACTTACGATGTCGCGACCAGAGCTCGAGCCGTAGAAAACGGTGTGTTCCTTGTTGCTTCCTCCATGTGTGGTGAGGGTTTTACAGAATTTGTTGGCAGAACAAGGATAGTAGGACCAAACGGTAAGATCATGAAAGAAATTCCGAATGAAGAAGGGCTGATATTTGAGGACATCGATCCTGACATCGTTTATCATTACAGATACAACGAAGAAGGAGATTCCCATGCTTATTTCAGAAATTACAAAAAGCACATCTATTCGTTGGAGAAGAGGAGGTTATAGCGATGAAATACTTTGGTACCGATGGAATAAGGGGTGTTTTTGGAGAAACACTGACAGATGATCTGGCTTTCAAGGTTGGAAAAGCTTTGGGAGAGATGATTGAGAATGAAAAGGTCATCATAGGAAAAGATACGAGAGTCTCTGGAGATTCGTTGGAAGCCGCACTTTCCGCCGGTATTACTTCCATGGGTGTGGACGTTCTCTCTTGTGGAATTCTTCCAACACCCGCTGTTGCTCTCCTTACGCGAATCACCAGATCTTTCGGAGTGGTTATATCTGCATCTCATAATCCTCCAGAGTACAATGGGATAAAGATTCTGAAAAGTGGTTACAAGATACCGGACAAGATGGAGGAAGAAATAGAGAAGAGGTTGGAGAAGGAGGATTTTTCCAAACGTTATATTGTAGGGAGAGTGAAATCTTTCAAAGAAGGAAAAGACATGTACATAGGAGCAATTCTTGAAATGTTCAAGGATTTGGATCTCACAGGCGAGAGGGTTTCTCTCGATTTGGCAAATGGTGCAACTACGGTCACAGCTAAGGATGTGTTCGAATTTTTAGGAGCGAGTGTAGAGGTGTTCAATCACTCTCAAGATGGATTGCTCATCAATCAAGGATGCGGAGCTACCCATCCGAAGTTTCTAGCAGAACAAATGAAGAACGGAAAGATCGGCTTCACATTCGACGGAGACGGTGATCGAGTGTTGGCAGTGGACGAAGAGAGAAACGTTATCAACGGTGACAAAATCATAGGGATATTAGCAAATGGGATGATGAGAGAAGGTCGCTTGAAGAACAACATGGTGGTTGGAACTGTCATGACTAACGGAGGTCTCGAAGAGTATCTGAAAGGAAAAGGTGTGAAGCTTGTCCGGACAAAGGTGGGGGATAAATACGTCTTGGAAGAAATGTTGAGATTGAGGTCGAACTTGGGAGGGGAAAGATCAGGGCACATAATCATTCTTGACAGAAGCACCACAGGAGACGGCCTCATAACCGCTCTGGAGATAATGAGAATCCTCAAAAATAGTGGTAAGGCTCTGTCTGAACTAGCCAAAGTGATACCTGATTACCCTCAAATTACTAAAAATGTGAAGAGAACAGAAAAAACATCATTAGAAAGTGATGAATTGAAAAAACTGATCGAGAAAATCACCGCAGATGGCTACCGTGTCGTTGTTAGGCCATCGGGTACGGAACCTGTCATAAGGATTACAGTGGAGGGAAAAAACAGGGAAGAGATAGAGGAAATCGTGGAGAAACTATCACGGGCTATCGAGAGTTGATATCCCGTATTCTATCCATACCTTTGCGAGAGTGAGCATTTCTCCCCATCCCACGGCACAAACGAGTTTTATTTCCATGTCTTTTTCATTGAGAACTAGTGTATGATCTTCGATTTGAACCCATGTTCCACCGTAGGAAGAAGGAAAAAATTCCATTTTCACTCTCGATCTGTAGCCATCTTCGTAAGAGTTCCAGGAAAATTCGATAAGGCGGGGAGGAACGAGTCTGTGGATGATCCCCTCATCGGTGACTTCCTCCCCAAACGTTTTTCTGAACCAACGAAAGAATATCTTTCCACCTTCTTTGATTTCCATTCTCATTCCGTCTGTCAACCAATCATCCCAACCACGTTCATTCACGAAGACCTTCCAGACCTTCTCCACTGGAGCTTTTATGTGAACCCCCGCTTTGGTGGGAGGAATTTTCATCCTTTTCCCTCCTATAGACTTCCCTTATTTCCTTCTCCAAACTCAAAAAAGCTTCCACAACTTCGGGAGAGTACAGCTTACCAGATAGTAACTCTATCTCTTGAAACGCTTCATCCAGAGTTTTGGCTCTTTTGTAAGGTCTTTCTGTTACCATTGCATCGAAACTGTCTGCGACAGCAACTATGAGTCCCGATATTGGTATCTCTTTTCTTTTCAATCCTCGAGGATAGCCAGAACCGTTCCATCTTTCGTGGTGAGTGAGAGAGATTTCTGCACCCATTTGTAGAATGGGAGAAGAGCTTCTACTCAGTATCCTGAAACCTATAATAGTGTGTTGTTTCATGATCTCGAACTCTTCAGGCGTAAGAATTCCAGGTTTTAAAAGGACTTTATCGGGAATTCCGATTTTCCCTATATCATGCAAAGGGGCAGAGAATTGTATTTCGGTGACTAAGAGTTCATCTAGTCCCATGACCTCTGCTATCCTTCCAGAAAGCCATCCAACTCTTTCTGTGTGTCTGTAGGTTTCAACGTCTCTGTACTCGGACAACATGTTCAATATATCCAAGATCTCGAACATAAAATCCTCGTACTCGGTGAAGAATTCTTCTGCGGTTTTTTCTATGATTTCGAGACGCTCTTTTAGAGATTTCATGTAACTGCTTCTGTAAAGATGGAAGATCTTGTTTCTGATAGCGTGAGTTATTTTGAGTTTCAGGAGTTCAAGATTCACCGGTTTTTTGATGAAATCGTCGGCTCCAGCTTCCACACATTTTTTGATGGTTTCTTTATCGTCGTACGCCGTTATGACAAAGACCACGCAGGAAGGATTTCTGGATTTTATTTCACTCACAACTTCTATTCCGCTCATTCCTGGAAGTTTCACATCTATTAACGCAACATCGATCATGTTCGAAAAGTCGATGGCTTTTTCTCCAGAATTGGTTTCGAGCACCTCGAATCCACTAAGTTTCAAATATTGGGCCATTGCTTCTCGTGTAATGTCATCATCCTCAACTATTAGAATGCTCATTTCTTTCACCTCCGAGGGGGATCTCTATTTTGAATGTTGTTCCATTCTTTCGAATTATCTCCATCGTCCCCCTTAGATAGTTGACCAGTTTACTTACTGTGAGGAGTCCAAAACCACTCGTTGAATTCAATCCTGGCCCTGTATCGGAGATCATCAGAATAATTTTATCATTTCGTTTCTCGATTGTTAGGGATACTTTTCCAAAAGGAGTGTATTTTACTGCGTTTGAAAAAAGATTGGTCACTATGGAAAGGAAGGCATCTTTGTCCAATTGGATTTCATCGAAATCCATTTTCAAATTCACTTCCAGTTTTTTTGATTTGGCTATTTCCAAGATTGGAGATATGGCCATTTCCAAATCTTCTTTTCTTACATTACTCGTTTTTCCAACAGAAATGTTAAGAATCTTGTCTATCTCTTTCAACATTACATGACATGTTCTCTCGATGTTTTTGGCAATTTCGAATGTTTCGGGGTATTTGTATCGTAAGAGCTGTGCGTTCACGTACACGGCGTTTATCGGATTTTTCAAGTTATGGGCGAGATTCTTCACTAAAATGATGTAAACCTCTTGGAATTTTCGATTTTCCTCCAGGAATTTGATATATTTTTCGATGAAACTAGAAAAGGCTTGTTTGAAAGGTTCCAAATAAGATGGGGTGGGTTTGGGAAAGTATCGTTCAAAAACTTCTCTTACTTCATTTTCGTTGTTCTTCTCCAGAGTATTTGAGATGAGTTCTGGAATCTTGAGAAAGAAGTTCTGTATATTCTTAAAGGTTTCAAAAAGATCTTCCGGATTGACTCCGAGCTCTTCCGAAAGTTTCTCAGATTCTTTTCTTGGGATATCCACGTATTCTTTTAGAAAATGCAGTGCCAGTAACAGGTTTCCGGCTGTCACAGGATAAGTATAAACATTTTTGGAGAGATAAAAGAGTATAGAGGAGGCAGAGAAAAGAAAAGCGCTCAGTCTCAAAAATGTGGAAGAATTTTTTTTGAACAAGGGAAGGAGGAAGAAGGCAAGAGAAATTCCCTCAAGATAATATGAAATTTCCACTTTAAGAACAGAAAGGATGAATAGAACAGAAAAAGATATTCCAAATATCCATGATCTGTAACCTCTATCTTTAAGCAGAGAGAGAAGAAATCCTTCTGCAAGTAGAATTTTTGAGCTACTTGTAAACATCCAATGTTTGTTAGGATCTATGAGAAAGGCTCTTATGGAAAAGAATGCAAGGAACATGGAAAAAAAGCAAGAAAGAGCTATTGGCTCCTTTTTTCTCCTAGTGCTCACATGGTAAACGGTGAAAGAGAGAAATAAACTTGCAAAGTTTAAGATGAGCAGAATGATGGTGTTTGTATCATTTGGAAATAGGAAATACATCAAGACCAAACCAAAAAGGACGATAGTTATAAAGGGTTCATTTTCTCCCTCCTTTGATAATTAATTTAACATATCAAATTGCAATCAGTCAATACAGATTATTAGATGATATCAAAGAATGTTGTGAAAGGTCTTATAATAAATGGTTGATCACATTAATGATAAATATAACTTTTTTAATACATATGAAAAATCAGCTGTTGGAGGAGGGAAAACATGTTTTTCTACGTCAAACCAATAGGTGTGATACGATCTCCTTACAAAGATGTTTCTGAATGTCCCTTCCAGGGAAGATTTTCTCAGGAAACATTCGTTTTAGAAATCTTTCCCGAGTATGAGAAAGGTTTGAAGGACATAGAGACATGTTCGCACCTTATAGTCCTTTATTGGTTGGACAGAGCAAGGAGGGACAGTCTGATCGCTGTTCCACCACACGACAGAAAGGAACATGGAGTGTTTTCCACTCGTTCACCTCATAGACCGAATCCGATCGGCTTTGCGGTAGTGGAAATTTTAGAAGTGAAAGGAAGAAATCTGCTTGTAAAAGGATTGGACGCGATCGATGGAACACCGATCTTGGACATCAAACCTTATTCTTCCAAGATAGATTGCGTCGAGGAAGCTAAGATAGGATGGTTTGAAAAAGCCAAAGAGAAGAAGTTTTAATTTGAATCTCCCTATGGAGAGTCTTGAACACATCAAAAAGATCGAGTATAATAGATCACGGTTGTGGGGCCGTAGCTCAGTTGGGAGAGCGCTACCTTCGCACGGTAGAGGTCGTGGGTTCAAGTCCCATCGGCTCCACCAAAAAAATAAATCCCCCGCATTTGCGGGGGTACTTTTTTTCTTTGGGAATTCAGTCTTTCGGAAAGACAATGAATTTGATGGCTGTTCTCGTTTCTCCATTGATCTGAACTTCCGCAAAAGCAGGAACGCAGACAAGGTTGATTCCGCTTGGAGCAAGGTAACCCCTTGCGATAGCGATGGCTTTCACCGCTTGGTTAACTGCTCCTGCTCCAATGGCTTGAAGTTCAGCCTTGCCTTTCTCTCTGATGACACCAGCAAGAGCTCCAGCGACTTTGTTTGGGTTGGAATTAGAAGCAACTTTGAGTACTTCCATGTGTTTCTACCTCCTCTACGATGAGTGTTTCTTTATATTTTCCAGCGACATTGGTTTATTTGTTTCCTCTGGCGCGCCCGGCAGGACTCGAACCCGCAACCATCGGATCCGAAGTCCGACGCTCTATCCAATTGAGCTACGGGCGCGTGCTGGGGTGACCAGCGGGACTCGAACCCGCGACCACCTGATCCACAGTCAGGCGCTCTACCAACTGAGCTATGGTCACCACGAAAACAAAATGGCGCGCCCGGCAGGACTCGAACCTGCAACCCTCGGATTAGAAATCCGATGCTCTATCCTGTTGAGCTACGGGCGCACCAAAAACCATGGAGCGGGCGACGGGACTCGAACCCGCAACCCTCGGCTTGGAAGGCCGATGCTCTACCAATTGAGCTACACCCGCCCTTCAAAGACCCTCCAAGCACTAAAAATATTATCATATCCACTCAAAAACGTCAAGTTCCCCCGGTCAATTTTCATTGATTAAAAACTGCATGTTTCCATCCCTCTAAGGAAGTATTGAAACTCTTTTCTGCTAGAGTTCTGAGCACACCACAGGGATGTTTCCATTCCTCTAAGGAAGTATTGAAACAAGTTCAGATTGATGGACCACTCATGAAGTATGTCGTGTTTCCATTCCTCTAAGGAAGTATTGAAACCCCACCGCCGTAATGCTTGTTGGATTTGCGGATGTTGTTTCCATTCCTCTAAGGAAGTATTGAAACATATAAACCTTCTCCATTTGCCCTTCGGTGGCTCGCGTTTCCATTCCTCTAAGGAAGTATTGAAACTCTGGAAGTTCGATTAGTTAACTTTGCTGAAAGCGAGTTTCCATTCCTCTAAGGAAGTATTGAAACAGCCACTCAAAGTCTGCTATGAACGGTGGACGTCCATGTTTCCATTCCTCTAAGGAAGTATTGAAACGAGATGCCTTGTATTCTCTATTGCTTCAGTTCTGTGTTTCCATTCCTCTAAGGAAGTATTGAAACCCATCGTTGCCTGCATGCCAAATTTTGTTTCCTTTGGTTTCCATTCCTCTAAGGAAGTATTGAAACAAGTACATTACAGATGGATAAAGAGAGTTAAAATCAGTTTCCATTCCTCTAAGGAAGTATTGAAACTAGACTAACAACATCTTTCTTATACGTTGGAGAACCGTTTCCATTCCTCTAAGGAAGTATTGAAACGGTTCGGTGTAGTCTATAACGTCCTGCATAGTTGTCGTTTCCATTCCTCTAAGGAAGTATTGAAACTGAAATAAATCATGTTATCATAATCGATTGCACAATCGTTTCCATTCCTCTAAGGAAGTATTGAAACTACTTAAGCCGGATACTGTATAAGAACTCCAGTTTTGGTTTCCATTCCTCTAAGGAAGTATTGAAACGCAGACGATTGGGTGATTGCATATTGGAAGAAACCAGTGTTTCCATTCCTCTAAGGAAGTATTGAAACAGACTCATTTTAATTTGAGCATGTGAAAAAGAACGGTTTCCATTCCTCTAAGGAAGTATTGAAACTAGCTTTGCCGGTTAAAATGGCTTCTTCAATGCGTGTTTCCATTCCTCTAAGGAAGTATTGAAACGGACTAGGCACAATGTTGTTCGGCAACTGCTGCATAGTTTCCATTCCTCTAAGGAAGTATTGAAACACTTGACCATCAACACAGGAACACAAATTGGATCGTGTTTCCATTCCTCTAAGGAAGTATTGAAACCAGATCCGCAGTACGCTGAGAAATGCTTTGCGGTGTAGTTTCCATTCCTCTAAGGAAGTATTGAAACATGTTAGTGATAACGAATATTCTGGTACAACTCGAAGTTTCCATTCCTCTAAGGAAGTATTGAAACAATTACCACGCAAAAAGGAATGATACGCTGTATGTGTTTCCATTCCTCTAAGGAAGTATTGAAACTCTTTAGCTTTCTTTTTTGGGACTCTCAAAACTTTATGTTTCCATTCCTCTAAGGAAGTATTGAAACCCATCTGATTCGTAAGAAATTATAGAACATAGATGAGTGAGAAGTCAAGGGAAGAAGGAAAAAAAGGACAAAGTGGGAAGATGAGACACAAAAACAAGAGATGATACCGGAAGTTGTATGTGATGGAAAAATTGAATAATGGAATACGAAGCGAATATCCTATCACAAGAGATACAAAACACTATGAATTATCAACACCTAAAACAGGCTGTTTTTGTTCAAAAAGGTCTCTTTCAAAAAAGTTCCACAATTCACAAAATCAAGAAAGAAGTTTCACATTATTGTGTTAAATTGAAATGTC
>NZ_LNDE01000004.1 GCF_002866025.1 Thermotoga sp. KOL6
TAAGTATTTTTTGGCTAACATATGGTCTTTTTGTGCTTCCTGAGGTCTTTTTCCTTCCTTTCTGATTTTCTTATGTTAAAGAAACAAGAAATTCACCTTGTAAGTGATAACATTATCAGGAGAAGGAGGGAATGGAATGAAGAAGTACGTTATTGTGACAGGTGGCGTATTGAGCGGTATAGGGAAAGGTATATTCTCTGCTTCTTTGGCAAGGTTAATGAAGGAATATGGAGTCGATGTAAACGTTTTGAAGATCGATCCATATTTGAACGTGGATGCGGGTACTATGAATCCCAATCAGCACGGTGAGGTGTTCGTTACTGACGATGGTTATGAAGCAGATTTAGATCTTGGACATTACGAACGATTTTTGGGAAAAAATATGACGAGAAATAACAACATGACTGCAGGCCAAGTCTATCTAAAGGTCATAGAAAAGGAACGGCAAGGAAAATATTTAGGCAACACTGTTCAGATCGTACCTCATCTTACTGAAGAAATAAAAGATAGGATAAGATCCATCGAAGCAGAGCTCCTTGTTGTAGAGATCGGGGGTACAGTTGGTGACATTGAAGGTGAGGTGTTTCTAGAAGCGGTAAGAGAACTTCAAATCGAGGAAGGAAAGGAGAATTTTCTTTTTGCTCACGTCACCTACGTTCCTTATCTGAGAACAACGAATGAATTCAAAACGAAACCTACACAACAGTCCGTTCAGCTTCTCCGAAGAATAGGAATCACTCCCGATATGATTATCGTGAGGAGTGAATTTCCTCTCGATATTCCCAGCATGAGCAAAGTAGCTCTTTTTTCGGGTGTCTCGAAGGACTTCGTTATAAATCTTCCAGACACCAAGAACGTTTACGAAGTACCAGAAATATTGAGGGATATGGGACTTCACGAAAAAATCTCTTCCAAACTGAAGATTGATTTGAAAGATTCGGATTTCAATTGGTCATATCCGAAAGCTTTCAAACCTTACAGAATTGCTTTGGTGGGAAAATATCTCGGCACCGATGATGCTTATAAGAGCATCATAGAATCTGTTTTTTTGACGGGCATAGAAAAACCAACAGTAGTGGACAGTCAAATGCTCGAGGAAATGGACGATGAAGAAGTTGCGAAGACTCTTGATGAGTACGATGCCCTGATCATACCCGGAGGATTTGGAAGAAGAGGAATAGAAGGCAAGATAAAAGCTATAAAATATGCTCGAGAGAGAAAAAAACCCATTCTTGGTATATGTCTTGGCATGCAGCTCATGATTATAGAATTTGCAAGAAACGTCTTGGGTTACAAAGAAGCCAACTCTACGGAATTCGATCCCAAAACGCCTTATCCTGTGGTGGACCTCATGGAAGAGCAGAAAAGGATATTAAAACTGGGTGGCACGATGAGACTTGGGGCTCAAAAGGTGAAGATCTTCCCAGGAACGAAACTTTACGAAGTGTACGGTGGGATAGATGAAGTTCATGAAAGACACAGGCACAGATACGAAGCGAATGAGGAAGCGTTTCCAGAACTTTTCAAGAAACCCGGTGAAGAGGGTTACAAACTCGTTGTTTCTGCTAAATCCGAGTTTGTAGAGGCCGTTGAGATAGAAGATCATCCTTTCTTCGTGGGAGTCCAGTTTCATCCGGAGTACAAAAGTAAAGTAGGAGCACCTCATCCCATATTCGTATACCTGAAGAGAGTACTGGAGGGATCATAATGATAGATATGCATCTTCATTCCACTTTTTCTTACGATGGAAAAGCAGAGATTGAAGATATCATTTCTCAAACTCAAAAACTCGGTATAAATTACTTTTGTATCACAGATCATTATGAATACGTGGATGGGGAGCTAGTTCACAGTTTCGATGTGGAGGAGTATTTTCTCACGATGGATAAATTCAACCTCCCTCGTGGTGCGGAAATCAGCTGGGATGGAGTGGGTAACGCATTCTTTCCCGAAGGATTCGATTACTTGCTTCTAGGAATACATAAAACTAGTGAAAACTTGTCTCCCGCTGAACTTGCAAGAGATTACCTTGAGAGAACACTGTTTGTTATGGAGAGGGTGGAGTTTCATGCTCTCGCTCATCTCGATTACCCTGCGAGATATTCAGAAGTTGACTTTGAATCAAACAGAGATTTGGTGGAAAAAGTACTGAAATTCCTTGTGAAGAACGAGAAAATACTCGAAGTAAATACAGCCGGACTTTTCAAACACGGGAAACCGAATCCCGATTATTGGATAATAGAGATGTATTGGGATCTTGGGGGGAGACTCATCACCATTGGTTCCGATGCTCACGAAGTTCAACACATAGGTAGAGGTATCATGGAAGTGTTGACGCAGTTGAAAAGGTTCAATTTCGAGTATGTTGTTGTTGAGAAAGGAGGTCTTGTTACCACAAAATTGAGGTGAGGTAATGGCTTTTATTCTGAGTTTTCTCTTAAGTTTGTTCGGTGTTTGGTTTTTTGGCAGAATAGCTAAAAAATTCGAAATTGTAGATAAACCCGATGGCGTTCTCAAACCACATGGGAGGGAAGTCCCTTACCTCGGTGGTTTGGGTATATTCACGGGGCTCTTACCATTTCTCTGGAAAGATTCCCCAGTCCTTTTGGCCTCTTCTCTGGCTCTGGCGATCGGGTTGCTTGACGATTTATTTTCACTCTCGCCCTTTTTCAGATTGATCGTGGAGTTTGGCATTTCCCTACTTTTGATTTGGAGATTTGTGGGATTTTATAATGTGTGGTATTCGGCTTTTTGGATGTTACTCGTGGTTATCCTTATAAATGCTGTGAACATGATGGATGGAATGGACGGTCTTTGTAGTAGTTTGGTTGCTATCTCGTCTTTCTTTTTCTTTTTGTTGGTACAAGGGTCTTTCTTTCAAGAGCTTTCTCTCGCACTTCTTGGAGCTTCCCTGGGATATTTGGTTTTCAACTTTCCACCTGCGAAGATTTTCATGGGAGATGCCGGAAGTTATTTGATTGCCGTCGTGCTTTCAATACTGTTCATTTCTCAAAATCGTCATCCCTCGTTCAATTCTCTTGTTTCCTTCCTTTTTCTTCTGTGGATTTTTCTTCTCGACTTTTTTGCTAGCGTTCTTCGAAGATACAAGAGTAAAAAGCCGATCTTTTTTGGCGACAAAGATCACATGTACGATAAACTCTCACGTCAATTTGGTGTGAGGAAATCGCTTTTTATCATGTCTTTGATACACTCTCTCTTTTGCGGTTTCAGTCTTGGTGCAATGAACAACACGCTGACGAGTGTTATATCGCTCTGTATCAGCGGTTTTTTTTCGTACATTCTTGTGAAAGGCTTGAATTTGACTGGATACGATTGAACAGGAGGGAAAGGATATGGAGATAGTTTTTTACGCAATGTACTCTGTAGTGGCTCTTTTCTCCTCGAGGAAGTTAACGTACGAATTCAGTGTGCCAAAATACGCTATTATAACTGCTTTTTTGGTAATTGTATTCATCATGACGTTATGGAAGCTTTCAAAGAAAGAGAAAGTAGAAATAAAATTCACAATGGCACATTTTGCCTTCTTTACATTCTCAATTTCCGCTCTTCTCTCAACAATAAACGTGTACCGGGACAATCCTTTGTATTTCAGATACTCGATCGACATTGCCATCTATGTTCTTCTCATGGCTATAACATCACTTTTCATATCTAATTTCTTTGTTACCAAAGAGAGGATAAAGAGATTCCTCGTTGTTAGTGTTGCGCTAGCTGGTTTCATAGCGTTTGATGCTCTTTTAAACTTCTATGGCGGTTTCGATGTTTTTCTTGGGAAGATAGGAAGTCCCTTTTCCAGAGGAACCATAAAGGGGACAATTGGAAATGTAAATTTTGTTTCGAATTTCCTATCTTTGAACCTTCCTCTCGCACTTTACCTTGTTGCGGGAGTTGACTTCAGGAAAAAAGAAGCCTCCATTGTGAAAGTCATAGCAGCTGTATCAGCTCTTTTGATGATATCAGGAATACTGATTGGTCAAACGCGATCCCTTTACGTTGCAAACATAATATCTTTGAGTATATTTTTGATGTTTTACTTGATATTCAGGGAGAAAAAAGAACTCGTCAAAGTAAATAAAGAAGTCCTCGGAATGAGCAAAGCTCTCACCGTTTTTGTACTGATCGCTGCTTTCGTTCTGATAGTGCTCTACACCATTCCTTCTCCTTTGAACGGCTATGGAGAGGTGTCACCAACTGAAAGAATCCAAGCAGTTGCCGAGACTAGTTCTTGGCACGAAAGACTTCTCTCTTGGTTGTCTTCCATATATCAGTGGAGGGACCACAAAATTTTTGGAACAGGAATAGGAACTTATCAGCTTCTCACTATAAGTTATATGGGAGACGTTATGGAAGATCATCCAACTCTGATCTACGGTTGGAACAACTTCAAGAGGACGCACAACGATTATCTACAAGTCCTAGGAGAAATGGGAATAGTCGGTTTCATTGCGGTGATCTTTCTTGCGATATCTCTTGCTATTCTGTTCTTCAAAATATTGAGCAGAATCACATCGAGAGACGACCTTTTGCTGTTTTTAGCTCTCGCCAGCTCGTTTTTGACCTTTATGATGCACAGTGCTTTCAGTTTCCCTGCTCATCTTCTCCCCAACGGTTTTCTTGCCGTTTCAGTTGCTTCTATAGCTGTTGGTGGCTATTTTTATTCGGGAAGGAAATTGGTTGTGAACAGAAAACAAGCGTTTGTATTCAGTATGATTGTTCTTCTGATAAGCCTTGTTTCCGCTTACTTAAAATGGAACTACTTCATTTCCGAAGTTTATTTCAAGCAAGGAAATGCTGCTTATCTTTCTATTAGAAAAGTTGAAGAAGATCTTTCCAATCTGGATAGCTACGAACGACAGATAAAAGAATCGTTCGAGGAGTTGAATTCCCTAACGGGAAGATACAGTTATTTGAAACCGGATGAATTCAAAAAATTCGTTATGAAACAAAATCTCCCGTTGAAACCCACTGATTTGGAGATCGAAAAATTGAGGGTTGAGACCATACAAAAAGAACGTCAGAAACTTCAAAGTGCTTTACAGAGGATATCAGCTTACAGATCCCAACTTTTGTCTCAAAGACTGGAATTGTATAAGAAGGCTAAAGAATATTTGCTCAAGTCTGTCGAAATAAACAAGACCTATGGAAGGTCATACTTCTATCTTGCTTTACTCGCAGCGAGTCAGTTCAGATTGGACGAACTGAAAAGTCACTTGAAAGAGAAGGAAGATTATTTGAAATTCTTCGATCAGAACTTTGATGAATATCAGAAGGTAATTCTTCCGGACGTTAAAAAGACGGATCTGATTTTTTTGGGAAATCTCGAGTTTTCAGACTTTGAAGTTTTAGGAACGGATGATCTCATAACTGCGCAAGTTTTTCTAGATTCCATATCGTTGTATTTGTCTTCTCTGAAATCTTTTAATGAAAGAAACACTTATAGAGGACTTGCTACAAGATACGCGGGACTCCACCAAGTCGCAAAGGTTTTGCTTTCAAAATCGCAAATTGATCTTTTGAAGAAAGCGTTCGCTGAAAGAGCTTCCGAGTATTACAATGAATTTGTGAGATACGCCAAGATAACTGTTCATAATCTTCCTGGGGCATGGAACAGATTTCCCGATTGGAAACATTATGATCTCAGGAAAGCAGTAGCAGGTCAGGATATTTACAGATACTTTGCCACTAAAGCCGCAGAAATTCAACCCTTAACTGTTCAAAAGAACAGGGATTTCCTTTTCTATCTTGCGGAAAAGGAAATATGGGCTGTTGGGAACATGCAAAAAGTCGGTGTGTGGGGTGTACCGGATGGTGTATTGGATTTTCTCCATGCAATGCCTTTTGAGTATATGAGTTCGGGCAATCATCAGGAAGCTCTCTTCACCTTTGAAAAAGTGCTTAATTTGTACAAAAAAAGTTATACTGAAATCAAGAACTTATTCACACGTTACGAACTTGCAGCAGATACAAGTTTTGGAAAAACTATTGACAGATTACATCTTTATCTTGAGAGTGTGCTTGGAAGAGAAGAAGCTGATCAATTCAAAACTTTATTTGAAAATTTGCTCGAACGCTTTAAAAATCTCAATTGGTTATCTATAAATGCTCAGGAGATGAAAAGATTCATAACTGAGAAAAATTACTCCTACAAATTGAATCCGTGGCAAGATTTGATTGTTGAACAGTTGAGAAAATTCGAAGATTATGTGAAACAGAAAGGGATCGATATCACTAAGATTTCGGAAATTCTAAGCAAAATATTCAATAATCTTGTTGGACTCAAGGATGTTCTTGTTCTGGAAAGGTATGTGAGATTCTTGGACCACTATAGACTTTTGTTTAATGATGTGAGTCACTATCTACAAAGCCTCGAAAGTGCCTACAGTACAGCAAACGATGAACAATGGAAAGTGATTTTGGAAGACTGGAGTGTGAATCTTTTGGGAGGCGAAAGATTTGAAACAAAAGAGCAGGTTATGGAGTATTTGAAACACGTTAAAGAAACTATGAAGGGTATAGAAGAGATTCTCTAAAAGGTCAAATCATTGATTAGAAACGAAAGGGAGGTTTCTCCTCCCTTTTTTTACAATGATTATTGAGATAAATTCTTGATTGTAACATTTTCGTAATTAAACAGAAGAAATAATTTCCTATAATTTCCTATGAAGGTTACAAATTCAAATGTTTTTGAAAAATAAAATTGTAGGGAGGTGTTATGTATGGAAGGGAAAATTCCATTGATTGGAGAGGAGTTTCCAAGAGTTGAAGTGAGAACAACTCACGGGAAGAAGGTCTTACCAGATGATTACAGAGGAAAGTGGTTCGTATTGTTCAGTCATCCAGCTGATTTTACGCCCGTTTGTACAACCGAGTTCTTTGCTTTTCAGAAAAGGTACGATGAATTTAGGAAGCTAAACACAGAACTAATAGGATTGAGTATCGATCAGGTCTTTTCACACATCAAATGGGTCGAATGGATTAAGGAGAAGTTAGGAGTCGATATAGAATTTCCAATCATAGCCGATGACCTCGGTGAACTTTCGAAAAAATTGGGGCTCATTCATCCCAAAATAGGAACTAACACTGTAAGAGCAGTTTTTATAGTAGATCCCAATGGTATCGTGAGAGCTATAATTTACTATCCGCCAGAGGTGGGGAGAAACATCGATGAAATTCTGAGAGCTGTAAAGGCACTTCAGGTTTCTGATGAAAAGAAAGTAGCGTTACCAGCCAACTGGCCCGAAAATGAAATAGTCAAAGATTCTGTTATACTTCCACCACCAGCAAGTATCGAAAAAGCAAAGGAGAGACTCGAATCCAAGGATCATGAATGTCTCGATTGGTGGTTCTGTTACAAGAAAGTGTAACCAGATACAAAAGTGAGAACAATATGAATGGCCCCATCGGGGCCATTTTTTCTTTTTGATGACTAAGTTTCGTTAAACGATTAATCAACCAATAGTAAAGGTAGTTCTTCTGTTAGATAAAATTGTTCAGCAAGAAATTTTGCGATTTTGTGTTTTATTTCGCTATATTCGCTCATAAAATCATATAGACTCTTGTATTCAATTTTTATGAACTTTGACTAAAAATTCATATCTAGATATAGTTTCACATGAGGTACTTTAAATTTAGATAAATCGGTTTACCACTGTGGGGGAATGATGAATGGCAACTTTGAAGGATATCGCGAAACTGGCAAATGTTTCAGTAGCAACAGTTTCGAATGTTCTAAATGGGAAAGGTAGAGTCAGCGAGGCAAAAAGAAAAGAAATTTTGGAAATAGCGAAAAAGTTGAATTACACACCTAATTTTCACGCGCGTGCAATGGCTTTGAAGAAACGGTTAATAACTATAGGGTTGATAGTTCCCGATATAACAAATCCTTTTTTTGCAAAACTCACTCGTGGTGTTGAGAAAGTGTGCGGAGAAGATGTCTTCGTTATTTTGATAGACTCCTTCAGAGACTTATCTAGAGAAGAAAAATTGATCAGAAAAGCCCGATTTCTAGGTGTTGATGGGTTGATCATAGGAAATTCGCGTGTAGACGATGATCTGGTGAGAGAGGTGTCAACTTATCTTCCTGTAGTCGTTTTTGATAAAGAGTACGAATATGAGAACGTTATATCGATTGTTTTGGATAACTATTATGGAGCGTATCTTGCAACGAAACATCTTCTTGAAAATGGTTGCAATAATGTAATACATCTTGGTGGTACTCCTGAGCTTTATGTCTCCATCGAAAGAAAAAAAGGATACAGTGCTGCTATGATTGAGAAGAATTTGAAACCCATGGTTTTCGAAACAGGTTACAACGAAGATCAAGGTTATGAAATGATGAAAAGAATTCTCGCTTCGAAGATCAAGGTGGATGGTGTTTTCTGTATGAACGATTTAGTTGCCCTGGGTGCATTGAAAGCTATACGAGAGGAAAGGTTGATGATACCACAGGATATACAAATAGTTGGTTTTGATGATGACAAAGAACTTTGTGAGGTTGTTTCACCCTCGCTCTCTTCTATTCATCAACCTGTGGAAGAAATGGGTGAAACTGCAGCGAGATTGTTGATCGAATTGATACAAGGCAAGGTCAAGATAAGACGTTATGTGTTCTCGCCTCATTTAGTGATTCGTGAATCTAGTTCAAGGAGGTTAACACGAAAATGAAAAAGATATTGGTCGTTGCCGCTCACAGTGACGATCCGATCATTGGTATGGGTGGCACCATTAAAAGAATGCGAGAAGCAGGTTTTGAAGTATGGGTACTGAGTATTTGTGGCGACAGAATAAAAGGTTTCGAAGAAGCGGTGAGATTTTTAGGGGGGAATCCATTGAATTTTGATTTTTCTTACTCAAACATCGACGAAAAGGTTTTAGCTGAAAATCTAACCGATTTGATGAAAAGGTTAAATCCAGATATTGTCTTTACCCATTGGATTAAAGAGATTCTGTTTGATCATCAACTGGTTTCGGAGATTACTTTGAAATTGGCCAGAAGAAAAGAAAAAGAGATTTTCGCTTTTGAGATACCAGCGTCTAGTTTGGATTTTTCTTTTGACATAGCAGTGGATATTACGGAATTTTACGAAGCGAAAAAAGAAGCCATAGAGATGATGAAAGGAGCTTTTCAAACTCGTGTGTTCGAAGAAGAAATTCTGCCTTCAGTTATCTACACCTCTGGATTCAGGGGAATACAAGTCGGATGCAAATTTGCCGAAGTTTTCAAACATTTTGGAAGTCGTTTCCCTTTGTCTCCTTACAGTAGGAAACTTTTTGATATTTCAAGACTTTGACAATCTGGAGGGATGTTCATGAAAAAGTTAAAAATGGGAGTAATAGGGGCAGGGAAGATTTCTGAAGTACTCCACATACCGAATATCTATTTTTCAGAATACGCTGAACTCGTTTCTATAGCTGATCCTAACGAAGAACGATTAAGATACTTCAGAACAAAATATTTCAATTTGAAAACATATAAGAATTATGAGGAGATGCTTAAAAACGAGGATGTGGAAGCAGTTGTTGTCGCTGTTCCTAATTCGCTGCATGCCGAAATTTCCCTAAAAGCTTTAAAGTCGGGTAAGCATGTTTTGGTTGAAAAGCCAATGGCAACGAGTTCGAAGGAAGCAATGAAAATGATTGATACTGCTAAGGACCATAAAAAAGTTCTTATGGTGAATCATTCTCAGCGTTTCTTTCCACATCACCAAAAGGCAAAGGAAATTATAGAAGCTGGACTAATAGGTGAAGTACGTGTTGTAAAAACAATGTTTAGTCACTCTGGCCCTGAGAATTGGTCGCCAAATGCTTCCTGGTTTTTTCAAAAAGAAAAGGCATTTTTTGGAGTTTTAGGAGATCTGGGTGTCCACAAGATAGATCTTATAAGATATCTCACCAATTTAGATTTCACAAAATGTTTTGCTCAAATGGCAAGACTGGAGAAAGCAGGAAATGTTGAAGATACAGCAAGTGCTATTCTAGAGCTTTCTAATGGTGGTATAGCAACTCTGGATGTTAACTGGATAACGAAAGGATTGGAAGAAAATTACATAGTAGTGTACGGTGATAAAGGAACTTTAAAGGTTGGTCAAACTGATCCCACGAAAATAGATATATACATTTCTAAACCTGTGAGCTTCCATGGAGAAATCAAACTGAAACCTCTTTTTACCAATGAGGATCCTTATTGGAAACTTCCGGTGATAGACCATTTTGCAAAAGTTTGTTTGGGAATGGAAGAACCAATTGTCAAGCCAGAAGATGGTTATATTGCGATAAAAGTAATTGAGAGGCTGATAGAATCTTCGGAAAAAGGGAGGCTTGTACATATTGAGGAGTGAACCCATACTGAAAGGAATAGGAATCTGTAAGGATTTCTCCGGGGTGAGGGTGTTACACAATATTGATATCGAGATTTTTCCCAAGAAAGTTTATGGTCTAGTTGGTGAAAATGGTGCCGGTAAGAGTACTCTGATGAAAATCCTATCGGGTTTCCTTCAACCCACCGAGGGGAGGATATTTGTCGATGGTAATGAGGAAAAACTCTCACCTTTAAAAGCTAGAGATAAGGGAATAATTCTGGTACCTCAAGAGTTGAATTTGGTTGATACATTACATGTATACGAAAACATATTTCTTGGTGAGGAAATAACAAAAGGAGTTTTTCTCGATAAGAGAAAAATGGTGTCGGCAGCGAATGAGACTCTCAAAGAAATAGGGCTGGATATTTCTTCAGAAGAATTGGTTCAGAATCTTTCGCCTGCACAGAAGCAAATGATAGAGATTGCGAAGGCACTGGTGAAGAAAGCCAGGGTACTCATATTTGATGAACCTACCTCTTCTTTAACTGATGAAGAGGTAGAGAGACTCTTTGAAGTCATAAAGAAGCTTAAAGAAAACGGTTTATCAATAATTTTTATTTCTCACCGATTAAAAGAAGTTTTGAGAATAGCAGATGAATTGATTGTTCTTCGAGACGGGAAGAAGGTTTTTCAAGGGCCGAACATAGACTTATCAGAAAAATCAGTTGCGGAAATGATGGTAGGTCGGACTTTGGAGAAAATGTTCCCAACGAAAAGTTCACCGGGCACTGGAAAAATACTAGAGGTAAAAGGATTATCCACAAAAGACGGATCTGTGAAAAATGCATCTTTCAATGTTTTTGAAGGAGAAATAGTGGGTTTTTACGGATTGGTTGGTTCAGGGCGGACAGAGCTTATGGAAGCTTTGATAGGTTTGAGGGAGATTAGGAATGGGGAGATTGTTTTCCAGGGTAGGAAAGTGAGAATAGAATCACCTGATGTTGCAAAAAGGTTAGGTATAGTCTATCTTCCTGAAGATAGGAAAACTGGAGGAATAATACCAACTTTTGAAGCTTTTAAAAATACCACGCTGATGTCTCTAAAAAAACATATAAATAAGGGATTAATAAACGCTAAGAGTGAACTATCAACCTTCGGGCGATATATTGAAGAGTTTGATATTCGTGTTAGAAGTCCCTTTCAGTTGATAACAACGTTAAGTGGAGGCAATCAACAGAAGGTGGTTATTTCAAAGCTGGTTGAAACAAAAGCAAAAATTTTGATATTTGATGAACCTACCAAAGGGGTTGATGTTAATGCTAAACATCAAATATACGAGATCATGAGACGATTGGTCGAAAGAGATGGAGTATCCATAATAATGGTTTCTTCAGAGTTACCGGAGATCATAGGTATGTGTAATCGATGCTATGTAATGAGATCAGGAGAAATTGTTGCATGTTTAGAAGAAAAAGATCTCACCGAGAACAATATTATATATCACGCTACAGGGGTATCGGTTTGAAAGGAGGGGATGAAGATTAAACTGCTTTCGAAATTTGGAATAGTTTTCGTTTTAATTGGTTTGGTTGTCGTCTCAGGAATTCTTAGTCCGTCCTTCCTTAAAGTAAGGAACATTTTGAATATATTCTGGCAAACCTCTTATGTAGGAATATTAGCCATAGGTATGACTTTTGTTTTGATATCGGGAGGAATAGATTTATCTGTTGGTTCTATGGTTGCACTTGTAGGAGCCTTTGCCATAGAAACAGTGAACAGGTTTGGGGATAGCCTGTTCAGCGTTTTCGTTGCAATACTTTTAGCTTATGGATTGGGAGCACTCCTAGGAACAGGTATGGGGATTCTGATAACAAAAGGGAAAATACCTGCATTCGTTGTTACACTCGGTGGAATGGCGATCTACAGATCTCTAGTGCTGCACTTTGCAAACGGTGGAGTATACATGAGTAACTCCCTAAAATATTCCAGTTTTGGAATGGCTTTTTTTCTGGGAATGCCTATACCAATGATTGTCTTTATCGTCTACGCAATAGTCGCTCATATTGTTCTCGAGAAAACCAAATTCGGGCGTTATGTGTTTGCAGTGGGTGCCAATGAAACAGCAGCCGTGTATTCCGCTATAAAAGTGGACAAAATAAGAACCCTAACGTACACAATAAGTGGAATTTCTGTTGCCACTTCCGCGGTTTTGCTCTCATCAATGATGGGTTCCGTAAGTTCTTCATCGACTGGGATGAATTTTGAGTTGGATGCTATAGCTGCGGCTGTAATAGGTGGTACGAGTCTTAGTGGAGGGAAGGGGAGTGTTATAGGTACTTTTCTAGGAGCTTTGATATTAGGAGTCATAAACAACATGTTGGTAATGCTCAACGTAGCGGTTTATTTACAAGGAATGGTGAAAGGTTTGATAATAATAGGAGCGGTTTTGATGCAAAATCTTCGAAGAGAATAATGGGGGGATAATAAATTCCATACTTAACTTTTGGGAGGTGTGTATGTATGAAAAGGTTTATTGTCATGCTCTTAGTGATACTCGGGTTGGTAGGGCTGTTTGCGGAAAAGTTGAGGATAGGAGTAGCTATTCCGGCAGCTGATCATGGTTGGACAGCAGGGGTTGTATGGTGGGCCAAGTATGCAATCGACCAGTACAAGAACGATCCAAATGTGGAATTTTATCTTGTCACTGCAAGGGAACCGAGTGAACAAATTGCTCAGGTTCAAGCTCTCTTGACAAAGGGAATAGATGCTCTAGTGATACTCCCATATGAATCCGCGCCTTTAACACCTATATGTGTTCAAGCGTTTAGAGAAGGAGTATACACAGTTATAGTTGACAGAGGAATAACTTCAGAAGAATACAACGTTTATATTGCAGGAGATAACTATATGTACGGATATCTGGCTGGAAAGTACATTGGAGAAAAACTCAACGGTAAAGGAAACGTTGTAATAATTGAAGGTATACCCTCTGTAATAAATACGGAAAGGGTCAATGCCTTTAAGGATGCACTGAAACTGTATCCGGGAATTAAGATAATAGCTCAACAACCCGGATATTGGAGTAGGGAAAAAGCGTTCGAAGTTATGCAAAATATACTGACAAAATTCAACGATATAGACGCAGTGTGGACAGGTGACGATGACATGTTACATGGTGTTTTACTGGCTTTGAAACAAGCTGGATGGAACAAGGACATCGTTCTTGTTGGAGGAGCAGGAGAAAAGAACATAGTGAAAATGATAATGGAAGGACATCCTTGGATAGAAGTGGATTTCACGTACCCACCCAACATGATAGCCACCGCTATCAATTTGGCTGTGATGGGTTTGAGAGGCGAATCCTTGAACGGTTTCTATCAAAAAGGAATTCCTAGAAAGATAATACTTTCAACGGAAACAATTACCAAAGAAAATGCAAAAGATTACTACTATCCGGAGTCAGTATTCTGAGTTAGTTAAAGAGAGTGGGGGTGTTCCCCACTCTTCGTTTTGTTGGATAACATATGAACCGAAAGTGCAAGGAGAGTGAGTGAGAATGAAAATAGGTTTTCTCACAGTAGCTTTAGGAACTCTAAGACTAGAAGAGATAGTAGATTGGGCTTCTAGTGTGGGTTTTGAAGCTCTTGAGATTGCTGCATGGCCTTTATCGAACGAGAGAGATTTTTCGGCAACAACGATAGATGTTAATACGTTCACAAAGGAAAAAGCAAAAGATTTGAAGGTTTTATTGGAAAAGAAGGGTATGATAATTTCTTCACTTGCGTATTACGATAACAACTTAGATGTCAACTTGGAGAAAAGGCGTTTCGTAAACGAGCATTTGAAAAAGGTAATCGATGTTGCTAGCTGGTTGGGAGTAGAGCTTGTGGGAACGTTTGTAGGAAGGGACGTTTCAAAAAACGTTGAAGAAAACATTAAGGAATTCGAGAAAGTTTTTAAGCCATTAATCGGTTATGCCGAGAGTAAAAATGTGAGGCTGATGATAGAAAATTGCCCTATGGTTGGATGGCAGGAACCTGAGAAAATAGGTAATGTGTTTTATTCTCCACAAATTTGGAGAGAAATCTTTCGTATAACCCCAGATTCTTTTGGCTTGAATCTTGATCCTTCTCATCTGTATTGGTTGGGAATAGACTATATGAAGGTGATAGAAGAGTTTAGTAATAGGATTTTTCATGTTCATGCCAAGGATGTGGAAGTAAAGGACGACTTACTTTACAATCAAGGTATATTCGGATATTTTGGGACAAACCTGCATGGGAAAAGCTGGTGGGAATACAGATTGCCAGGTTTTGGAGAGATAGATTGGTCAGATTTTATCAGATCTTTGAAAAAAGCAGGGTATGACTTTGTTATAAGTATAGAGCATGAAGATCCTGTATGGAGTGGTACAGTGGAAAAATCCAAGAAGGGGCTCAGAATGGGGCTGGAATTTTTGAAAGAATTTACATGAAGCGAAAAGCGGGGGATAACCCCCGCTTTCCTTTTATTCAACATTCTCTTTGGTAACAAGTTTCAGCTCAACTGGGAAGAATACGGTACCGGTGGTGAGATATTCGAAAGCTTTTGTTACCGCTAATTGTCCCATCAGATATGGTTGTTGTGCAATTGTTGCTTCCATGTCTCCTTTCTTAATTGCTTCGATAGCATCGGGAATAGCATCGAAACCAACTACTATTATTTGATCAAGTTTTCCGGCAGCTCTTATGGCTTCGATGGCTCCGAGGGCCATTTCATCGTTCTGTGCGAACACAGCATCGATGTCGGGATGTGCTTCCAATATATTTTCCATAACTGTTAGACCTTCTGCTCTGTTGAAATTGGCTGTTTGTTTCGCCACGAGCTCTAAACCGGGATATTTCGCCAATTCCTCTTCAAATCCTTTCCCTCTGTCTCTCGCAGCGGATGTTCCAGGTATTCCAACAAGTTCTACAACCTTGCCTTTTCCGTTCAAAACCTGTGCGATATATCTTGCGGCCATTCTTCCTCCCTCGACGTTGTCTGAAGCAATGTGACAAACTACCTTTCCTCCGTTCGAAGCCCTGTCAACGGTTATTACTGGAATTCCTGCTTCATTTGCACTTTCCACAGCCGTAACTATGGCGTCACTGTCGGTTGGATTGATGATTATCAGATCTACTTTTCTTTGAATCAAATCTTCAATGTCATTCAGTTGTTTGGCAGGGTTGTCTTGAGCGTCTACCACTATTAGCTCTATCCCCAATTTTTGAGCCGTGTCTAATGCACCGTCTCTCAGAGTGACAAAGAACGGGTTGTTAAGAGTTGACAAGGACAATCCTATCACAAATTTTGCTCCAAAGATGCTACCAGTCAACAAAATTACCAGAAGCACAATACCGAGATACCTTTTCATAACAAACCCACCTCCCTCAATAAAAGATTTGGGATTATTTTTCCCTTTCTAAAAGCACTGCCGCGAGTATGATACTTCCTTTTACGGCTTGCTGATAAAACGGAGATACATTAAGGAGATTAAGCCCATTGTTTATAATCCCCATAATCAGTGCACCGAAAAGAGTTCCCAAAACTGTTCCCTTACCACCTGTCAAACTGGCTCCTCCCAACACGACAGCCGCTATGGCGTCGAGTTCATAACCTTGACCAAATATAGGTTGAGCACTATTGAGTCTAGCTGTTAGGATGATCCCACTTATAGCACTGTACAGTCCACTTATTACGTAGAAAGAAATTTTGTATCTATCTACATTTACACCACTGAGTCTAACTGCTTCCTCGTTCCCACCAATGGCGTATGCATAAAGTCCCAACTTTGTTTGAGACAGAAGATACCATGTGAGAAAGAAAACACCAAACATGATCAGAACAGGGATAGGTATCGACGCGATCTCACCTCTTCCTATGAAAGTGAATGTCCGACTAAACCCAGTTATTGGCATACCGTTTGTATACAAGAGTGTAAAGCTTCTAGCGATTGCCATTGTTGCAAGCGTGACAATAAAGGGTTGTAACTTTGCTTTCGCTATTAACAATCCGTTGAACGCACCCAGCATTATTCCTATTCCAAGACTTAGAAGAATTGCAAGGGGTATAGATCCGATTTGCTTCAATAAGGAAGCGAGAACAACAGCACTAAAAGCGAACACGGAACCCACTGAAAGATCTATACCACCGGAAATGATAACGATCGTCATTCCAAAAGCAATAATTGCTTGAATGGAAACTTGCCTTAAAACATTGAGGAAGTTGGAAACAGTAAGAAATCGATCGGACAAGATCGATAAAACTGTTACCAAAGCTATGAAACCGATTACAACAGGATAACTTCTTGCGAGATGCCATATTTTTTTCATTCACTGTACACCCCCATTGCTGCTCTTATTATGTTTTCCTGAGTAATTTCTTCTTTTTCAAGCAAGGCTGTCTTCTTTCCTCTGTGCAAAACCATGACACGATCGCAAAGATTCACTATTTCAGGTAATTCTGAGGATATAAAAATGATGCCTACACCCTCGTTTGCTAATCGATTTATCAATTTGTATATTTCAACTTTCGATCCCACATCTATACCGCGCGTTGGTTCCACGAATATGGCCAGACGAGGTTTTTTAAGGAGATATTTTGCTATCACAACTTTCTGCTGGTTTCCGCCCGAAAGATTTTTGACCAACTGTTTTACAGATGGCGTTTTGATTTTCAAGTATTCCACGAGTCTCTCACTCATTTCCATTGCCTTCTTCCAGTCGATTTTTACAAAATGCGAAACCAATTCTGTGTTTGGAAGAATAATGTTTTTCATAACACTCAGTTCTAGAACAAGGCCCATTATCTTTCTGTCCTCCGGTATCATAACGATCCCGTTCTTTAAAGCATCTAGCGGGGTTTTAAGTTTGGTGATTTTTTCCCCGAAAAGAGCCATTTCTTCAAATCGGGATTCTATAGCTCCGAATAGTCCCAAGGCTAACTCACTTTTTCCACATCCCACCAAACCTGCTACACCAAAAATTTCTCCTTTCTTAACCGTGAAAGAAAGGGGTTCTACGTGATTTGGAACGGCGAAGTTTTTTACTTGAAAAACTGTTTCTTCCTCAGGTGTGTTGAACTTTGGGTACATTTCTGTAATGGTTCTTCCTATCATCATTTTGATGATTTCGTTTCTATCAAAATCTTCTATCCTACCGGTACCTACCTTTTTCCCATCCCTCAATACAGTCACTCTATCAGCTATCTCGAATATTTCTTCAAGTCGATGTGAAATGAATACAATGGAGATTCCTTGCCCCTTAAGATCACGCATTATTTCAAAGAGTCTCTCCACCTCATGTTCAGTAATGGTTGCGGTAGGCTCGTCCATTATGAGGATTTTTACGTTTCTTGAAAGAGCTTTTGCTATAGACACAAGTTGCTTTTCAGAAACTCCTAGATTCTCTACCTTATCACTGGGATCTAAATCGAATCCCAATTGTTCGAGCAATTTTTTGGCTTCTGCAAAGAGTTGCTTTTTAGATACATTCCAGCGCCTTTCTAGACCTAAAAATATATTCTCAGCTACTGTGAGATTTTCACAGAGATGCAATTCTTGGTATATCATGGCGATTCCTTTGTTTTGAGCGTCCAAGACAGAGGAAAAGAGTGTTTCCTTTCCTTCCAAAAGAATCTTTCCCTCATCTGGTTTGAGAATACCTGCCAATATTTTCATTAAAGTGCTTTTTCCTGCTCCATTTTCTCCAACGAGAGCGTGGATTTCTCCCTTATCCAAGTCGAAGTCTACTCTATCAAGTGCTATTACACCAGGGAAACGCTTTGTAATATGCTTCATCTCAAGGAGTTTCAAAATGTAACACCCCCAACGAGTATCACATTTGAATAGGGAACGTTTGCACCTGTTCTTATGATCCCTTTGGAATCTCTAGATATTTTTTTGAATTCTTCATGCGGCACGAATTCCACTTTTACAGGGCCATTTATCTCTTCTATTAACTCAACAAGCTTTTGGAGTGTAGAGGAATTTACCGTTTTCATTTCTTCTGCCAATATGATTTTTTCCACTTTCAATTCTTTCAATATCACCTCGACGACTTCAAGAAGACCAGGCCTGCCATTGTCTATTACCAAATCAACCTTTTTGACACCTTGAGGAATTGGAAAACCAAGATCTGCGATTGTTAACAGATCCATATGTCCCATTTCCGCTACAATTTTAGAAATCTCTGAATTCAATATGCCGGTCTTTTTCACCTTCCACACCCTCCTCTCTGTTTGGTTGTTTCCCTAATTACCAGCTTTGTTTCAAGAACAACGCCAGTTTTCCTTTTCATCTTTCCGTTGATCAGATGGAAGATAATTTTTGCTGCTTCGCGGCCCATTTCGTAAAATGGTTGTCTCACCGTCGTGAGCGAAGGTTTGTAGTGCTTACTGAAGGGAAGATCATCGAATCCTGTTACACTGACATCATCTGGTATGCTGTAGCCTTTTTCTTCTAAAGCATCTATCGCTCCATATGCCATCAAATCGTTTCCACAAACAATTGCATCGGGTATCTTTCTCAGTTTTTTTGCAAGGGAAAAACCACTTTCGTATGTGAACTGCCCAAAATATACTTCGTATTCTTTTACGTTGCGTTCCTTTAAAGCGTCGAGAAACCCTTTCAGTCTCTCTTTAGCACTGTACGTGTTCTTTTCTCCATTTAGAAATACAAAAGATCTGTGCCCGATGTTTATCAAATAGTTGATCAAATTTTTCATACCATTGTAATTGTCGCTAACAACGTATGGTGCTTCACACCCTTCATATAGCCTGTCTACAAAGACTATTTTTGTTTTGTTGAGGGAATTCTTAATAACGTTATTGTGACTTCCCGCTCCTATGAACAGTAGCCCATCGACCTTCCTTGTTATAAGCATTTGAAGCAATTTCTCTTCTTCTTCAACGCTGTGATTCGAACTACATATCATCAAAAATACTTTCTTTCTCTTCAGAAAATCCTCTGCCCCTTTGACTATTAAGGAAAAAAACGGATTGGTTATATCAGGAATAACAAAACCAATTGTGTTGGTGAAACCCCTTCTCAAGCTTTGTGCTATTGGATTGGGGTTGTACCCGAGTTTTTCTATAGTCGATAAAACTCTTTCTCTTAGCTCATCACTTACGGGAGCGCTGTTGTTTATTACTCTGGAAACGGTAGACGGTGATACTCCTGCCTCACGAGCGATGTCTCTTATCGTTATTTCTTTCATGTTTTCACCTCGTTGAGAAGATTCTCTACTTCTTCCCTTTTAGGTATGGACGTTTGTGCACCGTATCTTGTAACAGATATAGCAGCAGCTGCATTAGCAAACTTTATGGCGCTCTCAGTGTCTTTTCCTTCTGATATCGCAACCGCAAACGCACCATTGAACACATCCCCCGCAGCTGTTGTATCGAGTGCTTTTACTTTGAAAGCCGGTATATGGTATGTTCTTTTCTGGTTGATCAAAAGGACACCTTTTTCGCCAAGCTTGATTATCACGTTCTTTGTTCCCATATTTAACATCTTCTTGGCTGATTCTTCCAACGTAGAGAACTCTCCGAACAAATCCATGGATAGCATTTTCATTTCTTCTTCGTTTGGTGTGATAAAATCCACGTGCTGCATTATTTCTTTTCTTATTTCCTGAGCCGGCGCAGGATCAAAAATTACCAAGCCTGAGAACTTTTCTGCTACTTCTAAAGTAGTTTCAAATGGTATCTCGTTTTGAAGGAGCACTATCTGACTTCTTGAAAGCATTTCCCAATCGATCTTATCTTTTGTCAAGTAGGAGTTTGCACCCTGAAAAATGATGATTCTGTTTTCCCCCTCTTTTGTAACTTCAATGAAAGCTCTGCCAGTCGGTTTATCGATGAGAGAAAATCCTGTGATTTTGTAAAGTGTAAAATTTTCAATTAACAATCTCCCATATTCATCGTTTCCAACACATGTTACAAAGTAACAACCTTTTTCTCCGAGCTTTGCTACTGTTACGGCTTGATTTGCTCCTTTTCCACCGGGGAAAAAGGACAACTCTAAAGCTTTCTGCGTTTCTCCAGGTTTGGTAAAGTGATCTACTTTGAGAACGACATCGACGTTTGAACTTCCAACAACTGCTATCAATTCGTGTTACCTCCCTCCTCATGTTGGCTTTTAAATCTCTTCGAAGGAACTTTTAGAAACTATCTCTTCCCACTCGGAAGGTTCATGATAGCTGTAGTCTTCTCTCTTTGGAAGATCTTTTAGAACTTCGTAAAATCAGATACCAATCGAAAGAGTCTGTGACTTCAGAAACATCGTATCCTTCCTCTTCGGGTTGTTTTATTTAATCCTGAGATCTTCGAGAAGCATTTGTATTCCACCTTCTTTTGAATAGGTTATTGGAATTTAAGAGCATAAGCGCCTGTTTGTGTTCTTTGTCATGATTCTGAGATTATTTTTTCAAATCGATAAATTCGAACTTGCCTTTTGCTGAAATCGTTTTCGAAATCGTTTTCACAAGTATGATAACAAAAAAACACCTACCAAATTCAAGTATTAAAACTGAATGAAAACAAGAAAAAATACATATTAATCGAAAATAATTTTTGATATTTCTGTGAAAAAGAATATATTTCGAGTTTTTTATGTATGTCCTATCAAACGGTTATTGGAGCCACATGTTTTTGAATATCTTCTTCGTGCCCATCGTACAAGATCTCCTGAACACTCTATAAATCCAAAATAGATGTGGTAAAACGTTAGAATTTTAATTGTTAATTAACTGCAAATTAACTTGACATGGTGATACCTTTTGTTTAACAATACAATATGAAGTTGCGTGCAGCATGCAACTAACCATCAAGGGGGTAAATGCTATGATTCTTTCTCCAACCCAACACCAAATCTTACGAGTTCTGATAGAACACGAAAAAGTTTCTATGAAGGGAATTGCAAAAGAGCTTTCCATAAATCCTTCGACTGTTTCAAGAAATTTCCGGCCACTGATTGAATCAGGTTTTGTTGTAAAAACAGAAGAACTTGCACCTGGTTCACAAGGTGGTAGGAAAACCAGTCTTTTTTCGGTGAATCCAAGCAAGTTTTTCGTTGGAGGTATCGGTATCGAACAAAACAGGTTAATGGGCGTGGTGATAGATGTTAGAGGGAATCCTGTTCATACCTTTGAAAAGCATGAGGATCTTACAGGGAGCAACTTCCTCCCTGCTTTGCTTGAAACAATGAAAACGATTCTTAGGAAATACAGGAGTATAATTGGCATCTCAATTGGAATGCCAGGAATCATTCAAAATGGAGAGGTAATCGTTTCTTCTGCAATAAAAATTGAAAACCTTGAGCTTGCAAATTTGATCGAAAAAAGCATTGGCCTAAAATCCATTGTTCTCAATGATGCTAATGCTGCTGTGGTGGGTTCGTCATATCGGCGAAAGAATGTGGTGTACTTTCTTCTTTCTGTCCCATATTATTTGAATCTTCCGGTAGGGATTGGTGCAGGGCTTTGGCTTGAAGATAGGTTGTACGAAGGTTCGAAAGGAGCCGCCGGTGAATTTGAGGAACACACTCTTCCTCCCATTCTCGATGAACCGTTGAATATAGACGAAACGAACCTAAAATTACTTCCCTTTAAAGTCTTTTCGGAACTCTTGGAGAAGCTGATCTCGATATCTTCCTTTGTAGCCTATTTGTTCGATCCAGAAGCACTCGTATTCGGTGGCGATATCGTCCTTTTTCCAGATATATTTGTAAAGGAGCTTGAAAAGGAAATTAGAAAACGTCTTCAAAAAAGGCGTATTTCGGAAACTGAAATTTTATTTGATGAAAAAGGTCTTTGGACAACAGCTTTCGGTGCTGCTCGTGCTTTCTGGAAAAAGATAGTGAGAGACTACGAATTTGCTCAAGAGGTTATCAGGTTGGTCAAAGAATGAAAAGAATGGAAGGAGTGATATTCAATGGACTATGGAAAACTGTTTTTCTGTGGTTTTGATGACTTCAACGATGAAGTCGTTGAAATTATTGAGAAATACTCGCCTGCGGGTATTTTAATCTATCCTGGTCTTCTTTCCAAGGAGTATCTGTTTCTCGACTTTCTGAATTTTCTCTCAAAAAAAGGGAAATTTCTTGTAAGTTCCGATCATGAGGGAGGACAACTTGAGGTTTTAAAGTACATTCCATCTTCACCAGGAAATTTGTCTCTTGGAAGAGTGGATTCTAGTTACACAGAGAAATATTGTGAGCTCTCGGGAAAAATCATGAATGTGCTTGGTTTCAACATGGTGTTTGCACCTGTTTTGGATCTCTTTTTTAAAGGAAGTGCCCCAGTTGTCGATCTGAGGAGTTTTGGAAGTGATCCGAAACTCGTAGCCCAACATGGTTTAAAAGCTTGCAGTGGATACCTAAGAAGCGGTGTTTTTCCTTGTGTGAAGCACTATCCTGGCCATGGAAGGGCAAAAAAAGATTCTCATTATGAACTTCCCGAAGTGGATGCAACTCTCGAAGAACTTTGGGAAACAGATTTGTATCCTTTCAGGAGAGTTTTAGAAGAAGTGAAAGATGCAACCGTGATGACAGCCCATATAAGATATCCCAAAATCGATGACCTTCCCGCCACCCTTTCTAAAGTATTAATCAAAGACATACTTCGAGAGAGAATAGGTTTCAAGGGTCTTGTTGTTAGTGATGCCATGGAAATGAAGGCCATTTCTGCAAATTTCTCGGTGGAGGAGATTGTGAAGCTCTTTTTCCAAGCAGGAGGGAACATGATTCTACTGAGCGACTACAGGAATTTACCAGTTTATTATGAGACTCTGAAAAGGCTTGTAAAAGATGAAGAAATTGAGAAAGATGTGTTGGAAAGATCTGTGAAAATCGTGGAAGAATATTTGAGAAAAGCAAAATTCTCTGGCGGTTTTGGATTTCTGTCTGAAGTTTCTGAAAAAGCTTTGCTTTTCAAAGAGGATGTATCTCTTTCAAATGAAGAAGAGGTTGTTGTTTTAGTGCCATCCAGTGAAAATTTGAGTCCTGCGGATTTAACGGGATTAGATTACGATGAAATTCCAAAGGTTGTCTCTAGATTTTTCAAAGTGAAAGAGGTGATCCGTTACAATGTGACAAAGGGCCCTGAGAAAAAAGTTGAAAATGGTTTGATATTGGATTTTGTAGTAAACGCGTCGATGAATGAAGAAGCTCTCAAAGCTCACTTAGAACTTCCAGCTGAGAAAACTACGTATTTTGTGATTAGAAATCCGAGTGATTGGAAACACTTCAAAGATAGAAGGTTCGTCGTTACTTTGTCAACAAAACCCCTTTCTATCTATAAAGCTTTAAGACATCTTGTAGGGAGGTGTGATGCATGAGGAAAGCTCTGTTCGTCTTGATGCTTGTGGTTCTCTTGTCTGTCTTTGTCTTCCCAAAGACGAAGATCGTCTTCTGGACTATGTCGCTCAAGCCAACATTCACGGATTTCATCCAGGGGATCATTGACAGATACGAGGAGCTCAACCCAGATGTGGAAATCGTTTGGGAGGATGTACCTTGGGATGTTCTTCAACAGAAACTACTTGCCGCTTACTCTTCTGGGAATCCACCTGATGTCGTTAATTTGAATGCCCAGTGGACGATCGAGTTCGCGCAGAAAAAAGTATTGTTCCCCTTGAACGATCTTTTACCAGAAGAGGTACTGAACCAGTACTTTGACAACATGATGAAAGGACTCACTTGGAAAGGCAAGATTTATGGTATTCCATGGTACACAGCAGTTGATGTGATTTTCTACAACAAGGAAATATTCAAAGAAGCAGGGCTTGATCCTAAGTATCCTCCAAAGACATGGAACGAGATACTCCTTTACTCTGTAATAATCAAGGAAAAAACTGGAAAATATGGCGTTCTGCCGACCATATTCCAAGATCCATCAGCGATCTTCAATTGGGACGGTTTGAATCTGTACACAGTTGACGAAAACAACAGAATAAAAGATGTGTTGTTTGATAGTCCAAATCATGTTCATACTCTCAATAAGTGGGCAACCCTTTACAAGTTGAAGTACCTTCCAAGCGAAATCGTTCAGGGTGGAGAATGGACGAGAGCGACTGAACTTTACCAAGCAGGAGAACTCGCAATGTTGATCACAGGTGTTCAATTTGCGGACAGAGTCAAGTGGAACGCTCCAGAAATTTACGAAAAGTCCGATGTGGCACCAATTCCTGCACCCAAACCAGGCGTGAGAATGAGTGGATGGTATTCAACTCTAAACATAGTAAGAGGATCAAAAAATCCGAAAGAAGCGGCAAAATTTGCAGCTTTCGTTGCTAATCTTGAGAATCAGATAGCGTTCTGTAAACTCGTGACTATCTTCCCAACGTTGAAAGCTGCTGTGAATGATTCATGGTTCTCGAAAGATGATGGTACCTTAGCAGCAAAAGCCAGGATTATGGGTGCTAAGTATCTTGAAAATATCACGTTCTACAACGACGATATCCCATTCAGAAAAGAAGCGTTTGATAGGTTGAAAGATGCCATCATACAGGTGTTCCTCGGACAAAAGGATGCTGAAACAGCTCTCAAGGAAACAACAAAGTACTGGAGATATCTGATCAGTACTCAGTCCAAGAAGTAAAGAAGGGTGGGGAGAGGGGAGTCCCCCCTCTCCTTTACAGATAACCGAAAGGGGAGAAAGAATGAAAAACAGGTATCATCAGAAATTGAGAAAAAAACAGTTAACACTTGCATTTTTTTTCATTACGATTCCTACATTGTTGATGATCCTATTTATATATTACCCCTTAATCTTCGGAATCAAGATATCCTTTTACCAATACGATATGGTTGGTGAATCTTTGTTCGTGGGACTCCAGAATTATGTGAATCTTCTCAAAGATCCTCTTTTCTGGAACGCTTTCAAGAATAGTTTGTTGTATCTCTTAGTTGTCCCTCCACTTCAATTGATCTCTATGATTCTAGCTGTTTTGTTGAACAGAGCTTTGAAAGGGAGAAGCTTTTTCCGAACCCTCATTTTTCTTCCCGTTGTCACGCCAATAACCATAGCGGCTATAACTTGGCAGTGGATGTACAGAGAAAAGGGGTTTGTGAATTTCTTGCTTCAATCTCTTCATATTATAAAGGAACCTATCGCTTTTTTGTCCGATCCGAAGATAGCTTTGTTTGCCATCATGTTCGTTACTATGTGGAAAGGTTTCGGTTATTACATGGTCATATATCTTGCAGGACTGCAGAGCATTCCCACTGAACTCATCGAAGCTGCCAGAGTTGACGGAGCAAAACCTTCGCAGGTGTTTTTCAAGATAACCGTTCCTTTGCTGAAACCGTACATCCTGTTTTGTTCTACGATGTCTTCTATAGCGGCTCTGAACGTGTTTGGAGAAATTTATGCTATGACGAAAGGTGGACCTGTGCACGCGACAGAAACGATGGGTATCTTCATATACAACAAAGCTTTTGGATACCTACAATTCGGTTATTCCAACGCAGCTGCCATTCTTTTCAGTTTTGTTGTCATTGCATTCTCCCTCTTGAATTTCTTTATCTTCAGAGAAGGAGGTCTAAAGAGCTATTATGCGTGAAGCTGTCATAAGGAAAGCCATCGTGTACGTTGTTCTTTCTTTTTTTGCTATCCTCTCTTTCTGGCCGTTCTATTGGATAGCCAAGACATCCTTCGAAGCAGGGGGCAACGTTTATAAATACCCACCGAGTTTGTTTCCATGGCCTGTAACCTTTTCCAACTATGTAGGTGCATGGAAAACGGTAAAACTTGGCGGATATTACTTGAACACACTCATAATAGCAGGTGTTGGAACTCTTCTGAACGTCCTCTTCTCACTCATGGTAGCATATCCACTTGCTAGGATAGATTTCAAAGGAAAAAAAGTTGTATTGTTTTTAATTTTGCTTCCTATGATGATTCCTGTTCAGAACACACTCATCGTGAATTACCTTACTTTGAGGAAACTAGGGTTGCTCAACACTTATATGGGGGTTGTTCTCCCACAAGCGGTCACCATGTTTGGAATATTCATGCTTCGACAAGCGTATCTTGGTGTGCCAAAGAGTTTCGAGGACGCTGCTCGAATCGATGGGGCGGGTGAGCTTTACATTTGGTGGAAAATAATAACTCCTTTGATAAAACCTGATATAGCAACTCTTACCATCTTTCAGGTGATAACGTGGTGGGATAATTTTCTATGGCCTCTCGTTGTACTCTCCGATTCCAATAAATATCCTTTGGCGGTTGCTTTGGTTTATTTGAACAGTACCTTTCAAGTCAACTTCAGGTACACCGCGGCGGGTATTGTTCTATCCATACTACCTGTGATCGTTTTGTTCTTGTTCGCTCAAAGATACATTGTGAATGCAATAGCTGGTGGTGTCAAATACTAAGGGAGGTAGAAAAAGATGTCTGTTGTTTTGAAAGAGGTGAGAGATCAAAAAATAGAGTTGAAGATCTTTTTTGAAAAATTTGCCCAAAAGATCGTTCGTAGATTTCTCGGGGAGCTGGAAAAGAATCTGGAGAACGAAGTCCTCTTTGTAGGATGTGGAAGTTCTTACAATCTTGCTTTCATTGTGTCTCAATATTTCGAGAGAATATTGAACCTCAGAAGCAAAGCGATTCCTGCGGGAGAAATTGCATTCAACAAAGCACCCAAAATTAGAGACAGAGGAATTGCTTTTCTCTTCTCGAGGACGGGAAATACAACTGAGGTTTTGTTAGCAAAAGAAATTTTAAAAAGCAAAGGTTACACAACTATAGGAGTGACAATAGAAAAATCTTCTAGAATTGCCAAAGAGAGCGATATTCCTCTTGTGTTTCCAGTAGAAGAATCCGCTATCGTCATGACGAAATCTTTCAATTTGATTCTTCTCACATTGATGGTTGCTGCAGATGAGCTCGTGGGAAACTCCTTAGAATTGTACAAAGAACTGGTAGATTACACAGAGGATTTCTTTGATCTTGCGGAGAAGGTTGTGAAAGATTTGAGTGTTCAGAAGTATGAACACTTTGTCTTTCTCGGAATGGCAGAGTTTTTTGGTGTGGGCCTGGAATCCGCTTTAAAATGTATAGAAATGTCCACAACTTTCTCCGAGGCCTATTCAACATTAGAATACAGACACGGGCCAAAAGCTTTAGTGGGAGAAAAAACACTGATTTTCATTCACAAAGTTGAAGATATGAACGAACAGGAGAAGAAATTAAAAGAAGAACTCAAAACACTTGGGGCAACGGTTGTCGAAATAGGGGAATCAGGTGATATACCTATTTCGAACGACTGGCGTTCAGCGTTCTTGAGAACGATTCCGTCGCACATTCTTGGTTACGAAAAAGCAATTGCCAAAGGACTTTCTCCAGATAATCCTCCACATCTCAGTAAAACGGTGGTTCTATGAGGTGTTGAGTATGGTACTAGAAGGTCTTCTCATTGTGGATCCGCTGGATGGAGAATTTACAGGAGACTTAGAAATAGAAGAAGGGAAAATAGCGAGGATCAAGAAGAAATACTATCACAACATCAAAGGAATTTTGATGCCAGGTTTTGTGGACCCTCATATTCATGGAATCATGGGTGCTGATACCATGAATTGTGAATTTGAAAAAATGGAAGAGTACCTTTATTCACAGGGTGTGACATCTTTTCTAGCTACTACGGTTTCTACCTCTTTTGAGAATGTAAAGAAGATTCTACACAGAGCAGAAAACTATATCGCGAGTAAGCTTAACACATCTATGAAAGGATTGCATTTGGAAGGTCCTTATATTTCTGAGGAGAAAAGAGGTGCTCACAGCAGGAAATATCTGAAATCACCATCTGAGAAAGAAGTGAATGAACTTTCTTTTCCTGTTAAAATCATTACCTTCGCTCCAGAGTTAGAAAATATTGATTTACTGTTCGAAAAGGAATTTGTTCTCTCTGCTGGCCATTCTAACGCTTCCTTTGAAGAATTTACGCGGGTTTACAAAAAAGGCGTCAGGCGGATTACTCACTTTCCAAATGCATTGCGACCGCTTCATCATAGGGAAATAGGCATCACAGGTGCAGGACTTTTGTTGGAAGATGTGAAGCTAGAACTCATTTGCGATGGAGTACATTTATCGAAAGAGATGATACAGCTCGTTTATAAGGTGAAAGGAGCCAGAAACATTGTTCTTGTAACTGATTCCATCTCGGCTACAGGAGTACGTGATGGTGTAGTTTTCTTGGGGGATCTTCTTGTGAGGGTGAAGAACGGTGTTCCAAGATTGGAAGATGGAACCCTAGCGGGAAGTACACTGATGTTCTCAGAAGCAGTGAAAAATTTTGTCAAATTCACAAAAGCTACTCTTAAAGAAGTAGCACTTGTATCCTCTTATAACAGTTGTATCGAGCTTGGAATGAAAGAAGTTGGAAGAATAAAAGAAGGTGGAACAGCAGATTTGGTCATGTTGAACCAAAACCTTGATCCCGTACTTACACTGAAAGGAGGAGAAATCGTTTACAAAAAAATCAACTGAGTTCCTTCACCCTATTTCTTGTGATAAGAGCCCTTCTTTCCCATTTTCCCGAAAGAAAGAATAAGAGTTTCAGAGTACTCCTGAAAATGATGTCGGCAATCATACCGATCCATGCACCCAGCAGCCCAAGATTAAAGAACCTTACCATTATATAAGCGATTGGAAGTCTCACTGACCAAATAGAGATGAAGGTTATGACCATTGGAGGGAGAGTATTTCCTGTTCCTCGAAGTGCTCCGTTCATACTGAACTCTGTTGCTAAGAATAATTGAAATAATCCAATTATCTTCACGGGAAGTTTCGCGATTCCCACTATTTGAGGATCGCTGGTGAAAATCCTTATTAGAGGTTCCGGGAAAAGAAAGATGATGATGCCAACGGTTACTTGAAAGAGAAGACTCAGAATCCATCCTTGTCTCACAACTCCGAGAAGTTGCTCTTTACTTCCCATGCCGTTGTATCTTCCCGCAAGTGTTGTAATGGCTATCGAAATGCCAAAAGCTGGCATGAAGGATAAAGACTCCACGTTTATACCTATTCTATGTCCTGCGTACGCCTCTGCTCCAGCTATGAGAAGAATGTTTGCAAATACCAACACTCCTACGGAAAACACGAGATTCTCCACAGCAGTTGGAAAACCAACGCGTAAAATTTCCCTTTGAACACTCCATCTAGGTGGTTCGAATCCTTCTCCGAGATGGAATTCCTCTCTCCTGAATACAATGAAAAAGAGGATGGCAGCTCCAAAAAATCGAGACAATATCGTTGCAACAGCCGCTCCTTTCACTCCCCATTCAGGAAATCCAAATTTTCCGAATATCATAGCGTAATCCAAAAAGATGTTGAGAAAGTTTGTTGCTCCCGTGACAATCATCGGTGTTTTAGTGTCTCCCAAACCTCTTAACATGGCGGAAAACACTGCCATTATCGAAAACCCAAAAGAGCCTGCCAGGATGATTTTCAGATAAGATTTTGCTGCATTCTCTATTTCACCTTCCAAATTTGGAAAGATAGATATCAAGGCCTCAGAGAAAAATGTGAGAACAGTGAGAGCAACTCCTGTGAAGAGTGCCAGAAAGATCCCATTCCATGCGATTGCTCTCAAAGCTTTTTTGTTTCTAGCTCCAAGTGCGTTTGCTATAGTAACAGTCGCTCCCATACTGGCTGCGATGAGAACAACTTGGATAACCCAAAAAATTTGGTTTGCAAGTCCCACTCCACTCATTGATTTCCAGGAATAATGACCCAAAAAGGCAGTGTCTGCCATTCCATAGAGCATCTGAAGAACATTTTCTCCCATAGCAGGCAATGCAAGTTTTATGAGTTCTTTTCTAATCTTTGGTACCTTTTCTTTTGATAAATAGCTTCTCAATAGCGAATATTTCATCCTCATCACCGGGTACTATTTTACACCAAATAGTTCGGAAGGTGAACTATTTAGTAAAATATATGAACTGTTTTCTTTTTGGACAGTCAAAAAAATGGAGGTGGGAGAATGGATTCTTTGGAGATATTCAAAACTCTCTTTTCATTGGTCATGAGGTTTTCTAAATTCTTGTTGTCAAACGAGGAGATTTCAGATATGAAGACAACGGAGCTTTACGCTTTTCTTTATATCGCACTTTTCGGTCCAAAAAAAATGAAAGAAATTGCAGAGTTCCTTGCGACGACGAAAAGTAATGTGACGAACGTGGTGGATTCCCTTGAAGAAAGGGAACTTGTTGCCCGAGAAATGGATCCCGATGATAGAAGGACTTTCAGAGTAATTCTGACAAAGAAGGGAAAAAAGACATTCGAAGAAGTCATTTCCGACTTCGATAAACTCGTAGGAATCGTTCTTAGAAAATTTTCTGAAAAAGATTTGCGGATAATCGGCGAAGGATTCGATAGATTGGTGCTGGCTTTGACAAGGGAGGGAATGGATATATGAAAAGATACGCTTTTACCGTACTTTACATTTCACTGGTTTTCATATCTTTCATAATAGTTTTCTCTCTTGGAAAAATAGAAACCGGTCCGGAGGTTTTTCTTCCAGGTTATAACGGTGATCCGGAGAGAACCACCAACGAAAATGTGAAGAATCTCTTTAAGGTTTCAAAAGATTTCGAAGGAAGCTCTTCTATCGTAATTGTGGTGAGAAATGACAAGAGTTTCTTTAGTGATGCAAAAAGTCTCTACAAGCTCCACAAAGAGATCGAAGAGAGAGATTACGTTTCCAGTGTTATGAGCCCTGTTAATTTGCCAAAATTCTCTGGATTCAGTTTGGGAAGCTATTACTCAAAGGATGGAACCATTTCAGAAGATATTTTGAAAGATCCCAATGCAGAAAGTTTCATCACTCCGGATGGAAAGTATGCGCTTTTGAATGTCATATTTAAAGCTGATGTTGATGCAAGAAGCAAAATATCGGAGTTAAGACAACTTGTTTCCGGACATTTTAAAGAAAGCTATCTTTTCGGCGAAGCTGTTCTAGATAGTTTTCTATTCAAAGAGCTTGTAAGACAAATGTTCGTTTATCCTGTTTTCATGTTCATAGCGATTTTTCTTCTCTTCTATTACCAACTGAGATCTTTCAGAGCGGCGATTTTCTCCTTGATAGTTCCTGTTTTAGCAACCATATTCGTCTTTGCAGTGTTTTTCTTGACAGGAAGGTCTCTAAATACCATGACGGTGATGACTGTTTCGTTTCTTTTAATTATCGGATCCGCATATGGGCTTCATTTCTATAACGCTTTGTTTCGATTCGAAGATAAGAAAGAGGCGATAAAACACATATTCAAACCCATTTTGTTTTCTATGCTTACCACCGCCGCTGGTTTTATGTCTTTTATCTTCATAGATATAAAGGCTTTTCGTGAGCTTGGAATCCTGGTTTCCGCAGGTCTTGCCGTTGTAGTTCTTGTAATATTTACTTCGGGGATAGAATTGTTCAGGAATTACTCTCCTAAAAAGATACCGAGAGGTTTCGGAATGAGATATGTTGGAAAAAGACTTGCTTTCATTGTTTTTGTAATCTTTATTGCCTTGGCTGTTCTTTCACCGTTCTTGCTCAAAAGAATACAGATAGGTTCGGATATGGTGTCTTACTTCAGCAAGGATTCTGAACCGAGAAAAGCTTACGATTTGATAGTTGAGAAATTTCATTTGAGGGAACCTGTGTATCTCGTTTTGGAAAAAGACAAACCTTTCGTTGGATCAGACTCACGCGTGATAAAGAATCTTGCTGAAAGAATAAAAAAGAACGATTACATAGTTAGCGTTGTTTTCCCTGTGGATATACCCATTCCGATAATGTATGCACTTTCCAGGACCAATCCTTTTTTGAAAACTTTCGTTGGAGATAGAAACAAGATAAGAATCATTGTCAATCTCTCTCCTGAAGGATACAAACACGTTAGAGAAGTCAGAGAGTGGATCGACAAGATGGTTGAAGAAGTTGGTTGGTCACATTATGTCGCAGGGTCTGTTTTGATATGGAATGATATAAACGAAAGTATTATGAGATCTCAGATACAAAGTATCGTACTCGCTTCGATTTTGATCTTTATCATGGTCTTCATCATATTCCGAAAGCCTATCACCGCACTCAGTGTGATGATACCGATAGTGTTCACGACTATATTTAATTTCTTCTTCATGGCAACGTTTGGAATCAGCTTGGATGTTTCCACGTCCATAACCTCGGGGATATTGATGGGGTTGGTAATAGATTACTCCATACATATAGCGTCTGAGGAAAGAAGACTAAAAAACCCTTATTTGGTACTCAGAAATGTAGGTCCATCCATCGTCACGAATGCTTTGGGATTGATCGCGGGATTCGCAGTTCTTCTCTTTTCTGAGCTTGCATTGTTCAAAAATCTCTCTCTTCTCATGATGCTTGGAATAGGAGTGGGAGCAACATTCACTTTGGTAGTCCAACCATTAATTCTTGAAAGACCGAAGAAATGGTAAAATATAATTAGTGAGTCGTACCTAATTTGCTTGGAGGTGGTATTTTATGCCAGGTAACGAGGGAAAAGTAGAACTTCTCAAAACACTGTTGAAGAGAATTCACGAAGGAGAAGATCCTGCTTCTTTGAGACAAGAGTTTGGAAACGTACTTTCCAATTTGTCTCCTTTTGAAATACCCGTTATAGAGCAAGAGCTACTTAAAGAGGGAGAGATAACAGTCAAGGACATTATAAAGATGTGTGACCTCCACGTTGAATTTTTTAGAGGGGCTGTTTCTGAAGCAGGAAGAGAGATAGAACGGCTTCCGAATGGACATCCTTTACGCACCCTTTATGAGGAAAACAATGAAATATTGAAAGATGCTGAAGCTTTATCGTTGCTGAGTTCGACTGTTTTTTCTTTACCGAAAGAAGATCCGAGAAGGGAAGAGTTTTTGAGAAAATTGAAAGAACACGTATCCAAAATGAAGCTGATAGGTTTTACACATTACACACGGGAGGAAATGCTCGTGTTCCCTTACCTAGAAAGAAGGGGCATTACAGCTGTTCCTACCGTTCTTTGGTCAAAACACGACGAGGTGAGATTGAAAATAAAGCTTCTATCGGATTTGTTGGAAAAAGAGGAGGACGACGAGAGGTTGAAAAGAGAATGTCAAGAACTTTCGAGAATGTTGGTGGACATGGTTTTCAGAGAAAACAACATACTCTATCCAACGCTAAAGGTGCTTCTGGACGATGGAGAATGGTTGGCCATAAAGCTCTATGAAAAAGAAATCGGTTACTACAAAATCTCTATAAAGGATGAATGGCACCCAAATGTTGAGCCTCTTCTGCCGTACCAGACTGACCCGAGAGTGAGTGAGGAAACGTTCGAAAAGATTCCGGAGGAAGTGAAAAAAGTTGTTGGTACGTTGAAACCCGATGAATATCAAGTTGTAAAAGAGGAAGATATAAACATTGGGCATGGTTACTTGAGCAAAAAAGAGCTTGAAAATATGTTCAAAACACTTCCTTTCGACATAACTTTCATCGATAGTAACGACAGAGTGAGATTTTACTCCGAAGGGCAAAGAATTTTCCATCGTGCTCCAACTGTCATCGGAAGACCTGTACAATTTTGTCACCCACCGAGAAGTGTTCATATTGTGAACAAAATCTTGAAAGCTTTCAAAGAGGGTAAAGAGGAAGCAGCAGAATTCTGGATAAATCTCGGAGGTAAAATAATACATATTAGGTATTTCCCGGTGAGAGACAATAACGGAGACTATTTGGGAACTCTCGAAGTGGTGCAAGACGTGACCAAGATAAAGAAATTAGAAGGCGAAAAAAGACTGTTAGATTGGAAGGATTGAAAATCTTCTAGGCTTGTGATAAACTATTACAACGAAGTGCCGAGGTGGCGGAACTGGCAGACGCGCATGACTCAGGATCATGTGGGGGTTTCCCCGTGCGGGTTCAAGTCCCGCCCTCGGCACCAGGTAGTGCGGAGGTTTTCCCTCCGCTTTTTTTTGGAGGAAATCGAGGTGAAAAAAATAGAGATCTTCAATACTCAAGTTTTGAGTGGAACGAGGCAGGAATTTCTAAAAGCTATAGAAGAAAGAATAGAAAGACGACTTAAAACTTTCGTTGTCACAATGAACGCTTCGATTTTGCTGAAAGCAATAGAAGATAGGGAATACCGCCGTATAGTTAACTCAGCCGATTTAGTTGTACCCGACGGTTCGGGTGTTGTTTGGGCTATGAAGTTTCTCAAAAAAGAATCAACTGAAAGACTGCCAGGTGTGGAGATAATGAACTATCTCTGCGAAAAATCGAAAGAAACTGGTTGGCGAATTTATCTTCTTGGAGCCAAGAAAGAAATAGTTGAAAAAGCCAGTTGGGTTATGCGTAAGGTCGGTGTGAATGTAGTGGGATACCATGACGGATTTTTTCCAGATGAGGAGTCGAAGAGTGTGGTGAAAGATATTAACGAAAAGTCGGTTGATCTTCTGTTCGTGGGAATGGGAGTTCCTCGTCAGGAGAGATGGATTTACGCGAATCTCCCTCAATTGGAAGTGAAACTTGCTATGGGAGTGGGAGGTTCTATTGATGTTATTTCTGGTAAGAAAAGACGAGCTCCAATGTGGGTTCAGAGAATGAATCTCGAGTGGTTGTATCGTTTTCTTCAATCTCCAATGAGTAAGCGAAAAGTTCCAGTACAAATTGCAAAGTTTGTATTTTTGGTTCTGAAGGAAAAGTTAAAAGGTGAAAAATAAAGGCTCTTTATCAAAGAGCCTTTATTTTTAAATGGGAGGTGTCTTCTGTGGAATTGGAAGGAGCTGTTACCAGAATTGGTGGATGGAGATGGTTTTTACTAGCTCTGCAACACTTCGTGGCCATGTTTGGGGCGACTGTCTTGGTTCCTCTCATAACTGGACTCGATCCACTTGTAGCACTCCTCACCGCAGGTATAGGAACTCTCATCTTCCATTTTGTAACAGGTGGTATCGTGCCGGTTTTCCTCGGATCTAGTTTCGCGTTCATTGCTCCTATTCTTGCTGTAAAAGAAATCTACGGAGATCTTGCTTACGCGACAGGAGGAATTTTTGTAGCAGGTCTTTTTTACGTTCTCTACGCTCTGATAGTGAAAATCGTAGGTCCTGAGAAAATAAAGAGACTTCTTCCTCCCGTTGTCACCGGCAGCATGATTATGGTAATTGGACTCACACTCAGCCCCGTTGCGATTCAAATGGCATCCAATGACTGGCCACTCGCTCTCGTTGTCATAGCCACGGTGGTTTTTGTTGCCACTATGACGAGGGGTTTCTTCAGCATGATACCTGTGATAACAGGAGTGGTAGTTGGATACGTGATTGGATTGTCTATGGGAAAAATAGACACCACTCCGATTATAAACACACCTTTTTTCAGTGTGCCCAAGATTATGCTTCCCAAGTTCGATTATGGTGCGATATTCATGATAGTGCCGGTTACTCTCGCTACTTTCATGGAGCATCTTGGTGATATTACTACGAACGGTGCGGTTGTTGGAAAGAATTTCTTCGACAATCCAGGATTACACAGAACACTTCTTGGAGATGGACTTGCCACCGCCGTCGCAGGTTTTCTGGGAGGACCCGCTAACACTACTTACAGTGAAAATACAGGAGTTTTGGCACTCACGAGAGTTTACGATCCTTCGGTTCTCAGAGGAGCGGCGCTCGTTGCCATATTCGCTGCGTTCATTTCTAAATTTGGTGCGATTTTACAGACGATACCTCAAGCGGTTATGGGAGGGGTGAGTCTCATACTGTTTGGGATGATCACTTCTGTTGGTGTGAGGACAATGGTGAACGCAAAAGTCGATTTCTCAAAACCCAGAAATCTCATGATAGCTGCTCTAATGCTCACAATTGGTATAGGAGGAGCGGTTTTGAAAGTGGGAAGAGTAGAGCTTAAAGGAATTGGTCTCGCAGCTTTAGTAGGGATCGTTCTCAATTTGATACTTCCAAGAAGAGATTGATAAGGCATGTTAGAATCTTTAATTAGGAGGTGATAATCTATGGAGAACTTTGTTTTCCATAATCCTACAAAGCTGATCTTCGGAAAGGGAACCATTCATCAGATAGGGGAAGAATTGAAACAAGCTGGTATAGGAAAAGTTCTTTTCCTCTACGGGGGAGGTTCTATAAAGAGGAATGGAGTTTACGAACAAGTAGTGGAATCTCTCAAAAAGCACAATGTGGAATGGGTGGAGGTTTCGGGTGTCAAACCGAATCCTGTCCTTTCGAAAGTTCATGAAGCTATAGAAGTGGCAAGGAAAGAAAAAGTAGAAGCGATCTTGGGCGTCGGTGGTGGAAGTGTGATAGATTCTGCAAAAACTGTGGCCGGTGGTGTGCTTTACGATGGAGATATTTGGGACGCTTTCATAGGTAAGTACAAAATTGAAAAGGCCCTTCCTGTATTTGATGTGTTGACGATTTCCGCTACTGGAACGGAGATGAATGGAAATGCCGTCATAACTAATGAAAAGACGAAGGAAAAATACGGTGTCAGTTCCAGAGCACTTTACCCGAGAGTTTCCATCGTGGATCCTTCCGTTCAATCAACACTTCCAAAGGAACAAACAGTGTATGGAGCTGTCGATGCCATCGCACATATTTTGGAGTACTATTTTGATGGAAGCAGTCCGGAAATCACGAATGAGATAGCTGAGGGTACGATAAGGACTATCATGAAGATGGTCGAAAGACTGCTCGAAAATCCGGATGATTACGAAGCACGAGCAAATCTTGCATGGAGTGCCACCATAGCTCTGAATGGAACGATGGCCGTTGGTAGACGAGGTGGGGAATGGTCGTGTCACCGGATAGAACATTCATTGAGTGCTCTCTACGATATTGCACACGGTGCTGGCCTTGCTATTGTCTTTCCAGCTTGGATGAAGTACGTTTACAAAGAAAATCCTGGACAGTTCGAAAGATTTGCGAAAAAGGTGATTGGCTTTGAAGGTGAGGGAGAAGATCTTATACTAAAAGGAATTGAATCCTTCAAGGGTTGGTTGAAAAAGGTGGGAGCACCCGTTACTCTCAAAGATGTGGGCATTCCAGAAGAGGATATAGATAAAATTGTCGATAACGTTATGCTCCTCGTCGAGAAGAATTTGAAACCAAAAGGGGATTCTTTAGGAAAGGTTAAGGTGTTGGAGAGAGATGATGTTAGGGAAATATTGAAATTAGCTGCAAAATGAAATAAAATATTACCAGGATGCGGAGGCGTGTCCGAACTGGCTAAGGAGCCGGTCTCGAAAACCGGTGGGCCGTGAGGCCCTTGTGGGTTCGAGTCCCACCGCCTCCGCCATTTTTTTGTATAATGAGGTCAGGGGGTATGAAAAATGAATATAGATGTCGTTGAAAGAGAAGCTTTTGAAAGACTATCAAAAGTATCCAGCGCTGAAGAACTAGAACAATTCAGAGTGGAGTTTCTTGGAAAAAAAGGAAAGATAACAAGTTTGATGAAGAATCTCAAAAATCTTCCTCCAGAGGAGAGGCCTACTTACGGAAAACGGGTGAACGAACTCAGGGAAAAGGTAGAAGCGCTGTTCAGAGAGAAGAAGAAACAAATAGAAGAGTTGATGGAAAAAGAAAAAATGGAGAGGATGCGAATCGACGTAACAATACCTGGTGCCAGGAGAAAGGTAGGACATTCTCACCCTGTTGCTAAGATCATGGAAGAGATAGAACGAATCTTTGTTGCTATGGGTTTTGATGTGGTAGAAGGGCCCGAGATTGAGACAACTTGGTATAATTTCGATGCTCTGAACACTCCAGAATGGCATCCTGCCCGTGACGAACATGATTCCTTCTATATAACGGACGATTTACTCCTTAGAACACATACGTCTCCCGTTCAGGTGAGGACGATGCTCGAAAGGAAACCCCCAATTGCCATTATCTCGCCTGGAAAGGTTTATAGAAGAGATTATGATGCAACACATCTTCCCATGTTTCATCAGGTTGAAGGATTACACGTCGATAAAGATCTCAGCGTAGCCCATTTGAAGTTCACTCTCGAGGAATTCGCTCGAAGGATGTTCGGAGAAAGTGCAAAAGTAAGATTGAGACCAAGTTTTTTTCCGTTTACAGAGCCAAGTTTTGAGGTAGACGTTTATCTAAAAGGATACGGTTGGCTTGAAATCCTCGGAGCCGGTATGGTCGATCCCAACGTGTTCTTAAGCGTGGGATACGATCCCGAAGAATGGACAGGTTACGCTTTTGGAATGGGTGTCGAAAGAATCGCTATGTTGAAGTATGGGATAACAGATATCAGAGAGTTCGTCAGAAACGATGTTAGATTTCTCAGTAGTTATTGATGGGGGTGTAGCGAATGAAAGTACCCGAGTCATGGCTTAGAGAATTCATAGATCTAGATTGGGACACAGAAAAGATAGCGGAGAAACTCACCTTTTCTGGAACCAGTGTGGAAGATATCGTAGAACCTTTCAACTTATCTGGTGAGATTTTAACAGCAAAGGTTTTGGAAGCGAAGGTGCATCCTGAAACTGAAAAACTTTTGATCTGTAAGGTGAGTACGGGTAGTAGAGATTACACTGTTATCACAGCAGACAAGACCGTGAAAGAAGGAGATTACGTCATTTTAGCTCTTGAAGGTGCAACTCTAAACGACGGAGTAAGGATACAACCGCGTGAATTTAAAGGGATCGTATCGGAAGGTATGCTTTGTTCTCTCGAGGAGTTGGGGCTCGAGGAAAAATCAGAGAATGTATACAGATTTCCAGAACCGGTTGAGTTGGGGATGAACGTCATAGAGAAATTCGGGTTGAGAGATCACGTGTTCGATTTGGAAATTACCCCGAATAGACCTGATTGTCTCTCTGTTCTAGGAGTAGCTAGGGAGCTTTCTGCGTTGAGTGGCAGACCTTTGAAAAAACCCTCACCAAAAGTTTCTTTTGTCGATGATGAAATAGATTTCGAAGTTTTCATAAATGATGTTGATGGGTGTCCAAGGTATTCGGCTCGGATTATGAAAGGAGTTGAGGTAAAAGATTCCCCACTCTGGATGAAAGCTAGACTTGTTGCTTCCGGTATGAGATCTTTGAATAACATCATCGACGCTACGAATTACATCATGTTAGAACTAGGACATCCTGTCCATGCTTTTGATCTGAACAGATTGAAGAACAAAAAAATTGTGGTGAAATCAGCGGAAGGTGGAGAAAGAGTTCTCCTGCTTGATGAAAAAGAGTACGAACTGAAAGGCGGAGAAATTTTGATAACTGATGGTGAAAACATCTTGGCTCTCGGCGGGATCATGGGAGGAATGAATTCTGGTGTGTATAATGACACAAAAAACTTGGTTCTTGAAGTGGCTTATTTTAACCCTGTGAGGATAAGGAAGACATCCAAAACACTTGGTATCGTCACCGAATCTTCTTACAGGTTTGAACGAGGTGTTGATCCTAATGATGTGGAATTCGTGTCTTTGAGGCTTGCAGAGCTAATCCAAAAACTCTCAGGCGGTGTTGTTTTGAACAAATTTTGGGATGTTTATCCTAGGAGGATCGAGAAGAAGAGAGTGTTTCTCAGGAAGGAAAAAATCAAAAGTGTGCTCGGAATGAGGGTTCAAGGAGCAAATGAGATCCTCGAACGATTGGAATTCGAGGTAAAAGACGAGGGTGAGAGATACGAGGTGACCGTACCAACCTTTAGACCAGATGTTGAAAGAGAAATCGATTTGATTGAGGAAATAGGGAGAGTTTTTGGCTATGAAAAAATCCCGTCTCAAGTTGTGAGTGTACCAGCGTTAAACATAGGTTGGAATGAAAGACAGCTGTTTCGTAAAGAGATCTCTCAGTTTATGAAAGCTATGGGATTCGACGAGATTATAAGTTTTTCTTTCGTAGATTCGGAACAGATGCAAAAGTGGCCGATTGTAGCCAAAGAACCTGTGAGACTCTCCAATCCCATATCTTCGGAAATGGACGTGATGAGGACATCTTTGTTTTATAGTCTGATACAGGTACTCTCTGGTAATTTCAAGAGGCAGAACAGAAATCTGAAGCTTTTTGAGATAGGGAAGGTGTATTTCAAAGAGAAAGAAGAATACAGAGAAACCGAAATGCTTTCAGCTATGACTTGCGGTATGGAGAACCCTTACGACTATACCGACAAGAGAAAGGTTTCCTTCTACACAATAAAAGGAGTGTTGGATGAGCTGTTTCAAAAACTTGGGATTTCTGTTGATTTCAAGGAAGCTATTCTACCAGGGCTCTTCCCAACCAGAACGGCAAAGATACTCTTTGAAATCGAAGAATTAGGCATTGTAGGTATGGTGGATCCAAAATTACTTGACGAGTACGACGTTAACGAAGAAGTCTATTTCTTTGAAATAAATTTAGATCTTCTGTGGAGGATTTCAAAAGGCAAACCTTTCTACAAACCTACTCCAAAATTTCCTTCCATTCGAAGAGATGTTTCGTTCCTATTGCCGAAAGGCTTCAAATCCATTGAGGTTGTGAATCTTTTCAGGAAAATGGGTGGTACTCTTGTAGAAGAAGTTGGCGTCTTCGATGTTTACGAAGGAAAAGGTGTGCCTACAGGTATGATCAGTGTCACCTTTTACGTGGTGTTTAGACATCCAGAGAGAACTCTGACCGATGAAGAAGTGAATCAGATGTTTGAAAAGATGGTAGAAGAAGCAGAAAAGAAACTTGGAATAAAAAGAAGATTCTAAAAAATAAAGAGGGGCTAACGCCCCTCTTCTGTTTTCATCTTCAAGAGGCCTCTCAATATCATTTCTTGTATGTTTTGTAACAACTTTTTATCCCTTGGAACATCTCCCATTGAATTTACAATGAGTTCCGCAGCAGCTCGGGAGTCCAAATCTTTGTAAACATAGTTCTGCTTCTTTCCCTCTTCTATCAATTCCTCTACTCGCTTGATGAAATTTTCATACTTTTCTCTGAGCGATGACCATTTTCCTTCCCTTTCGAAACGAATTGTTACTTTTTCTTTCTCTATGATTTCGTTCAAAACGGTCTTGTTCAACACGAAATCAACGTAAGACCTCAAAAATTTCTTTATTTTTGCAAAATAGGAATTGGTCTCTTCTGCAACCGCAAAAAGGTGATTTTCCAGCTCTTCTATTGCTTCTCTCCATACTTCCTCGAAAAGTTTGTCTTTGCTTGGAAAGTAGTAATATATAAGAGCTTTTTTCACACCCGCTTCATGTGCGATTTCTTCCATACTGACCCCATCGTAACCATATTTTGAAAACGCTTTTTTCGCTGCTTCGAGAATTTTGCGTTTTGTCTCGTTGCCCAATTTCATCCCTCCACGTTAATCTCTGTAACGCTTGTCCACAGCGAGGAGTTTCTCTTTGTCAGCGTATCTTCTCATCCTTACTTCGTAAGAGTATACTCCTCTGTTTGCAGGATAAATTTCTGAATATCCCTCTTCATACCAAAGTTTGTCCGCGTATTTTTTCCATTCAGCAGCAAGCTTATCAATTTCTGGTGCAAGTTCCGTAATTATTCTCTCGGAACCTTCGTGCTGGGGTTTTGCGTTGAACGCTTTGACCATTGCCCTGAACACTTTTGGATTGTCAATAATCGGGCAAGGTCTGAAGAGATTGTCGCTGTACGGTATCATTCTCTTGTAGGCTTCAAAGAATGGTGATTTCAGTATATCAATGAGTTTTTTCTCTCGTATGCTGTCAACTGCAAATTGCTGGAAGACACACGGTTCCACATAGCCCTTAGCATTGATATGCAAATATTTTGCACCTGCTGCAAGACAACCGTTTGTGAGGAATCCATGGTTCCAAAAATCAGCAACAAATGCAAATTTACCACTGAGTCTTATTTGTTCAAGTTTGTGGAATCTTTCGTATCTCTGTTTTGGTGTGGGAACGAGATCCATGGTTGGATTCATTCCAACGGGCATGAACTGATAAACCCAAACGTAAGAAACTCCTTGTTCTTCCAAGAAATCCCAGAATTCATCTTTCATAAGAGTATCATGGTTCATGCGAGTTGCTGTAACGGATGCTCCAAAAATCACACCATGTCGTCTCAATCTTTCCCATGCTTCCAATATTTTTTTGAAAATTCCTCTACCTCTTCTCCAATCTGTATCTGTTTCAAAGCCTTCTACGGAGATGGATACAGTAACGTTTCCGAGCTCGGCCAGTTTTTTCGCTGTTTCTTCTTTTATGAGAGTTCCATTCGAGTAAACGAGGAAATAGCTGTCTTTGAATTCTTCAAATATATCCATCAAGTGTGGCCAGAAGAACGGTTCACCACCGGTGATAATGAAGAAATATATTCCAAGATCGTTGGCCTGCTTCAAAATATCCCTAACCTCGTCATGGGAAAGTTCGTATTTTCTACCGTAAAGACCTGCGTAACAACCCACACAATTGAGGTTACATGCGTATGTAGGACTCAAAACTAAAAGTTTTGGAAGAACAGTCTTGTATTCGTGCATTTTTTCTTGTCTGATAGGTTCTCCTAGTGCAAACTCGTTGATGATCAAGTTGTTTATAACACCTTCGACACATTTTGGGCTTGCCTTTTTGAAAACATTCACCCAAGACATCACCATGGGATGTCGTTCTTTTGCAAGATCGGAGAGCTTTCTAAGTCCACTTTTAGCAGGTTCTTTCGTGAACATACTCAAAGTTCCGAAAATCTTCCCCAACGTTTCCACATCGGCGTTTCTTACAAACGTTCCAACGAGTTTTCCCGCTTGACGATAGATCATCCCTTTGATTCCACCTACTGGCATTGAATCACCTCCAATGTTTTTTTACTTACCGGTCGGTAAAATATTCTACGATCACTACGTGAAAAGTCGTTTTCTTTTTTGTTACTTTATGTTGTATCTCCCCTTGTTTACAGCACAAATTGCTTCGTCTTTTTCGTAGTTTTTCAGTAAGTAGTAAGCCTTACAACCTCCTCCGCATTTATCTAAGAGAGGACAATGCGAGCATGAGGAAGGGGAAGGGAGAGGTTTGTAATCGTTCCATATCTCGAAAAATTTTCTTTCGCGAATATTTCCCATGTAATATTCCTTTTTGTATCTGAAATGACCACAGGGAACAGCTGTCCCATCAACCAAAATAGAAGCGTGGTTGATCCCGGCCGAGCAAAGATCACCAGAAATCGATTCTTCTACGTAAAAAATGATTTCATCTTTGTAGGAATTCACAACATTCAATACATGCTCGATTGCAAGCTTCCATTCATTTGGTTCCATATCCAATTCTTTTGCGTAGATAGCGCCTCTTCCTACGGGAATGAATCTGTCAACGTACACAGCGCTTGCACCTATTTCTAAAGCAAATTTCACCATTTTTTCGAATTTTTTCCAGTTTCTCCTGTTTATCACATGCAATATCGTAACCTGGAATCCCTCATTTATTAAGTTTCTTATACCTTGTACTGCTCTTTCAAAGTTACCTTTCCCTCTCACGTAGTCGTTTGTTTCGGGATCGGGTCCTTCTAAGGATACTCCTATCAGCACATTTGGATTGACTTTTCTGATCTTACTAACCATATCTTTCGTTGCCAGTGAACCGTTGGTATTTATCATAAGACGTTGTCCCACTTCTTTTCCAAAAGAAAGTATGTCGAGGATTCTCGGATGTAAAAGTGGTTCTCCTCCTACTAAATCGAGAGCCCAAACCTTCATCTCTTTCAAATCGATTATCAATTCCTTTATTTCTTCAAAACTGAGTTCGTTCGGATGAGGCTTTCCTGCTTCACAATAGCAGTGTTTACAATTGAAATTACATCTCGTTGTTAGTTCGTATTCTACTATGAAGGGTGGATTTCGCATTTGATCACCTCCGGATAGATTTTAACCTGAGAAATTTTACACCCAAGGAGAACGTTCTAATTGTAATGATACTTACAAGTTGAATTAAAGGTTTGGGTTTAAAATCATCAACGAGGTGATGCCATTTGGAAAAGAAAATATCCAAGAATCCTAGGGTTTTGTCACAGATAGAACTCCTCAAGATGATGGAGAATGGTGATGAAAACGCTCTTAGAGAAATAAAAAGACGTTTAGGTTTTGGCGAAGAGAAGGAAAGAGAGAGTGATGGAAAACAGAAGGTTCCCGATAAAGCTTGATCATCTCTCCGTTTCAAATAGCGGTAAAGTGATCTTAGACAATATTACTCTTTCGTTCGTAGAGGGTATAAACGTGTTGTATGGGCCCCGAGGTTCTGGCAAATCAACGTTGCTGAGATCTGTTGTCAAGTTAAACAACGAAATTTTCGATGAACTCGTCGAAGATGGAACTGTTTACTTGTTTGGTGAGGATGTTAGGGATCTTGAAGATACCTATGTGAGAAGAAAGGCTTTGTATCTCGATACAAGCTTTATCGATGCCATGAATCATTACAACTTTGATGAATTCTTGAGTTTGAGCCTGAAAAGAAAAGTTGCATTGGATGAATTTTCCGCTAAATTGGATGATCTTGGTATTCTCAAGAAGTTATTCATGGGTCAAAAAACTCCCCTTTCTTTCTTTTCCCCCGCCGAAAAAATATCCCTCCTTCTGTTTATATTGGAACAAAAAAAACCCGAGATCATATTGATGGACTGTTTATTAGACCATCTCGATGATGAAAACCTCGAAAGGATCATTGAGACCTTCCTAGATATGAAAAAAGATAGGACCTTCGTCATATCAACTCGCATCCTTCAACGGTTTCTCTACATAGCCGATTTGTTGGTGATATTGAATAGTGGTAGAATCAATTATGCAGGAAGTCCAAGAGATTTTGTTTTGAAATTATGAGAGTTTCATTCTGAAAGACGAGGTGATTTCATGGTTTTAACAGTCACCCTCAACCCTGCGCTAGATAGGGAGATCTTTATAGAAGATTTCCAGGTGAACAAGCTTTATAGATTGGGAGATCTATCTAAAACACAAATGAGCCCAGGCGGTAAGGGAATAAACGTATCCATAGCCCTTTCTAAACTTGGTATACCTTCGGTGGCCACAGGTTTTGTTGGAGGTCACATGGGTAGGATTCTTGTTGAAGAATTGCGGAGAATTTCGAATCTGATCACAACGAATTTCGTTTATGTTGACGGTGAAACAAGAGAGAACATAGAAATCATCGATGAAAAAAATCATACCATCACGGCCATAAATTTCCCTGGTCCAGAGATTGATAAATCGGATGTGGATCATTTTTTGAGAAGATACAAAATGACACTTTCAAAAGTTGACTGTGTGGTTATTTCAGGAAGCATACCGCTTGGAGTAAATGAAAGTCTTTGTAATGAATTGGTAAAAGTTGCCCGTGAGAAAGGAATCTTCGTTTTTGTAGAGCAAACACCAAGATTGTTGGAAAAAATGTTGGAAGGACCTGAGTATCCTAATGTGGTGAAACCAGATTTGAGGGGAGATCACAGTTCCTTTCTTGGTCTGAAACCTAATACTTTCGATGATTATGTAGAACTTGCAGAAAAAATTGCAGAAAAGGCACATGTGGCAGTAGTTTCCTATAAGATAAAAAGTGACATCGTTGCTACAAGAGATGGGGTATGGATCATAGAATCAAAAGAGGAGATAGATACTTCTCATCTTCTGGGAGCAGGAGATGCTTATGTAGCAGGGATGGTGTACTACTTTGTAACGCATGGCGCGAACTTCCTTGAAATGGCGAAGTTTGGTTTCGCATCGGCTCTGGCGGCAACCAGACGAAAAGAGAAGTACATGCCAGATCTCGACGCAATAAAGAGAGAGTACGATCATTTCACCGTAGAAAGGGTGAAATGAAATGAGGGTAAAAGATGCTGTGATTTACGATATTTCCGCTGTTTTTGAAGATGAGACTGTGGAAACGGTTATAAGGCTTTTATCAAGACAAAATCTTTCTGGGGTGCCTGTAGTTGATTACGATATGCGTGTTGTGGGTTTTGTAAGTGAAAGTGATTTGATAAAAGCTTTGGTGCCAAGCTACTTTTCTCTTTTAAGATCCGCTTCCTTCATACCTGACACCAACCAATTGATAAGGAACGTGGTCAAAATAAAGGATAAACCCATCTCAGAGTTTATGAACAAACCTCCTATAGTGGTGAAAGAGGATGATCCCTTGATAGTCGCGGCGGATTATCTCATAAGACATGGTTTTAAATCTCTTCCAGTGGTCGATGATTCTATGCAACTTGTCGGTATATTAAGAAGAATTGATGTTCTGAGGGTGGTCTCGGAGAGGAAGTTGGAGATATGAGGACCGTTAGAATTGAAACCTTTGGATGCAAAGTGAATCAGTACGAAAGTGAATACATGGCTGAGCAATTGGAAAAAGCTGGGTACGTGGTTTTACCCGAAGGGAATGCTGATTATTACATAGTGAACTCTTGTGCGGTAACACAAGAAGTTGAGAAAAAGGTGAGAAGATTTATTAAGAATGTACGAAAAAATAACAAGGAATCCAAAATTGTTTTGACAGGATGTTTTGCCCAACTCTTTCCCAACGAAGCGAAAAAATTACCTGTTGATATGATTTTGGGAATATCCGAAAAGAAAAATATAGTGGATTATCTTCTTTCCATGAACGGGAAGAAAAGAATATTCGTATCGGAACCAAACAGTCCCGTTTACGAAAAAGTGAAAGGAAGTTTCGAAGATAGAACTCGATCCTACATAAAGGTAGAGGATGGTTGTGACAACGCTTGTACATATTGCGCCATCAGACACGCTCGGGGAACAAAAATAAGAAGCAAACCCATTGAAATATTCAGAGAAGAATTTTTGAAGATGGTGATGAAAGGCTACAAAGAAATCGTCATCACAGGGGTGAACCTTGGAAGGTACGGAAAGGATCTTGGAACGGATCTTGTTGAGCTCGTGAAATCGGTTGAGAACATTCCAGGTGATTATCGGATACGCTTCAGTTCTATAAACGTGGAAGATGTAACCGATCGAATTTTGGATCTTTTTAAGTCCAATCCGAGAATTTGCCATCATCTTCACATATCTGTTCAAAGCGGCTCGGACAACGTCTTGAAAAGGATGGGCAGAAGATACAAAGTTTCAGACTTCGTAAGAGTAGTTGAGAAACTGAGGGATCTCGATCCAGATTTTTCGATAACGACGGACATAATTGTGGGCTTTCCAGGCGAAACAGAGGAGGATTTTCTGAGAACTGTGAAACTTGTAGAAGAGGTAGAGTTCAGCAGAGTACATATATTCAGGTATTCACCGAGGCCTGGAACACCTGCGAGTAAATTCAACGGAGTAGTTCCTGAGGATGAAAAGAAAGAAAGAATGCGATTTTTGAAGGAAAAAGCAAGAGAGACATCGCGGAGATACAAGAGGAAAATCGTTGGTAAAGAGAGACGAGTTCTTGCGGAATGGTACGTTACTAAAGGTGTCCTTTCTGGATACGATGAGTACTACATAAAACACGAGTTTGTAGGTGAAGGTGTCGGAATGTTTCACGATGTGAAAGTGAAGTCTTTATCAGAAGAAGGAGTGATTTCCTGTCGTGTTAATATGGTGGAAAGGAAAGTTTCTTCACGCAAATGATTTTTCTTTGGATTACGAGATGTTCGATGAGATATCTAAGGGACTGGCTTACGAGACTCTGAGAACATACAACAGAATACCTTTTGCTGCGTATAAACATTACAAACGTTTGGAAAGATCTGTTAGTTTTTTCAACATCGCTCTTTCTTTCAAATTCGAAGAATTTTTAGGAATCCTAAAAGAAGGAGTTCGCCACTTTGATTGTGAAAGCAGAATAAGGGTGTATGTCTCCGTAGATTCTGGGGAAGCATTTTTCGTTTTCTCTCCTCTGAAAATACCCAATGTTGAGATGGGAGTCGACACAAAAATAGCGAGCGTGCGAAGAATACCCACTCTTTCTACTCCTCCGAATCTTAAGATAACTGGAAGAACAGATATTGTTTTAGCGAGAAGAGAGATAAAAGACTGCTATGATGTGATCTTACTTGGTGTGAACGGGGAAGTGTGTGAAGGAAGTTTCAGCAATATTTTTCTGGTGAAGGAGGGAAGGTTAATTACTCCTTCAATAGAAACAGGCATTCTCGATGGAATAACGAGAGAAAACGTTATAAAATTGGCAGATACTCTTGAGATTCCAGTTGAAGAAAGAACGGTATGGGTTTGGGAACTGTTCGAAGCGGATGAGGTTTTTCTGACCCATACTCGTGTGGGGATCGTTCCTGTCAGGAGGTTGAATGAACATCTGTTTTTTGAGGAAGAACCAGGGCCTGTGTCCACAACTCTTATGGAGAATTTCGAACCTTTTGTCTTGAATTTGGAAGAAAATTGGGTGGGGATATGAAACCTTTGGGAAGTCTGTTTGAAGAGCTTGCAAACAAACAGTCATTTTTTTTGGAATTGAAAATGAGGATGATTTTGAGAGAATGGGAAAGATTGGTAGGACCTCTTATTGCCAGGCACGTTAAGATCGAAAAGGTGGAAAACGGAGTTGTTCATGTTGTTTGCGACGATTCACTATGGATGACGGAGCTTTCTCTTCAAAAGGATAATCTTCTTCGTCTTCTCAATGAGAAGGCAGGGAAGAAGTTGTTCAAAGATATGAGGTTCAGGAGGGGAAAATAGATGGAGAAGTATTCGGCCGAAAGTATAAAGGTTTTGAAAGGCCTAGAACCTGTTCGAATGAGGCCAGGTATGTACATTGGTTCCACGGGGAAACGTGGTTTACACCATTTAGTGTACGAAGTGGTTGACAACAGCGTTGATGAAGCTCTTGCAGGTTATTGCGATTGGATAAGAGTTACACTTTACGAAGATGGAAGTGTAGAAGTTGAGGATAATGGAAGAGGTATTCCTGTGGATATTCATCCGGAAGAGGGCAGGAGTGCTCTGGAAGTTGTGTTCACAGTGTTGCACGCTGGTGGAAAGTTTTCTAAAGATTCCTACAGGATAAGTGGAGGCTTGCATGGTGTAGGAGTATCTGTTGTTAATGCACTTTCTGAATGGCTCGAGGTGAGAGTGTATAGAAATGGAAGAATTTACAGGCAACGATATGAAAGAGGAAAGCCTGTCACTCCTGTTGAGGATCTGGGGCCAACCGACAAACATGGAACAATCGTTCGTTTTAAACCGGATCCTCTTATTTTTTCAGATGTTGAGTTTGATCCGGATATTCTAGAACATAAATTAAGAGAGATTGCGTTCCTTGTACCGGGATTAAAACTAGAGTTTGTAGACAATATAAACGGAGAGAAAAAGGTTTTCAAGTTCGATGGTGGTTTGAAAGAATTTGTAAAGTATTTGAATCGTGGAAAAAAACCTCTTCATGATGTAGTTCATATAAAGAGAACTGAAAGGGTTAAGACCAAAGATAAAGAAGAAGAAGTAATGGTGGAAATTGCCTTTCAATATACCGATTCATATTCGGAAGAGATACTTTCTTTTGCTAACACTATAAAAACAGTTGATGGTGGAACACACGTTACCTCTTTCAAGACGACACTTACGAGATTGATGAACGAGTACGGAAGAAAGCATAATTTTTTGAAAAATAACGATTCTTTTCAAGGGGACGATGTAAGAGAAGGCCTGACAGCTGTGATAAGCGTTTACGTTAGGAACCCTGAATTCGAGGGCCAGACAAAATCAAAGCTTGGTAACGAAGAAGTGAAAGAAGCTGTGGCAAAAGCTATGAGAGAAGAATTGAAAAGAATATTCGACGCCAATCCCGAGATCATCAAAGTGATTCTTTCGAAAATATTGAGTACTAAACAGGCAAGAGAAGCGGCAAGAAGAGCCAGAGAGATGGTCAGAAGAAAAAACGTTCTTCAAAGCACCACCCTTCCAGGAAAGTTGGCAGATTGTAGTTCCACTGAGCGAGAAAAAACCGAGCTCTTCATTGTTGAAGGGGATTCCGCTGGTGGTTCTGCCAAACAAGCACGTGATAGAGAATTTCAAGCGGTGCTCCCAATAAGGGGAAAAATTTTGAATGTGGAGAAATCCTCTCTCGATAGGCTTTTAAAGAATGAACAGATCAGTGACATAATAGTCGCCATAGGAACTGGGATAGGTGACGATTTTGATGAGAACAAACTTCGATACGGAAGAATAATTATCATGACGGACGCCGATATAGATGGTGCTCACATTAGAACTTTACTTTTGACCCTCTTTTACAGGTATATGAGGCCGTTGATAGAAAAAGGGAGGGTTTACATAGCTCTTCCTCCTTTGTACAGGCTAAAAACGGAAAAGAGTGAATTCTATGTTTATAGTGATTCTGAGTTGATTGAGTACAAAAGAAAGTTCCAAGGAAAAAGAATGGAGATACAGCGTTACAAAGGACTAGGAGAAATGAATCCGGAACAATTGTGGGAAACAACGATGAATCCAGAAACAAGGAAAATAATAAGAGTTACCATAGAAGACGCTGAAGAAGCGGATAGATTGTTTGAGATTCTCATGGGAAACGATCCATCAAGTAGGAGGGAATTTATAGAAAGACACGCGTTGAAGGTAAAAGAGCTAGATATTTAATCATGAGAGCCCTGAGAATAATATTTTTTATATTGATGTTGATGTACGGTTTTCTTTTTGTAAAAATTTTTGTCTCCAGTCATCGAGAAATGGTGACCATCTCAAGTGATTTAGCATCTAATTTGATAGAAAATTTTAACATTCATGAGAATAGTATTATAATAGATTCCAGAAAACCCATAGGAGTTGTGTTGTACAAGGGGAATTATTATCTGGTTTCCGAAAAGGGTATTCTGATTTGTTCGCTCCCGAATTGGAGTTTTTTGAAATTCTATCCGTTATTTTTGGGAGTGAAATTGGAGGGGATTCGTTTTTCGGAAGAGGATAAAAATATTTTGACACTACTTAACACCGTTTTGAAAAGTTCGTTAATTTCGGCAGTGTTATTTGATTCAAAGGAAGTTGTTCTACTCAAGGGTGCCAGAATTTTGGTTGAAGATTGGGTGTCTTTTGTGAAGAATTTCGATGTGATAGAGTCACAATACGATGCGATCGAACCAAGGGGCGAATACTTTCTTTCATCCGAAGGTATTTTGATGGAAATGAGGGGTGATTGACTTGTCAAAGGCGACCTTTTTTACTTCTATCGATATAGGTTCCAGATACATCAAAGGATTAGTTTTAAAAAAGCACGATCAAGAATGGGAAGCTTTAGCTTATTCTAGTGTCAAATCTAGAGGATTAGACGAAGGCGAAATAAAAGATGCTATTGCTTTTAAAGAATCTGTGAACACACTTCTAAGAGAACTAGAAGAACAACTTCAAAGGTCTTTAAGAAGTGAATTCATCGTATCTTTCAGCAATGTAGGTTTCGAGAAGAAAGATGTTGTAGCAGAGAGAGACTTTGGCGAAGATAAACGATTGATAAATTTGGATATACTTGGAGAAATACAATCGGAGGCTTTGGAAAAACTTGAAGAGGAAGGGAAAAAACCTCTTCATCTGTTTTCTAAAAGATATCTACTCGACGATGAGAGAATCGTTTTCAATCCTCTCGATATGAGAGCATCCAAGATCACCGTTGAGTACACTTCTATCGTTATTCCTGTAAAGGTTTATGAGATGTTCTACAACTTCCTACAAGATATAATTAAAAGTCCTTTCCAGTTGAGATCATCACTCGTGTCTACTGCAGAAGGAATTCTCACTTCTTCGGAAAAAGACCGTGGTGTTGTGGTTTTGAACTTGGGTTATAACTTCACCGGTTTGATAGCTTACAAGAACGGTGTCCCAGTGAAAATTTCTTATGTTCCTGTTGGTATGAAACATGTGATCAAAGATGTTTCTGCGGTTTTGGATACTTCCTTTGAAGAGGCGGAAAGGTTAATAATAACGCATGGCAATGCCATGTACAGCGATCTTAAGGAAGATGAAATACAGTACAGAGGGTTGGATGGAAACACCATAAAAACTACAAACATGAAAAAATTAGCAGTTATTATACATGCGCGTCTCAGAGAGATTATGAGCAAATCCAAGAAATTGTTTAGAGAAGTGGAAGCAAAGATCATGGAAGAGGGAGAAATAGGAATACCGGGTGGTGTTGTTCTCTCGGGAGGAGGAGCAAAAATTCCGAGAATAAACGATCTTGCTACGGAAATCTTTAGATCTCCTGTGAGGACTGGATGTTATGCAAACTCTGATAGGCCGTTGATTGTAAACTCAGATGAAGCAGCTTACGATCCTTCTTTTGCTGCCGCTTTTGGAAATGTTTTCTCTTCGACCGAAAATCCTTACGAAGAAACACCCGCAAAACGTGAAAATCCGTTCAAGAGAATTTTTAGGTTGTTCAAAGAATTGATGGAATGATTGGGAGGTTAAAAGTATGGGTTTCGATCTTGATGTTGAAAAGAAGAAAGAGAACAGAAACATACCTCAAGCGAATAACCTGAAGATAAAGGTTATAGGTGTGGGGGGAGCTGGAAACAACGCAATAAATAGAATGATAGAAATAGGAATTCACGGTGTGGAATTTGTCGCTGTTAATACTGATCTTCAGGTTCTTGAAGCCTCGAATGCTGATGTAAAAATTCAAATAGGGGAGAACATCACTCGGGGACTTGGGGCCGGTGGAAGACCTGAAATAGGTGAAGAGGCGGCCTTGGAGAGTGAAGACAAAATTCGAGAAGTGCTCGGGGATACACACATGGTTTTCATAACAGCAGGCTTGGGCGGAGGAACTGGCACGGGAGCCTCTCCAGTAATAGCTAAAATCGCCAAAGAAATGGGGATACTAACGGTTGCCATTGTGACAACACCTTTTTACTTTGAGGGACCCGAAAGATTGAAGAAGGCAATAAAAGGATTAAAAAAGTTGAGGGAACATGTTGATACCCTCATAAAGATTTCCAACAACAAACTCATGGAAGAACTCCCGAGAGATGTCAAAATAAAGGATGCATTCTTGAAGGCTGATGAAACTTTGCATCAAGGAGTGAAAGGAATTTCGGAGCTTATAACGAAAAGAGGATACATAAATCTAGATTTTGCGGATATAGAATCTGTGATGAAAGACGCTGGAGCGGCGATTCTTGGTATCGGTGTTGGAAAGGGAGAACAAAGAGCGAAAGAAGCTGCTAGGAGAGCGATGGAAAGTAAATTGATAGAACATCCCGTTGAAAACGCAAATTCCATAGTGTTCAACATAACAGCTCCCAGCAACATTAGAATGGAAGAAGTTCATGAAGCGGCCATGATCATCAGACAGAATAGCAGTGAAGATGCTGATGTGAAGTTTGGTCTCATATTCGATGACGAAATACCCGAAGACGAAATACGAGTTATCTTCATAGCCACTAGATTCCCCGATGAAGATAAGATACTCTTCCCCGAGGGTGACATTCCCGCCATCTACAGATATGGCCTGGAGGGGCTTTTGTGATGTTAAGAAGATACAAAAAGTTAGGGGAAATACTCATTGAGAAGGGATTTTTAACCAGGGAAGAGCTGGAAGGAGCTCTTGAGATACAAAAAAGGATGAAAAAACCGTTGGGGGAAGTGTTAATAGAATTAGGATATATAACAGAAGATCAGTTACTCGAAGCTTTGAGCGAACAATACGGTGTTCCTATCTTGAAAGATCTCCCGAAGAATATACCTCTCAACGTAGTTGGCTCCCTTCCAAAGAACATCATCGAGTCCCTTCACGTTATTCCAGTGGAGAAAAAAGAAGATGGGACCCTTGTTGTTGTTACAGATATTGGAACGAACATTCCAAGGATAAAACAAGAAGTTCGATTTCTTACGGGGAAGGATCCAGAGATATATCTTGTAACAACTCGAGACTTTTCCATGCTTTATCAGACCTATGTTCTTGGAGTCCCGCTCGATCTTTTCGAAGAACCTTACGTTGCGATAGAAGAATCTGAAGTTCAAACAGGTGAGGAAGCGGAAGAAGAGGAAGAAGAAATTGCAGAAGAAGCCCCAATTGTTCGCTTGGTGAACAACATAATAAATCGGGCTATAGAAATGGGAGCGAGTGATATTCACATCGAACCTATGAAAAGAACCGTGAGAGTAAGATTTAGGATAGACGGCATTCTGAGAAAAGTTTTGGAATATCAAAAACCCCAGCATAATCCTGTTGTGGCTCGTATCAAGATCATAAGTGGTTTAGACGTTTCTGAGAGAAGATTACCTCAAGACGGGAAGTTCTACACGATAAAAAGTGGAGAACAATATGATTTCAGGGTGTCAACCATGCCTTCTACCTTTGGTGAAAAAGTTGTGATGAGAATTCTGAAGGTGTCTGCTGCGAACAAACGTTTGGAAGAATTGGGATACAGTGAGTACAACTACAAAAGAATCCTATCCCTTTTGGAGAAACCATATGGAATAATTCTTGTTACGGGACCCACCGGTAGTGGAAAATCTACAACTCTTGTTGCTATGATAAATCATCTAAAAAGTGAAAGTGTGAATATAATTACGGCCGAAGATCCTGTGGAATATACCATCGACGGTGTTACACAGTGTCAAGTCTTCCCCGAGATCGGTCTTACCTTTGCTCGATACCTCAGGGCATTTTTAAGACAAGATCCGGACATTATAATGGTTGGAGAGATCAGGGACCGTGAAACTGCTCAACTTGCAGTTGAAGCTTCTCTCACAGGACATTTGGTTCTGAGCACTCTCCATACGAATACGGCAGCGGGGGCCGTCTCCAGACTCATGGAAATGGGGATTGATCCCCATCTTTTGGGCACTTCTCTCATAGGTGTTATAGGTCAGAGGTTGGTACGAAAGTTGTGTGATGAATGTAAGGTCCCTGGAGAGTTTCAAGAAGAAAGATATCGTGACTATTTCGAACAGTTTTTCGGGAATGTGCCCGAACAGATTTATTACCCCTCGGAAGAAGGATGTCCTGCCTGTAGAGGAATGAAATACAAAGGAAGGATGGCCATAGGTGAAGTTTTGATCGTGGACGAGGAGATCAAGGAGTTGATATCGTCAAGAGCCAGTGAAATGGAGATCGCAAAACTTGCCGTAAAGAAGGGAATGCGTACCATGTTTGTGGATGCTCTTGAAAAGGTATTGCAGGGATTGACAAGTCTCGAAGAGGTTCTCAGGGTGACCACACCGGAATGAAGTACTTTTCTAGAAGTCCAGAAGAGTGGAAGAAGATAGACGAAGAAAAGGAAAGAAGAGCGAGAGAAAGAAGGGATAGAATCCGCCGTAGGGCGAACCTCATAGTTGCTTTGAACTTCGTCATCGTAATTTTTCTCTTCTTCTTTACGAAGATCTTCTTCACAAATAAGCCGTCCGGTGTTGTGGGACCATTTCAAATAGTTATAGAGTCAAAAGAATCCTATCTTCCTAATGATTCCCTCGATGTAAAAGTAAAAATTTACAATAGAGAGAACAGGAAAGAAAAGCTCGAAATCGAGGATTTTCTTTTTGTAATCAAAAAGGAGAACAATACAGTGTATGAGTTTCAATATCCTCCAAGAGTAGAGAGGGAACTAGATAGGTTCGAAAGTGTTTTGGTATTCGATCTCTTGAGAGAAACAGAGTTGGGGAATCTAGCGGGTGGTGATTACACAATAACAGTTTCAATGAAGTTGAACGGGCAGAAAGTTTTTATAAGCAAAGTGGTGACTGTTATTGAAGAGTGGAGATTGGAAATAGGAGACTTAAAGGATTTCTACTTTCCATATGAAAATATCGAAATGTCCATTTTTCTCGAAAATATCAGTTTTAAAAACCGAAAAATAGAGGTGAAGACTTTGAGTTTGGTCGGCTTTGAAAATGGAAATAAAATCATTGAGAAAGACGTGCCCATAGAAAAGGTACTCGAAGTGAGAGCAATGGAAACGGTAGAACTTTATAAAGTGAATTTTTCTGCTCCGAGGAGTCCCGGTGATTACCTTCTCGAATTAAACCTAGAAACAAGTAGCGGTATTATGAAACGTTCTGTACCGATTTCTATAGCAAAAACGTATCAGGAAGATTTGCACGGACTCACTCTGGTTGTTGAAGGGGAGAGATTTCTAAAGGCGAATGAAAGATACGACTTTTCTGTGAAATTGTTAAATAACGAGAAGAAGAGAAAGTACATTATCTTGACAAATGTTTTGGTCGTTATTACCAAGAAGGAACCTGTGTTTTCTTATTCCATTTCGGAAGAACATAGAATAGTACTCGATGGATTCTCTTCAAGAAAAATTTTCGAGACAACAGCTTATGATTTGATAAAGTTCGATGAACCGGGGACGTATAAATTGGTCGTTATAGTGGAAAGCGAAAAAGACAGATTAATAAAAGAAATGGAAATAGTTGTTTCAGAGTGAGGTGATATCATTCCTCATGAAAACAGGAGAATAGATTGGATCGTGGTGACTCTGATCCTTGTTTTGATGATATTTGGTTTGATTGTTTTGAGGAGTGCCACTTATGGAGAAAACGAATCTCTTTTTACAAAACAATTGATATGGGACGCAATTGGATTTTCATTGATGATATCGGTTTTATTCGTGAGAGATGTAACTATAAGAAGGTTTTCCTTCGTGCTTTACATGGTTTCGATAATTCTTTTGGTCTTAATTCTTTTCAAGGGAATCCCCATTGGTGGTTCCAAAAGGTGGTTTAGATTTGCAGGTATTAGCCTTCAACCATCAGACTTGGCAAAACTTTCCCTCATCGTTCTACTCCCTTATATTCTCGAAAAGAGATGGTTTTGGAGAAGTTTGCTTTTTGCGTTGATACCCGCGATACTTGTTTTTCTCGAACCGGATCTTGGAACAACTTTTTCAATAGGACTCATTTGGCTCCTGGCTGTCTTGGCGTCTAAAATTGACAAGAAACCACTCTTCGTACTCTTGGTGATTGTTTTGATCTTGATGCCGGTGTTTTTCTTCTTCGGGCTCAAGGATTACCAGCGAGCTAGGATTCTATCTTTTCTGAATCCAGAGGAGTACGGAAGAAGTTACTCTTACAATGTTCTTCAATCCATACACGCGATAGGTGCTGGGGGGTTCTTTGGAACGGGTTATATGAAGGGGAAGGCAAATCTTATGGGATACGTCCCCGTTTCTCACACCGATTTCATAGTGTCCGTCATCGGTGAAGAGTTTGGTTTTATAGGTATTGTCTTTCTTCTTTCTCTTTTCGGGTTCTTCTTTTTCGAAGTTTCAAGATGGATTTTGAACGTGAAGGACGAGTACTGGGAAATTCTGATGGTTTCATCGTGTGGACTGGTGTGGTTTCATGTTTTTGAAAACGTCTCCATGAATATTGGTCTCCTTCCCGTAACTGGTGTGCCCCTTCCCTTCATCAGTTATGGGGGAACATCTACTCTTGTGTTTTCCCTCATAGTTGGCCTCATTCTAAAGGGTATAGCGATCGCTAGACTCGAAAAGAGAATGTAGAGAACTTCCACTTTCAAGTGAAGGTCCTAAAAAAAAGGGGGTGAATGGTATGAAAAAGTTCTTTCTGTTATCGCTAATTGTGTTCGTTTTTCTAACAGGTTGTATACCTCTTTTACTCCAAGACAAACAGGAATTCGTAGTGGAAGTAGTAGGAGTTAGCTACCTTGAGGAAGTTAAAGATTGGTACCAACCATCCTACAGTGACTATTGGGCACAAGACTATCCTGTGATAGTACTTTACTATGAAAATAATACCTCTCAGTACGCCACAAGAACGAATTTTTACGAGCAGTCAGGTGATTTCGTTGCGGCTGCTGGAGAAATTGTTGATAATACTGCAATAAAAGATAATCTGAACAGTATTTGGAAGAGTTACTCTCCTGAATACGATGTGGACGTGTGGTATCAACAAGATGCGGGAGAATGGCAAGCAAGAGTGAAACCCCTTTCAAAAGATGTGGTGCCGACGCCCAATTTCCTGTTTTTAGTTGAGTTCGAAAAAGTTCAAGGTGAAAACTATTACAAAGTAACTGAGATCTCTTCGAAATCACCTGATGAGAATGACCGTTATCATCTCGGAAATATTCAGGTAGATTCTTCTCATGGTTTTGCAGTGTTTGCTCAACGGATGCCATCAACGAAGGTCACTCTCGAATCCGAGACGAAAATTCTCGGAGCAGAAGTTGTGTGGCCAAAATGAGGAGGAGGTGTAAAGCATGAGAAGATATTTTCTTTTCCTGATGATTCTTGTTTCGGTCTTTGTTTTTTCTTTCGATGTGAAAAGTATCATTATCTTCCCCGAAAAGCCCTACTTCACGGTAGATGTATGGCTTAACAAGCCAGAGGGGTCCGTCTACGAAATCGGTGAGAAAGTAGAAATATTCGTTAAATCCTCAAGAGATGCTTACATTCTCATCTACGATATAAACGCCCAAGGAAAAGTCACATTGATCTTTCCGAACAAGTACGAAAGTGACAATTTTGTGAGAGCCAACGAAATAAAGAAGATACCGGCCAAGAGTACCTATTCTTTGAGAATCTCTCCACCCTACGGGAAAGAGTACATTCAAGTTATTGCCAGCACCAAACCTATTCCCATTTTCAATCAACTGAAGGAGCTTGGGACGGCAAGATCTTTTCCGACACTCTCCGAGGATGTGTCCGATTACGTTCAGAACAGATTGAAACCTTATCTCATGGGTGAATGGGTCTCCGATATCACCTATTTCTATGTCGGAAAGGCTCCCGCTTTTGGGACTTTAGTAGTTGATTCAGATCCCTCCAGCATGATTGTCTATGTGGACGGTTCTTACAAAGGAAAAACCCCTGTAACTGTAATGGTTGATGAAGGAATGCACTATGTGACTGTTTATTTTGGAGACTATACTTTCTACAAAGAAGTGTACGTGGGAAAAGATCAAACAGTTCATGTGATTGCTAAGATGCCTTCGGCTGAACTTTCTTTGAGTTCTTCCCCAAGTGGTGCGAGTATCTACGTGAACGGTGATTACAGAGGGGAAACTCCTCTCACATTGAATATCTCTCCAGGAAATTACACGATTACCTTCAAGAAAGAAGGATATCAAGAGGAAACACGATACGTGAGTCTCAATGTGGGAGAAAGACGATCGATTCATGTAAATCTCAAACCTCTTCGTGCAACACTCCAACTAAGAACAGATCCACCTGATGTAAATGTTTACTTGAATGGAAGGTACGTAGGAACGACCGGTCAGAGCGGACTGAATGTGGTATTAGATCCTGGTACTTACGAAGTCAAGTTGGAAAAGGAAGGATACGAAACAGAAGTCTTCACAGTGAGTTTAAAAGCAGGTGAAAACAGGGAGATATTCAAAAGATTGGAGAAGGAAGTTACTTTCTCAGAAGTCCGAATAGAAACTGAACCATCGGGAGCATTGGTGTATCTTAATGGATACTATCACGGTGAAACACCGGTTACAATCTATATTCAGACAGGAACTTATGAAATAACCTTGGTGAAACCAGGTTACAGGACGATCGTGAAAACGGTTGTCTTCGATGAAGAAGAAGAGTACTTTAGATTCATTCTGAGCAAGATCGAGTAATTTGATGATAAAATTTAAGGTAATAAGGGAGGATCACTGATGGAAGCAACGATTCTCGTGCTAGACGAATCCAAGATCACTTTTTTGGCTGTGAAAAACGCTCTTGAAAAGGACGGATTCGAAGTTCTATGGGCGAAAGATATTAGAGAAGCTGTATCTATCCTTCGAGGAAAAAAGGTAGATTTGGTTTTTGTCGATGTTTTCGAAGGTGAAGAGAGTCTGAACCTGATAAGAAAAATTCGGGAAGAGTTTCCAGAAACCAAAGTGGTAGTTTTGAGTGCTTACGTTAACAAAGATCTTGTAGTTGGTTCGGTGAAAGCGGGAGCATTCGATTATATTCTTAAGCCATTCAGACAAGACTACCTTTTACAAAGGGTAAAAAGAATTCTTTCCTCTCAAACTCCATATGGAGTTACTGTATCCATTAGGAGAAACATCGAAGACCTAGAACTTGCACTGAAATTTGGAGATATAGTGAAAAAGGAAATAAAGCGCTGTAGCAGATCTGGTGGGCATTTCTGTATTATGTACGTCAAATTCGAAAATATAACAAGAGAATTTGAAAAGATCAAGAAGGTTTTCAGGGAAACGGATTATATATTCCCGATTTCCGCCACTGAATATCTCTTTGTTCTTACGCTGACAGGTAAACATGGTATCACAGCTGTTACAGAAAGGATGAAGGATAAATTAAACCAAAATTTCTCATACGTTTTTGTTTGCTATCCAGATGATGGGAAGACATACAATGAGATTATCCAGTCTTTAAAAGATAAGATAACAACTGGTTTAGGAGGGAACAAGCCTTGAAATTGATAGAGTCGGTACCGAACTTCAGCGAAGGGAGGAAGAAAGAAGTAATCGAAAAGATAGTGGACGAAGCTAGAAAATACAAAAAAGTATGGATCCTCGATTGGTCTATGGATGCAGATCACAACAGATCTGTTGTGACCCTGGTTGGAGAACCAGAAAGTCTTGTGAACGCTCTTTTTGATATGACAAAAAAAGCTGCAGAACTCATTGATTTGAGAAATCACACTGGTCAACATCCAAGAATGGGTGCGACAGATGTCGTTCCTCTCGTTCCTCTCTACAACACAACGATGGACGAGTGTGTGGAGTACTCAAAAATTTTGGGTCGGAGGATAGGAGAGGAGCTCAACATTCCTGTTTATCTTTATGAGAGATCCGCCACTCGGCCGGAAAGGCGAAATCTTGCAGATATAAGAAAGGGAGAATTCGAAGGATTCTTCGAGAAGATAAAGGACCCAAAATGGAAGCCAGATTTTGGTCCAGATCGAGTACATCCTTCCGCTGGTGTAACGGCGGTCGGCGCAAGAGAGTTCCTCATAGCGTTCAACGTGAATCTCGGAACTAGAGATGTAAGAATTGCAGAAAAAATAGCAAGAGCAATTCGGTTTTCTAGTGGTGGTCTAAGATATGTAAAAGCGATTGGTATTGAACTAAAAGAAAAAGGAGCTGTTCAAGTGTCTATAAACATTACCAATCACAAAAAAAATCCGTTGTATCGTGTTTTTGAACTCATAAAGATGGAAGCAGAGAAATACGGTGTCCCAGTTTTGAGCTCGGAGATAGTAGGACTGTTTCCTCTCGAATCTTTAATGCATACGATCTCCTACTATTTGAGAACAGATTTGAACACTAAAAAAGTCATAGAATCGAACCTTCTTGAAATTCTAGTCAAGGAAGCTGAACAATGAAAATAAGGATCGTTGTAGGTGGAAAACTGGATGGTTTTGTGAGAGAAGGGTTAAATCACTACAGAAAATTCTTAAAACGTTTTTGTAGGTTGGAAGTCCTTGACGTGAAACTTTCACACAAAGGGAACATCGAAGAAGTCGTGAAGCTGGGAACAAGGGAACTGGAAAAGAGGATACTGTCCAATAGTCTGATCGTTGTCTTGGATAAAAGGGGAGAACAGGTTTCTTCAGAGGAGTTCGCGAAATTTATCGAAGATGTGGAAATGAAAGGAAAAGATATGACGGTTTTAATAGGTGGGCCTTACGGGTTGAGTGAGGAACTTTTTCCCAAGGCTCACCGTGTTTTTTCATTGTCAAAGATGACTTTTACTCATGGAATGGCCACTTTGATCGTTTTGGAGCAGCTGTTCAGGGCGTTTAAAATTACACACGGGGAGACATATCATTATTGATGGGGGTGAAACAAAAGTGGAAGATCCTGTTAGTAGTGTGTTGACTTTGGGGCTGGAAGGATTGTTGTTAGCGTTGCTGATTTATTTGTCTAATTTCTTCTCTTCTTCCGAAACTGCGCTGACATTGATGAGTAAGATTAAGATCAAAGAGTTCTTGGAGAAAAAAGAAGGAGATACTGAAAGAGAGAGCTACATTCACCTTTTTAATAAGTATCTTACTACAATTTTGATAAGTAACAACCTTGTCAATCTTTTCGCCTCATCTATCTCCACCCTCATCTTTTTGAATCTCCTCAGAAATTTGAGTGAAGAATTTGTGGCGATTGTTTCCACCCTCTTTATCACAACCATTTTGCTCATATTCGGTGAGATCACACCGAAAGTCATGGCGAGAGCAGAGCCTGAAAGAATCTTCCGTAGATCCATAGGTGTAATCAGATTCCTAACGAAAATTTTTGATCCTGTTGGAAAAATCTTGGTGAAAATGTCTGACGGCATAATTTCTTTGAGACACGGCAAAAAGATTTCTGAAGATCTCTTTATTACTGAAGAGGATATTGTGTCCATTGTTCAGGTCGGTGGCGAAATGGGAGTCATAGAGCAAGAAGAGGAAAGAATTGTCAAACGAGCTTTTGAGATGAAACAGATAGCTGTGAAAGAGATTATGACACCGAGAGTAGATATAGTAGCCATAGAAGAGAATCAAACGATAAAAGAATTGATAGAGTTGATAGAAGATGAAGGATATTCGCGAATTCCGGTGTACAGAGAAACGATTGACAACATCGTGGGAGTGTGTTATGCCAAGGATGTCCTCTCAATCTTGGCAGAAAAGAATTACGAAGAAGTGAAAAACATGAAAGTGAAGGAGATAATGAGAGAAGCTCTTTATGTTCCCGAAACTATGAGTATAGACGAACTCTTGAAGATTCTCAAGTCTAAAAAAATTCATATAGCGATTGTAGTTGACGAGTATGGAGGAACGGCAGGGCTTGTTACGCTTGAAGATATAATAGAGGAACTTTTTGGAGATATTATGGACGAATACGATTACGACGAGGTTTCAGGAATAAAAAAGATTGCTGATAGGACTTATATCGTCGATGGAAGCACTCCAATAAACGATTTAGAAATAGAACTTCGTGTTCAGTTCCCAGAAACGGAATACGAAACGATAGCAGGGTATCTCCTCGAGTATTTCAAAAGAATTCCCAATGTCGGAGAGGAAGCCGTCATAGGAAATCTTTATTTTAAAGTGTTGGCTGTCGGTAAGAATAGGATAGAGAAAATCATGATAAAAGTTTTGGAGGGTGAAGAGAGTGGATCCGAAAAAACTGGTGAAGATAGCACTGGAGGTTCGGGAGAAAGCGTACGCTAGATATTCTGGATTCAGAGTAGGAGCCGCTCTGCTCACAAAGAGTGGACGTGTGTTCACGGGGGTCAATGTGGAAAACGCATCTTATGGATTGACCGTGTGTGCAGAAAGAGTTGCTGTGTTCAAAGCTATTTCCGAAGGGGAGAGGGAATTCGTCGCTATCGCTATCGCTTCTGATTCTTCTGAAAAGACGGTACCTTGTGGGGCATGTAGACAGGTGCTCTACGAATTCTGTGAAGATCTTGATGTTATAATGGCGGATCGCGAGGGAAATTATGAAATCGTCAAATTGAGAGATCTCTTCCCCAGAGGATTCAAATTAGGAGGTGAAGAACATTAAATCCGGATTCGTTGCGCTGGCAGGAAAGCCGAACGTAGGGAAATCCACGTTTATAAACGCTGTTTTTGGTAGAAAAGTTGTGATTGTTTCCGATAAACCTCAAACAACGAGGAACAGAATAAACTGCATTTATACTGATAAGGACAGCCAGATAATCTTTGTTGACACTCCTGGTATTCACAAGCCACTTCATAGATTGGGAGAATACATGGTAAAAGCAGCCGTTCAAGCACTTAAAGGCGTAGATTTGATACTGTTCATGCTCGACGCTGCCGACGGATTTACAAAGACAGATGAACATGTTGCAAAAATAGTTAACGAAGCAGGAACGAAAACCATCTTGGTGGTGAACAAGATAGATGTGTCTGGAGAGGAAAAAGCGAAAGCAGTTGGTGAACTGGCGAAAAGTTTGGTAGAAAACGTAGTTTCAGTACATTATATTTCCGCTTTGAAAGGAATCGGTGTATCTGATGTTTTGGAAAAAATAAAGGAGGAGTTACCGGAAGGACCGCAATATTATCCGGAGGACATGATTACAGACAGGCCGCTTTCTTTCATGGCTGCAGAGATCATTAGAGAGAAGATTTTCCATCTCACTAGACAAGAAGTACCACACTCTACAGCAGTTGTGATAGAGGAAGTGAAAGATAGACCGAACGGTGTTCTTTACATTCGGGCAACAATATACGTGGAACGTGAGTCCCAGAAAGGTATACTCATAGGCAAAAATGGAAGTATGATAAAGAAGATTGGAACACTCGCCCGAGAGGAAATAGAATTTCTTGTGGGAAGGAGAGTGTTTCTGGATCTGAATGTGAAAGTGAAAGAGAAATGGAGAGAGAAGGACTTCATAATTCTCCAAGAAATAGGTTTAAAACACGACATCAAATGAGGTGAGGTCCCATGAAATGTTCGGGCTGCGGAGCTAACATACAGTTCGAAGATCCCAGAAAGCCTGGGTACATTCCTCGAGAAGTTTTTGAAAAGAGAGTGGAGGAAGGAAAGGAAATTCTCTGCCAGCGATGTTTCAAAATAAAACATTATGGGAAATTGGAACCAGTTGAATACAATTGGGATTTCAAAAATCAGCTGAAATCTTATCTTGGAGGTTTTGAAGTTGTCCTCTGGGTAATAGACATATTCGATTTTGAAAGCACTTACAGGGAGGACATAGCAAATATTCTGAAGGGAAAAAAAATAGTTTATGTGATCAACAAAATCGATCTTCTTCCGAAAGCGGTTACTGTGAAGGAAGTAAAAGAATGGGTGAAGAGGAGAATAAGAACGACAAACCCAGAGGATATAAGGGTAGTTAGTGCGGAGAAAAACTACGGTTTGAGGTCGCTTGTGAAACACCTCATCAAATTGACCGATAAGGTTTTGGTAATAGGTGTCACAAATGTTGGGAAATCTTCTCTTTTGAACAAAATATGCACCCATGAAAACACGATTAGTCCTTTCCCAGGTACAACTTTAGGTATCTTGAGAAGGAAAGCTAGAGATGCGAATCTTTATCTGTACGATACCCCTGGAATCATGACCAAAGATAGAATTCTGGATCTTCTAGATCCAGACTGTCAGAAAAGAATACTTCCAAGGGGAGAGCTCTCGAGAAGGACGTTCAAACCCAGAGGTGAAAGAACGGTTTTCATGGGAGGATTGTGTAGATTCGATATAAAGTATGAAACGGAACTTTCTCCTATATTTCTACTCTTCTCCTCGAAGGAGGTTGTTTTTCACGAAACGAAGCGAAAAAGAGCAGATGAATTGATGAAAAACAGATTGGGTGACTTTTTGAAACCCCCGTGTAACAAATCAAGATACGAAGATTTCAAGTGGAAGAAAGAAACTTTTATCTTGAAGGAAGGAGAAGAATTGGCGGTAGCAGGACTGGGATGGTTGAGTGTCCGAAGAGGACCGTTTATCGTTGAAGTTACCGTCCCGGAAAATGTAAAACTCGCTGTGAGGGAAGCTTTAGTGAATCCCAAACGTTAGGTAATGGGAATTCCCCGTTTTTTAGCCAAATCCTCGAGAACTTTTCTTTCTTCTCTGGACAGATTCTTTGGAATCTCAACTTGAACATTCACGAGTAAGTCTCCTCTTCGTCCATACTCGTCTGGTAGACCTTTACCTTTCAATTTGAACACCGTTCCAGGTTGTGTGCCAGCTGGTATCTTTAACATAGTGGTTCCACCCTCTGGAAGGGGGATTTCGACAGTGGTTCCCAGAATTGCTTGGAGGTAATCTATCGTGATATCGTACAGTAGATTCTTTCCGGATTTTCTGAACCTGTTGTCGGGTTTCAGTCTCACTATTACAATCAAATCACCATAAGGCCCTCCATAGTATCCTGCATTCCCACCGCCAGGTATCCTCAACTGAGTTCCATCTTCAACGTTCGGTGGTATCTTTATAGTTCTTCGCACTCTCCTTAGAACTCTTCCACTCCCGCCACACTCATGACAGAGCTCTCTGGGAATCTTTCCTGTTCCCCCGCATTCGTCACATGTGCGCTCACTAACAAAATACCCAAAGAAAGACCGTTTTTCCTCTCTGATTCTTCCTGTTCCACCACATTTAGGACAGTTGATGTACCCGGAATCAGGCTCTACTCCTGTACCACCACATCTAGGACATGTTTCGTATCTTTCGTACTCTATTGGTATTTCTGTTCCATTGATCAGGTCAGAAAGATTTACCTCTATTTCATATTTGATATCCTCTCCTCTATGAGAGTATTCTTTTCTTTCTCTGCGATGTGGTTCTTCCCCAAAAAACACCTCGAATATATCCCTGTTGAAAATATCCTCGAAATCTCTAAGAAAATCTTCGAAAAAACTCCCACTCGTCCTTCCTTCTTGGTAGGAAGGTTGTTCTCCCACGTATCCAAATCGATCGTACATGGCTCTCTTCTGTGGATCACTCAGAATCTCGTAGGCTTCTTGAATTTCTTTAAAACGTTGTTCGGCTTCTTTCCTGTTCTCCGGATGTCTGTCTGGATGCCATTCTTTTACAAGTTTCTTGTAGGCTCTTCTTATTTCTTCTTGAGTGGCGTTTCTCGGAACACCAAGAATTTCGTAGTAATCTTTTTTCTCTCTTCTCATTGGAATCACTCCTCGCTACTATGTTTGCCAGTGGAAATGTCGCTTTTTCTAGGTTTCACTGCCACTTTTACCTTTGCAGGTTTCAAGACCTTTCCATGGAATTTGTAGCCGTTCTCGACAACTTCAAGTATCGTGTACTCTTCCACATCCTCTGTTTCTACTCTTTCAACTGCTTCATGTTCGAAAGGATCGAACGTTTCCCCTATCTGTATTTTCGTGAGTCCCTCTTTTTCAAGGACGTTCAAAAGTTTCTTGTAAATGAGCTTTATTCCTTCGTAAAAAGATTCACCGCGTTCCCCTTGATTCAGTGCTCTTTCAAAATCATCAAGAATGGGAATCAATTTTGATATTAAATATTCGTTCGCATTTTTTATGAGCTCTCTTTTCTCTCGGGCGACTTCTTCTCGATAATTTTCGTATTCAGCTTTCAATCTTTTTGCGTATTCTTCGAGTTCTTTGCATCTTTCTTCCAATTCTTTGCATTCTATTCTTTCTCTTTCAGACATTCTATCACCTCCTGGACACCGATGTGAAGAATTCAGATAAGCGGTTTAACACATAATCGAAAACTTTTCTGTTTTTATCGTATCTTGTCACTTTCGAGGTGAACAAAAAGACACTTCCTATTGGTGAAGTATTTTTGAAGTATCTGCCAGAAAAGATCGCGAATTTCTCCAGTTTTTTTCTCCCAATCTCTTTCCCTATTTTTACCGTTACATCTTTTTCCTCTTCGATCAGACTTTCGAGAAATTCTTGATCTTTCACCTCTTCCAATAGATTCTTTATGTCTTCGAGATCGAGAGTGTCATCCTTTAAGAGATTTTCCAGGCCAACATCTACGTACCTTTCTAGCTTTTCACTGATCACTGATTCTATCAATTTGACAAGATTGCTCCCTCTCAAGGTTTCTACTTTTCCACTCAAGATCTCATCAATCGTTCTTCCTTTGAGAATAAGATTCAATTGTTTCTCTATCTCTTCCCAGTTCCAATTTTCATGGACTCTTATAGGGGTAATTTTTGAAACACCGAATTCTGTAAGTATGGAGAATATAATGTAGTCTTCGGAAATCGGTATGAGCAATACGCGAAGAATTCTTAACTCTTTAGGATTCGGTCTCTCCAGTAGGACGTATCCTCCTGTGAGTCGGGACAAGAGATTTCCAGCCAAGAGTAAGACCTTTTCAGGATCAGCGAGCGGAATAAATTTAATGGCTTCTACTTCCACATCTGTTTCTGTAGTTTCTTCTGTTAGTTTCACCATCTCTTCGTAGTAGAACCTGAAACCTTTGTCGGTCGGAACGCGACCAGCAGAGGTATGGGGTTGATAGATGTATCCAAGATATTCCAGCTTTTTCATATCATTTCTTATAGTGGCACTGCTGAAGTCTATGTTGCTTATTTCAAGCACTCTTTGTGAACTTACAGGTTTTTTGCTTTCTATATATTCTCGAACAATACAATAGAGAACCTTTCTTTGTCGATCGTTCAGTTTTTTGAGATCTTTTCTCCTGTTTTGACGTCCTCTCATGTTAGCACTCCTTTCTGTTGAGTGCTAATATAAGTTTAACATACATTTCAGGGGAATTCAAGGGTAAGAGCAAAACGTTGGGACTTGATTTGTAAATGAAAAGTTGTTAATATATACTGCAGGAAGAGGGCCGAGGTGGCGGAATGGCAGACGCGGCTGACTCAAAATCAGCTGGGGGATGACCCCGTGCGGGTTCAAGTCCCGCCCTCGGCACCAAACCAACAAGGGGCTCCACGAGCCCCTTTGTTTTATTGTTTCATCCTGGGAGGTAAAATTATGACGAAAGTGTTGAAAATCGATCCGTTGAATCCAGATGAGGAAAGTTTAAAAGAAGCTGTGAAGTTGCTTCGAGAAGGTGAAGTAATAGTCTTTCCCACCGAAACCGTCTATGGAATAGGTGCAGATGCCTACAACGAAGAAGCTTGTAGGAAAATTTTTGAAATCAAAGGAAGGCCTTCTGACAACCCTCTTATTGTGCACATAGGTTCTCTTTCTCAACTCAAGGAAATAGCAGACAATTACGAACCTTATATGGATTTTTTAGAAAAATTCTGGCCAGGACCTTTAACGGTTATTTTCCCGAAGAAATCGAAAAAGATTTCTCCCGTTGTCACCGCCGGATTACCAACAGTGGCCGTAAGGATGCCGGCGCATCCCGTTGCACAGAAATTGATAGAAATGTTTGGGCATCCAATAGCCGCACCGAGTGCGAATCTGTCTGGAAGGCCTAGTGCAACAAATGCAAAACATGTTGTAGAAGACTTCATGGGAAGAGTCAAAATGATTTTGGATGCAGGGAACGCTCCTTTCGGATTGGAATCAACCATAATAGATCTCTCTAAAGATCATCCCGTTCTCCTGAGACCCGGTCCTGTTGAGGTCGAAAAATTAAAAGAGATTTTTCCCGAACTTGTTGTCCCAGATTTTGTGAGAAGTGGTAAATTCTCTGGGAAGCCTTTAGCTCCAGGTATGAAGTACCGACATTATGCTCCTTCTAAACCTTTGATCCTAGTTGAAAATTTGGAAAAGATGGAAGGAATCTTGAGGAAATATCCAAATCATATTGTGATATGCGTTGAGGAGCGGAAGGATCTGTACAGAAAAAAAATCGTTGTAGGTTCTTTGAAAAAACCTTACAGCATTGCCCAAAATATGTTTGCAGCGCTCAGGGAAGCAGAAAAAACAGAAAAAGAGTATATAATTGTTGAAGGGGTTGAAGAAAGGGGTATTCTTTTTGCTGTGATGAATCGGCTCAGAAAAGCAGCGAGTGAAATTGTGAGGTGAACCTTCTTGAAGGAAGAAACATACGATCACCAAACTAACAAGTTACTTTTGCTTCTATCGATATTGATAATGGAATTTTCGAATTCGAAAGAGGAAAAGGATGTTCTCCTCAGTTTGTTGAATCTTGTAAAAAGAACTGTGAATGTCAGCGATGCTCTCCTGATCGACGAGAAAAAAAGAGTGATCCTTGGTAGGGAAATAGACGTCAGCAGATTTGAGGAGTTTATAGATTGGTCTTTGAGACAAGCTTCTCCTACTTTTGTAGAAGATTCGGGGAACTACGTAGGAATCGTTCCTATAGTCAAGCTAGAGAATTTTTTTGGAAGCTTGATAGTTTTCATGGATCACCAACCTTCGATGGAAGAGATGGAGATTTTCAAGATCTTTTCTTTTCTCTCTGCTGTCGTGCTGGAGAATATAAGGCTTTATCGCGAACTGGAGGGAACATACGATTATTTGAGTACGATTCTCAACAGTCTTCCGGAAGGGATATTTGTTTATTCAAACAATGGAGTACGTTTCCAGAACAAAAAATTTGAAGAGGAAAACTTTCCAGAGGACGTACTGGAGGAAGCGATATCCATCTCGGAAGAAGCCATTTCATTCAAAGTAGAGCGAACAGGTGAGATCGAATCCGACGGGGAATATTTCTCTATTGTTTCCGTTCCCCTTTTTTACAACGGTGAAGTACAGGCTTTAACGATCGTGGAGAACGTTACAGCCTCTAAGGAACTTGAGAGATTGAAACGCATAGATAGAATGAAGACAGAATTTGTGGCGAATATATCCCATGAACTCAGAACACCTTTGGCTGCGATAAAAGCTTATGCAGAAACAATCTACAACAGTTTGGGAGAGCTCGACAGTGAAACTCTTGGGGAATTCATGAAAGTGATTTTAGACCAAAGTAATCATCTTGAGAGCCTTCTCGATGAACTCTTAGATTTTTCAAGACTCGAAAGGAGAGCATTGCAGATAAACAAAGAAGAGGTTAACATATGTGAGTTGATCGAAAGTGCGGTGGATGCGATAAGGGAATTTGCCTCCTCGCACGGTGTGAAGGTGTTTTTCGAAAGAAAAGTTCCGTGTACCAAAGTAAAAGTGGATAAGAAGAGAATGAAGCAGGTCCTTTTGAATCTTTTGAACAACGGTGTGAAGTATTCAAAGAAGGATGCTTCGGAGAAGTATGTAAAAGTGATATTGGACAGAGACGATGAAGGGACGTTGATCATCGTCGAAGATAATGGAATAGGAATTCCTGAACACGCCAAGGAGAAGATATTCGAACGATTTTACAGAGTTGATTCTTCTTTGACGTACGAAGTTTCTGGAACAGGTCTTGGTTTAGCCATAACAAAGGAAATTGTGGAGCTACATGGTGGAAAGATATGGGTTGAAAGTAAGGAGGGAGAGGGATCCAAGTTTTTCGTATGGATCCCCGAAGATCATGGCGATAACACTGTTGGACAAAATAGTTGAAGAAATAGATAAGTTACCTTCTCCTAATGTTGTTGTTCAAAGAATAGTAGCCGTATGCTCGAAACCGGATGCCTCTTCAACCGAAGTGGCAAATACTCTCATGATGGACGCCAGTTTAAGTGCCAGAGTATTGAAACTCGCAAATTCTGCTTATTATGGAATTCCGAGAAAAATAACTACTTTGAGTGAAGCGGTGATGATCCTCGGCTTCAAAACGGTGAGAAATCTTGCCCTTAGTGTTTTTACCTACGATATGATCTTCAAGAACAAAAGAACTGGTGTTGACAGAGAAAAATTGTGGGAACATTTCATAGCAACGGCTGTTGCTTCCGAAACTGTCGCAGAAACAACAGGATATCCTTTAAAAGAGGAGATTTTCATAGCAGGTCTGCTTCATGATATTGGGAAAGTTGTATATGATTTTCTGTTTTCGGATGTCTTGGAAATGGAAGCCCAAATCGCAAAAAAATCGAAAAGGAATTTGATAGAAATAGAGGAAGAACTTGGAATTCCACCACACACTGAAGTTGGAGCAAAGCTGCTGGCAACTTGGAACTTTCCCGATCTTCTTGTCTATTCAGCCGATTATCATCACAGTGTTGAAGCAAACCCAAACGAGCTTTTTCTCAATCAAGTGGCGATGGTACACATAGGAGATGTATTGGCAAATCTCATGGTGAGAGGAGCTTCTTTGTCCTGGGGAACGCCATCTCTTTCACCTTTTGCCTTGAATGCGTTGCGAATGAAACCAAGAACTCTTGTGAGAATCTTAGAGAAATCCAAAGAAAAATACGAAAGAGCACAGGAGTTTCTGAAATTAGAAGAATAAGGAGGTGTTAGATTATGCATCCAACTTACAGGAAGGCAATGCTCGAATCTGAAATACAAAAACTTTTGACCGAAGCATTGCAGCATATGAAGGATCCACGTTTAAAAAAAGAGTTTGTGACTTTCTCTCGCGTCGAATTGTCGAAAGACAAAAGATATGCAGATGTGTACGTAAGTTTCTTGGGTAAACCGGAAGAACGGAAAGAGGTGGTAGAAATACTTAATAAAGCAAAGGGTTTTTTTAGAACTTTTGTGGCGAAAAATTTGAGGCTTTATGTTGCACCCGAGATTCGCTTCTATGAAGATAAGGGAATAGAGGCAAGTGTGAGGGTTCATCAACTTTTGAACGAATTGGGATACGATCCGTTTAAAGGGGAGGAGAAAGAAAAAGAATGAAGCATGGAATAATTGTTGCTTATAAACCAAAAGGTCCCACTTCTCACGATACTGTTGACGAAGTGAGAAAGAAGCTAAAAACCCGGAAAGTAGGACATGCTGGTACGTTGGATCCTTTTGCTTGTGGTGTTCTCATTATTGGAATAAACCAAGGCACCCGTGTCTTAGAGTTCTACAAGGATCTGAACAAAGTGTACTGGGTGAAAATGAGATTAGGATTGATAACTGAAACTTTTGACATCACAGGTGAAGTTGTAGAAGAAAGAGAGTGCAAAGTTTCGGAGGAAGAAATAAGAGAAGCAATATTCTCCTTTGTAGGAGAATACGAGCAGGTTCCACCAGCTTATTCTGCAAAAAAATATAAAGGAGAGCGTCTCTATAAACTGGCTAGAGATGGGAAGATCATAAGTCTGCCTCCCCGAAAAGTTAGAATTTTCAAAATTTGGGATGTGAAGATCTCAGGAAAGGAGGTTTCTTTCAGGGTAGAAGTTTCGTCAGGAACTTATGTAAGATCTCTCTGTATGGATATTGGGTACAAACTTGGATGTGGCGCCACAGCTGTAGAACTTGTTAGAGAACGAGTGGGGCATCATAATCTCGAAGAAAGTATTAACGTTTTTGAAGCTACGCCGGAAGAATTGGAAAGCAAAATAATTCCTTTGGAGAAAACATTGGAGTGGTTTGCAAGTGTCGTGGTTTATCAAAAATTTGCAAGTGGGGTCCTCAATGGTTCACAGATATTTTTAGAAATGCTCAAAGAATGGGATGAATTCAGAAAAGACGATGTTGTTAAAGTGTTTGATGAAGAAGGGAATTTGTTGGCACTAGCTATGGCGGAAAGGAATTCTTCTTTTTTGTACACTTTGAAAAGACAGAGAAGGAATGAACGAGTGTTGAAACTCATAAAAGTCTTTAACATGAGGTGAAAACATGGTTGTCACTATCGGAGTATTCGACGGTGTTCATATTGGACACCAAAAAATTTTGGAAGCACTCAAAGATGTTGCCTCTTTCAAAAGACTTCCTGGTTTAATATTCACAATTTCTCATCCGCCAGAGTACTTCTCACCCAATTTTCCAGGACTTCTCATATCCACAGAAGAAAGAGTGAGGATTCTTTCTCAATATTCAAAAACGGTTGTTTTAGACTTTTTGCAGATCAAGGATCTTTCACCGGAACACTTTGTCGAAAAGTACTTACCAGGAGTTTCAACTGTTGTTGTTGGGAAAGATTTCAAATTCGGTAAAAATGCGGAGGGTGACGCTTCTTTCTTAAAGAAAAAAGGAATAGAAGTTCATGAGGTTGAAGATGTGGTTGTTGGTGGAAAAAGAGTGAGCAGTTCTTTGATCAGAAGCCTTGTCCAAGAAGGTAATGTGGAAGAAATACCACTGTATCTTGGAAGATTTTACGAAATATCGGGCATTGTCTATAAAGATAGACAATTTGGTAAAAAGTTGGGATTTCCAACAGCCAACATTGATAGAGGAAGAGAAAAGCTCGTAGATTTGAGAAGAGGAATCTATTTAGTTAGGGTGCATCTTCCTAGTCGAGAGAAAAAATTTGGTGTCATGAACGTGGGATTAAGGCCAACGGTGGGAGATTCCTCCCATATAAAGTACGAAGTTTACATTCTGGACTTCGAAGGGGAGCTGTACAATGAGTACTTGAAAGTGGAAGTGATAAAGTTTTTGAGGCCGGAGAAGAAATTCGCCTCTGTTAAAGAATTGAAGAACGCTATAGAAAAAGATGTTTTTCTCGCGAGAAAGTTGGTGAGTGATATAATCAATTCGAATTCAAGCAAAGGAGGTGGTACCACATGAAGAGGTTAACGTACACTGCCATGTGGCTTGCTGTTGGAATAGCACTCGCTTATCTTTTCCATTTGGTTAACCTTGGAAGGATGTTTTTACCTCTTCACCTTGTGGCAATGCTCGCCGGAGCAACTTCGGGAGCTTTTGTGGGGGGGATCGTTGGGGCGTTTCTTCCACTCCTTTCGTTTCTAACTATGGGAATGCCTCCTTTTCCCATATTCCTGTTCATGATACCAGAGATCTTCTTCTACGGCTTCATTCCAGGAATCATGAAAAGAAGCAACATATTTCTACGTCTCCTCATTGCCATACTCGTTGGTAGATTAGTTTATTCTATCTCTTACTATACAATTGGTCTCCTCATTGGCATCAAACTTCAGCCGATTACTTCTGTAATTCTAAGTTTCACCACGGGAATTCCTGGTGTGATACTTCAATTCATAGTAGTTCCGCTTGTATACAGGAGACTTCAATTGATATTTGAGAAGGGAGGAAAAGAGAATGCCTGAGATCGTTTACGCAGCAGCTCCCGGTGCATCAAACGGGACTGCTACAACCTCCACGAGCGGGGGTTGGGGAAGTCTTTTGTTTATGCTCATCTTTTTCATAGCAATTTTCTATTTTTTGATCATCCTTCCTCAAAGAAGGAGAGAGAAACAGTTTCAGCAGATGTTGAGTCAATTAAAACGCGGAGATACTGTTGTTACAATAGGAGGAATTGTTGGGAAAGTGATCGACATTAAAAAAGACACCGTTAAAATCAAAACGGCAAATGCTACGGAGCTTGAAATCACTAAGAGGGCAATTTCTACAGTTATAAAAGAGAAAGCACAAGAAAGTCAGGAGGGATGATCGATGCGGGGAGATAAGGTAAGACTTGTTGTAGTATTGGCAGTTCTGATTGGTGCCCTACTGGCTCTCTTTTGGCCCAGCAAAGGTGGTTGGATGTCTAACATCCGTCTTGGTTTAGATATAAAAGGTGGTGCAAGGATCGAATACCTGGTTGAGATAGAAGAAGGAACGGAAAATCCCACTGATGTTGTCGATGATGTGTGGACAGTTTTGAGAAATCGTCTCGATGCCGCTGGTTATACAGAAGCATCTGTGAAGAAAGTCTTTCGGGAAAACAAATCTTACATAGTTGTTGAAATACCTGGGGCGACTGACACAGTTCAAGCTGAAAAACTCATTGGTTCAACGGGTGTTCTTTACTTTGCTCAAGTACTCGATGAATATCTCGGTGACGATCCAACGAAAGTGCCGGAACTAGCTCTCGAAGCCAAAAGGGAGAATGCAACATGGCTTAGAGGAAGAGATGGGAAATGGTACCTTGTGAAGAAGGAGATAATGGGAAGAAAGGATCTAGTTCTTGAAGCGCCTCGCATTATCTACGCAAGACCCGAGGTAGAGACAAGAACGGGTCGATACGGTTACAAGGTTTCATTCGAGCTAGCCAAAGAATATGTAGAAAAGTTCAAAAAGATTACACAAGCTCTTTATGTTCCCGAGGGGACTTACGATCCAAAAAAAAGACTGGCCATCGTCCTAGATAACGTAGTCCAGTTTGCAGGTCAAGTTGTGGCCATCATCACTGATGGAAAGGCTGAAATAACAGGAAACTTCTCTTTAGAAGAGGCAAAACAACTCGCTGCCATTTTGAGAAGTGGGGCATTGCCAGCTAGACTCGTGAAAACCTCATCTGGGTGGGTTGCACCACTTCTTGGGCGTGATGTGATCGATTCTTCGTTGAAAGCAGGTATCATAGGAATTATTTTGGTTCTTGCTTACATGCTGGTTTACTACAGAGCAATGGGAATCGTTGCTGATCTTGCTCTCATCTACAACACCATTTTGCTTTTGGGAGTTATGGCAGCTGGTAAATTCATTCTTACCCTCCCTGGAATAGCCGGTATCATCTTGACCATAGGAACAACCGTTGATGGGAACGTGATCATATACGAAAGAATAAAGGAAGAAATGAGAGCAGGAAAACCTGTGAGAACATCCATAGCAGCGGGTTTTGATCGTTCGCTGTCGACAATACTCGATGCGAACATCACAACTATTCTCACCGGACTCATATTGTATTATTTCGGAACTGGAACCGTGAAAGGTTTTGCCATTACATTAATCATAGGTGTTCTTGGAAGCATCTTCGTGAATCTGGTTTTCAGTAGGCTCCTTCTCGATGCTCTAGCACCGTTTCTGAAAACGCCCAAAGTTGTTGAAGAAGCGCAGGGAGGGAACAAACGATGAGAAGAGAGATTGACTTCATGGGAAAATCGAGGATATTCATAACGATTTCTTTGATCTTGATAGCGATTTCTGTCGTATCTATCTTTACAAAAGGATTCAATTTCGGTGTTGAATTCACCGGAGGGTCGGAAATCGTAGTTCGATTTGAAAACAAAAGCATTACGGAAGCTGACATAAGGAAAGCGATCTCTCAAATCTCTGAAGAACTTGCAAGTTCAAGAATTGTTCAGGTACGTTCGGCGGGGGATCCGGCCAATGTCTTGAAGTATTCTATCGTCGTTTCAAAAATTTATGAACCTGAGGAAAAACAAAAAATTCAAGAGGAAATTGAACACCTCCTTTCTGGAAAAGTGGTTTCCTTCAATGAAATAAGCGGTACAGCTGCTGAGGAAATCAAAAGAGGGACTTGGACAGCCATTCTTGTAGCCCTCGTGGTGCTTTTGATTTACATCACCATCAGGTTCAGATTCATATTCGGTGTTGCCGCTATTATCGCGCTTGTTCACGATGTTTTGATCACAATGGGATTTTTCTCTATTTTTGGATACGAAATAAACGTTGCAGCGGTGGCAGCGTTCCTCACTTTACTTGGATACTCTTTAAACGATACTATCGTTCTTTCTGATAGGATCAGAGAGAATATGAAAAGATATAGAGGAAGGAACATAGTAAACATTGTGAACATGAGTATAAACCAAGTTCTTGCTAGAACGATCAATACCTCTTTAACGACGTTCTTGGTGGTCTTCGTTCTTCTGCTATTTGCTGGTAATGCGGTGAAACCGTTCGCTTTCGGTATGACCGTGGGAACTGTAGTGGGGACATATTCTTCACTGTACGTAGTATCCCCCATCATTGTGAAGTGGACAAAATAATTGAGGGGCCTTGTGGCCCCTTTAAAATTTAAAATTCCACTCTACTCATGTCACCGAGAATAAGATTCAAACTCGTAGGGCGTTTTTTCGAGCTTCTAACAGAAACACCCTTTCCCAGAATAGAGGAATCCACTCTTTTCTCTATACCAATGATCGAACAATCATCCATAACTATGCTGTTTTCTAGTTCACAATCTTCCAAGATCACGTTGTTTCCCACAGAGGTGTAAGGTCCTATGTAAGTATCCTTAATGAAACAGTTCTCTCCTACTACAACAGGGCCTCTGATAACGGAATTGACAATTCTGGTGGCTTTTCCTATCATCACCGTTCCTTGTATATCGGATTTTTCGTCAACAGATCCCAAAATTTCTTCGTTTATTTGCATAAGAATTTTGCGATTTGCTTCCAGAAGATCATCTGGTTTTCCGGTGTCTTTCCACCAGCCGTATATGATGTAACCCTTTACTTTTTCACCTTTTTCTATGAGGTACTCTATGGCATCTGTGATTTCGAGTTCGCCTCTCCACGAAGGTTTTATGTTTTCTATGCCTTCAAAAATCTTGTTTCTAAAAAGATAAAGTCCAACTATTGCAAGATTGCTCGGTGGAACCTTCGGTTTTTCTACGACTTTGAGCACTCTATCTCCGTCCATCACAGCCACTCCGAATCTCGTAGGATCTTTGACAGGTGAAAGCAAAATGGATGCGGCATAATCCGATTGCTCGAAATCTCTTAGAAACTTACTCAGATCTTCAAGGATTAGATTGTCTCCAAGGTACATGAGAAAATCATCGTCGCCGAGAAATCCTTTGGACACTAAAACAGCATGAGCAAGCCCTTTAGGTTCCTCTTGGACTATGTAGGTTATCTTTAAACCGAAAGATTCTCCGTTTCCGATGATTTTTCTAAATTCCTCTTTGTTGAAAGGATTCACAACAATTCCCACTTCTTCAATACCCGCACGAGCAATGCTTTCTAGACTGTAAAAAAGAATCGGTTTGTTTGCAATAGGAATAAGGTGTTTCGCAGTGGTGAAAGTCAATGGCCTGAGTCTAGTACCCCTTCCTGCGCATAAAACGATCGCTTTTTTCACAACTTTACACCTCCTTCTCACAGAATTATATCAATCAACCATGATAGAATAGGTTAGGTAAGGAAAAGCTATCAGGAGGTGGGCACCTTTGAAAGTGATTCTTCTGAAGGACGTTCCAAAGATCGGAAAAAAGGGTGAAGTCAAGGAAGTATCAGATGGGTATGCGAGAAATTATTTGATTCCTCGGGGTCTTGCGAAAGAATATACGAAAGGACTCGAGAGGGCGATAGAACACGAAAAAGAAATAGAGAGAAAAAGGAGAGAACGAGAAAAAGAAGAAAGTGAAAAGATTTTGAAGGAGTTGAAAAAGAGGACACATATTATAAAAGCCAAAGCAGGAAAAGGTGGAAAAATTTTTGGAGCGGTCACAGCAACAACTTTAGCAGAAGAAATCTCGAAACTAACAGGATTGAAGTTAGACAAAAAATGGTTCAAATTGGAAAAACCGATAAAAGAGGTGGGAAATTACTCTGTGGAAGTTTCCCTTCCTGGTGGTGTTAGGGATACTATAGAGATCAAGGTGGAGAGAGAGGAATGAACATAATAGGGTTTTCAAAAGCTCTCTTCTCAACTTGGGTTTATTACTCTCCTGAGCGTATTCTCTTCGACGCAGGGGAAGGAGTTTCTACCACTCTCGGTAGCAAGGTTTACGCCTTCAAATATGTGTTTCTCACCCATGGGCATGTAGATCATGTAGCGGGTTTATGGGGTGTTGTGAACATAAGAAACAACGGGATGGGAGACAGGGAGAAACCCCTCGATGTGTACTATCCAAAAGGTAACAAAGCCGTCGAAGAATACACGAATTTCATAAAAAAAGCGAATCCAGAGCTACGTTTTTCTTTCAACGTTCATCCATTGGAAGAAGGAGAGAGAGTGTTTTTAAGAGAAGCGGGTGGTTTTAAGCGGTACGTTCAACCTTTCAAGACAAAACATGTGGCATCTGAGGTGAGTTTTGGGTATCACGTTTTTGAAGTCAGAAGGAAGCTAAAAAGGGAATTTCAGGGTTTAGATAGCAGAGAGATCGCCAAGCTGGTTAAGAAAAAGGGAAGAGACTTTGTCACAGAAGAATATCATAAGAAGATTCTCACTATCAGTGGTGATTCGCTTGCGCTCGATCCTGAGGAGGTGAAAGATACTGAACTTCTCATTCATGAATGTACCTTCTTGGATTCTCGTGATCGGAGGTATAAAAATCACGCTTCAATAGAAGAAGTTATGCAAACAGTTAAGAAAGCGGGTGTCAAGAGGGTGATACTCTATCATATCTCCACGCGATACATCAGAAAACTCAAATCTATCATAAAAAAGTACAGAGAGATGATGCCGGATGTAGAAATAATGTATATGGATCCTAGGAAGGTGTTTGAGATGTAGGATGCAGAGGGGGGATAACATGGAAGCCTGGGTGTTCTGGCTCATCCTTGGTGTAATACTGATGGTAGCAGAAATACTCACTCCTACCTTTTTCATCTTTTGGTTTGGTGTAGGAGCACTTGCTGCGTCGTTGGTTTCTCTTTATTTGGGTATTTACGTCCAGTTAATCGTTTTTGGAGTAGTCTCCATTGTGTTAGTTCTCCTTACCAGAAGGCTCGTTCAGCATTGGGAATCACCTAGAAAGATACATGTAGAGGAAATTGTAGGTAAGGTAGCGCTTGTCATAGAAAAGATCGATAACAAAAGTGGAACAGGTCTTGTGAAGATCAACGGTGATATTTGGCGTGCTTTTTCTGAAGACGACGAAGAGATTATTGAAAAAGGTGAGCATGTAAAGATCTTAAGGGTAGAAGGAGCTCATGTAGTTGTGAAAAGAGTATGAGGAGGTGAGTGATTATGTTAGTGGCTCTTATTGTTATCGTTTTTTTCCTGTTGATTGTTGCTGCCAGTTCACTGAGGATAGTTCGTCCCTATGAACGAGGTTTGGTTGAACGCCTTGGAAAATTCAAGAGAGAAGTAGGTGCGGGAATACACTTTATTATCCCATTTTTTGAAAGAATGATAAAGGTGGACATGAGGGAAAAAGTGATCGATGTACCTCCACAGGAAGTTATCACGAGGGACAATGTTGTAGTTACAGTTGACGCAGTAATATATTACGAGATCACAGATGCGTACAAAGTTGTTTACAACGTTAGTAATTTCGAGATGGCAACGATAAAGCTTGCACAGACGAATTTGAGGAATGTGATAGGAGAACTGGAACTCGATCAAACATTGACTTCTAGAGAGAGAATAAACATGAAACTTCGAACAGTCCTCGATGAGGCAACTGATAAGTGGGGTGTGAGAATCACACGAGTTGAAATTAAGAAGATCGATCCTCCTCAGGATATTACAGATGCTATGAGTAAACAAATGAAGGCAGAGAGAACAAAAAGAGCAGCTATACTGGAGGCAGAAGGATACAAACAGGCTCAGATTTTGAGAGCGGAAGGTGAGAAAAATGCGGCTATTTTGAGAGCAGAGGGTGAGGCGGAAGCAATAAAGCGAGTCGCTGAAGCGAACATGCAGAAACTCATTCTCGAAGCTAGAGGGCAAGCTGAAGCGATAAAACTTGTTTTCAACGCGATACACGAAGGAAATCCAACCAAAGATTTGCTTACTGTTAGATATCTAGAAACGCTTAAAGAAATGGCCAACGGTCAAGCGACCAAAATATTCTTACCCTTCGAAGCTAGTTCCATATTGGCAAGTTTGGGTGTTATCTCTGAAATTTTCAAGAAAGAGGAGAAAGAAGAAAATAAGAGGGATGAGAAATGACCTGGTTTTTTGAAGGAATTGTTTTTTCTGGAGTAGGGTTTGTGACGTCCATCTTTTTTTCTTATCTGTATTTGAAAAAGCGTGAAAGATTGGATCTGAGTGCTTTCAGAATCTTCAACGAATTTACAACTTTGGGTTTGTTGTTCTTGTTCTCCTGGGTGTTGAGAACTTCGATATTTTATTTGATAGTTGCAGCTCTTTCAGTTTTGTTTTTCCTAGGAAAGTCTGTGCATTTCTTAACGGGAATAAGTGAACAGTATCGCATACTTTTCCTATCTTTTGAGTACAACGACAAAGAGTTCAGTCTTTATCAGATCAAAAAAAGGTTGTTCAAAACTTTTGTAAAACCGGTTCTGAGTTTCTTTGGTCTATATACCATCTTTTCTAATACTGAGCTGAAAAATCCTCTCATAATTTCCATAATTTTGTTTCTTGGTGTAACAATAGGTTTACTAAATGGAATGGACAAATTCGACTAATTTGGTAGAATAATACCGGAGGTGAAAAAATGGGAGTTTTGTCGGAAAAGGATGTTGCTTATCTCAGAGACCTTTTTAGGAAAGAGCTGGAAAAGAAAGTGAAGATTTTGTTCTTCGAAACCAAAGATAAGGCACGTTGTCAGTATTGTGAAATCACCGCCCAGGTACTCGAGGAACTCGCTTCAGTCGATTCAAGGATAGAGCTCGAAATGCACGATTTCGATTCTGAAAAAGAACTCGTTGAGAAGTACGCTGTGGAAATGGTACCCGCTACTATCCTTCTTTCAGAGGATGAAAAGGACTACGGTATTAGATTTTACGGAGTACCTTCTGGTCATGAATTTGGAACATTGATACAAGACATAATCACTGTTTCGAAAGGAAAACCGCAACTTTCGGAAGAGAGTATACAAAAATTGCAGTCTATTGAAGAACCCATAAGGATCAGTGTCTTCGTAACTCCCACATGCCCTTATTGTCCTAGAGCCGTTCTCATGGCACACAACATGGCTATGGCAAGTGACAAAATAGTTGGAGAAATGATCGAAGCGAACGAATATTGGGAGCTGAGTGAAAAATTTGGAGTGTCTTCCGTTCCACATATCGTGATAAATAGAGATCCTTCGAAGTTTTTCGTGGGAGCTTATCCTGAAAAAGAATTCATAAACGAGGTGTTGAGACTCGCAAAGGGGTGAGAAGCGATGGTCTTCTTTGATACTGGATCCATGAAGAAAAGGGAAATCAAGGATAAGTACGATGTGGTAGTTATTGGAGGAGGTCCTGCTGGCCTCACTGCTGCTATTTACGCTAGAAGAGCGGGTCTTTCTGTATTGGTCGTTGAGAAAGCGATCGAGGGTGGATACGTGAATCTCACCCATCTTGTTGAAAACTATCCTGGCTTTCCGAAAATCACGGGTGAAGAACTTGCCTCTAAATTCAAGGAACACGCCGAAAGTTTCGGAGCGGACATATACAACGCAGAGGTTGTGAAACTGGAAATTCAGGGAGACAAAAAAATTGTTGAGCTAGACGATGGAAAAAAAGTGGAATCCCCTGTGGTAATCGTTGCAACTGGAGCGAATCCTAAGAAATTGAACGTGCCTGGCGAGAAAGAATTTTTCGGTAGAGGAGTTTCTTATTGTGCAACGTGCGATGGATATCTTTTTTCTGGGAAAGATATAGTAGTCGTAGGTGGAGGAGACAGTGCGTGTGATGAATCTATATTCCTTTCTAACATAGTAAACAAAATCACGATGGTGCAACTACTGGAAACGCTCACGGCAGCGAAAGCTCTTCAAGAAAGAGTTCTAAGTAATCCAAAAATAGAAATTATTTACAATTCCACCGTAAAAGAAATACGTGGAAAAGATAAAGTTGAAGAAGTCGTGATAGAGAACGTTAAAACAGGTGAAACGAAAATCTTGAAAGCTGATGGAGTGTTTATATTCATTGGGTTAGATCCGAACTCCAAACTTCTAGAAGGACTGGTAGAGATGGATCAATATGGATACGTTGTAACAGATGAAAACATGGAAACCAACGTGAAAGGGCTTTATGCAATTGGAGATGTGAGGAAAAAGAATCTTAGGCAAATAGTGACGGCTGTAGCCGATGGAGCGATTGCTATCGAACACGCTGCAAAGCATTATTTTTGATTGCCTAGGGTTAAAACAACTTCCTCTTCCAGAGGATGATTGGGTGGGGGTGACTGATTCGTCACTACCCACCCTTTTCCATTTATCTTAACGTTTTTTGCTCTAAGGGAATCTAACACAAGAAGGGCGTCTCTGATAGGCAAACCTATCAAATCAGGCATCAAGCCATCGATGACTTTTATTTTCTCTTCTTTTCCTTCCACCAGAAGTTCTGCTATTCGTCTGAACACAGGGGCAGCGACATCCCCGCCGTAGAACATTCCAGAGGGACTGTCTAAGTGCACCAAAATCGTATATTTTGGATCATCAGCTGGGAAGAAACCTACGAAAATCGAATGATAGAGATCTTTGTACTCTCCAGAGACCGCTTTTTGGGCTGTACCTGTTTTTCCGGCGATCTCCAAACCTATCATTTGTGCAAGTTTTCCTGTCCCATTTTTAACAACGTCCACCATAGCTTGTTTTATAACTTTGACGACATCTTCAGAAAAGATCTTCCTCTTTTCCACGGGAGAGTCTTTCGAAATAGACGGTTTTATCCAGTAACCATTGTTGGCAAAAATATTGAGGGCAGATATCAACTGTAATGGGGTGACGCCGATTCCTTGGCCGATAGAGATCTCAGCAGGATCTATGAGTGACCACTTACTTGGTTCTCTTAGAACACCTTCGATTTCTCCTTCCATCTCCACACCTGTTTTGCTACCGAATCCCACTTTTTTTAGCCACTTGTAAAAGCCATCTACACCAATCTTTTTAACGATCAGCTCTCCAACTTTTACACTCATAACATTACACGATTTCACTATACCTGTTGGGAAGCTGATTTTCCCATGTTTCTCAATATCTCTTATGACGATGGACAAGCTCTCGACTGGTTTTATCCATCCGTTGCATTCTATTGTCATCGAAACGGAAGCAGCTGCCGTTTCTAAAGCGATCGCGTAAACTACTGGTTTTATGGTGGAGCCAGGCTCGATGTATCCACCGATCAGATCGTTCCAGTTTCGAGTGGTTACCATCGAGATTATCTTCCCGGTTTTTGATTCCATGACAATTGCGTGACCAGCTGCTGCGGAGAATTCTTTCACCGCCTTTTCAACGATCTCATAGACACGCCTCTGAAGATCTAAGTCGATGGACGTCTGAACGTCTTTCCCGTTTTCTGGTAAGGAGTAACCTGTGAGAACCGGAGAAAGCCTGGGTCCTTTGTATAAAAACTCCATGAATCCCCCTTTTTTTCCTTTCAATACATTCTCGAAAAAACCTTCAATACCTCCTTTTCCCTTCTCGTTCAACACGGTTCCAATGAGAACACCCATACCATAATCTTGAATTTTCTTTCTGCGATATTCCAACTCCAAACTAACGAACGGAATGATATCAGGTTCTATTTTTTTCAACACGTCTTCTTTGTTTTCAGCTTCAGCCAGCTTGAAGAAATTGTGTTTCAGAACATCATCAACGTCTTCCTCTATGCCGCACGCTTCTAAAGTTCTTTCAAGGGCGGCTTTCTCACCTTTTTGCCTCTTGAAGAAATCAACATCTAGATAGGCAACATATTTAGGAGAATCGTAGGCTATCCTCCTTCTTTTCGCATCCAAGATACTTCCTCTTTTGGGAGGAATAAAGATATACCAGTGGGGATTCCCTCTTCCAAGGGGAAAGAAAAAGAAGTTCACAAACGAAATGATTAAAAACAGTGCAAAGACTAACAACAAGAATCCTAATCTTTTTTCCATCTAACGCTTTCACTCCGAAGGATACAGGAGATTGAAGTGGGAAGAGATGTAATTGAATTCTTCCTTCAGAGATTGATATGTTCTCTCCATTTCCTTTATCTCGAGCTCTAACCTTCTGTTGCTTTGGACTAAGTGGAAAGAGAGCATGCCTATTCTCAATGCTGTTATCCCCACAAATATTAAGATGGTAATAACAAGAATTGTGAAAACAAGTTGGGGAGAAAGTACCAGAACCTTTGACTTTTGATTAACCTTCGCTGGCAGTTTAATCTCCTCCTTCCCCCACTAACTCCGCTGCACGAAGCCGTGCACTTCTGGAACGCGGGTTTTCTTTTATCTCTTTTTCAGAAGGCCGAACAGGTTTTTCCGTCAAAATACGAAATTTTTTGGAGCTTTTGAAAACTTCTTTCACTATCCTATCTTCCAACGAATGAAAAGATATTACTACTATTCTTCCACCGGTGTTGAGGATTCTCTCCGCTTTTTTCAAAAATTCTCTCAAGTTGTCAAGTTCTCTGTTGACGTAAATCCTTATAGCTTGAAACGTTTTGGTGGCAAAGTGTCTTTTTCGGCGTCTTATTTCATAGGAAGGTAAAGCTTCTCTTACAGCTTTCACAAGGTCGATGGTGGTATTGAGAGGTCTGTTTTCTACTATCTTCCTTGCAATTCTTCGTGCGAATCTCTTTTCTTCTCCGTACTCAAAAATAATGCGTGCTAGTTCCTCTTCTGATAGTTCGTTTAAAACTTTTTGAGCGTTCAATTCGCTTTCCAGATCCATTCTCATATCTAGTGGCTCTTCTCTTTCAAAAGTGAAACCTCGGTTTTCACCTTTCAACTGGTAGGTAGAAACTCCCAAATCCATAAGTATCCCATCTACTTTTTCTATTCCTAGGGTTTTGAGAAGAAACGGTGCATCTGTGTAAGAAGCTTTAAATAAACTCACACGATTGGAAAAATTTTTGAGTTTTTCCTCGGCTATTCTTAAGACTTCTGAATCAACGTCTATTCCGATCAATTTACATCTCGAGCATAGTTCCAGAATGGCTTTTGCATGACCACCTTCACCAACAGTACAATCGAGGATTATCTTCTCATCCTCAGGCTTTAAATACTCGATCACCTCTTCAACCATTACTGGAATGTGGTAGTGGGTATATTTTCTCATTTTTCCACACCTTTACGATATTCTTCGCTTGTAGAGAATTATAACGTGTTTTTCATAAAAATCAAAAAAATATGAACATACTTTGAAGCAAGGGGAAATAGCTTCTAGAAAGGATTCCCAGTCAAAAACTTCAAATAAACTGGTGTATACTATTGAAATATCGAGTGCAAAACATTATATTATAACATAAATTTTACTTTTTAGTTTATCATTCGTAATATTAGAGTGCTAATATTTTGTACGGAGGTGAGAATTATGAGGAATTTAAACGACAAGATGAAGGATATTTTTGAAAAGAGTGTAGAGGATCTTAAAGACAGAAATCAAAATCTTCTTAGACCCGAGCATATTCTTCTTCAGCTTCTCTATGAAGAAAACGAAGTTACGAAGATACTAAAGGAAGTTGGCGTGAACGCGGAAGAGGTAATCGATGAACTCGAGGATTATATTGATTCTCAGTACGGTATATTCTATGGATTTTCTGATCAAATCTACGTGTCCAAAGAACTCTCTTATGTTTTGGAATTAGCAAGGAAAGAGGCTAGACTTTTCAAACAAAAAGATGTGAGTCCTCTTCATTTCCTTCTTGGTCTTTTGAGAGATGGCTCGACGCATGCTGCCCGCGTTCTCAAGAAACACGGAGTGGATTACGAAAAGGTTCTACAGAAAGTGAAAGAACATGAAGAAGAATTTGTAGCTGAGAAATCTCCAATAGTAGCTTTTGCCACCGATCTCACAAAATTGGCGAGAGAAGGTAAGGTTGGTCCTATTATAGGAAGAGACAAGGAAATTGAGCGCGTAATCGAGATTTTGATGAGAAAAACGAAAAACAATCCTATTCTTATTGGTGATCCTGGTGTTGGAAAGACAGCTATTGTTGAAGGACTCGCACAAAGAATAATCGAAGGGAAAGTGCCCGATTCTCTGAAAAATGTACGTATTTTGATGGTTGATCTTGGTAGAATGATAGCGGGTACCAAGTACAGAGGAGAATTTGAGGAAAGGTTGAAATCGTTCCTCGATGAGGTGATGAAGCAGAAGGAGAATACAATTCTCTTCATCGATGAAATTCATACCATAGTTGGAGCTGGTGCTGCAGAAGGAGCGATGGATGCGGCTAACATGCTGAAACCAGCTCTTGCACGCGGTGAGATAAGGGTTATAGGAGCAACCACGTTAGATGAATACAGAAAACATATAGAAAAAGACAAAGCATTGGCCAGGAGATTCCAACCTGTGATGGTAAAAGAACCCAGTGTAGAGGAAACCATAGAGATTTTAAAAGGTTTGAAAAAGGTGTACGAAGAACATCACAAAGTCAGGATAGAGGACGAAGCCATAGAAGCTGCAGCAAAGCTTTCAGCAAGGTATATAACCGATAGATTCCTCCCAGATAAGGCTATCGATCTTTTGGACGAAGCTGCAGCAAGGGTGAAGCTTGGTTTTTCCAAACAGAAAAAGGATGAAACCAAACTTCAGGAACTCGAAAGGAAGATAAAGGAACTTGAATCTCGGATTGATGAACTCACGGTGAGATCGCAGTACAAAGAAGCCGCAGAACTTAAGAAAGAGCTTTTCAAGCTCAAGAGTGAGTATGAATCTCTGAAAAGTGACAAACCAGTTGTTACAGCAGAAAAGATAGCTGAGGTAGTGGAGTCATGGTCCGGCGTTCCTGTGTCCAGAATTGTGGAATCTGAGAAAGAGAAGCTTTTGAAATTGGAGGAAATCATACATCAAAGATTGGTTGATCAGGAAGAAGCTGTCAGAGTTGTTGCAGATGCCATAAGGAAAGCCAGAGCGGGTATAAAAGATCCGAACAGGCCTGTGGGTACATTCCTGTTCCTTGGACCCACGGGTGTCGGTAAAACTGAGCTTGCGAAAACGCTCGCTGAAGTTTTATTTGGAAGCGAAAACGCTATGATTAGAATCGATATGAGTGAATATATGGAAAAACATGCCGTCTCCAAATTGATAGGAGCACCTCCGGGATATGTTGGTTACGAAGAAGGAGGGCAGCTCACGGAAGCGGTGAGGAGAAGACCTTACAGTGTGATTCTCCTCGATGAAATAGAAAAAGCACATCCTGATGTGTTCAACATCCTGCTCCAAATAATGGATGATGGTAGATTGACCGATGCGAAAGGGAACGTGGTAGACTTCAAAAACACAATCATTATCATGACAAGTAATATTGCAAGCGATCTTATTCTGAACTACGTCAAGGAAGGAAGAAGTTTCGATGAGATTGAAGAAAAGGTAAGAGAAGAGCTCAAGCATTACTTCAGACCTGAATTCATAAACAGGATAGATCATGTAGTTGTGTTCAAACCTTTGACCAAAGAGCATATGAAACAGATTGTTGAAATTATGATCAAAAGACTTGAAGATCGTCTGAAAGATAAGAACATAAAGCTCACGATTACTAACGCAGCAAAAGAGTACCTTGCAGAAAAAGGATACGATCCAACGTTCGGTGCGCGACCTCTAAGAAGGCTCATAGAAAAAGAAATAGAAACACCCCTTGCCAAAATGATCATAGCAGGTGAAGTGAAAGAAGGACAAACGGTGAGAGTGGATCATGATGGTGAAAAGTTGATATTAGAGGTGGCTAGGGAACTAGAAAAAGTACAATGAGGGGGCGTCAGCCCCCTTTTCTTTTTTCAAAATTCAATTCGGCTATGGACTTTTGTAAATAAAGAGGTTCTACTTCGTCGTGTTGGATGATTTTCTTCTCCTTCAACATTCTCTCACTTTCTTCGACGAGTGTTCTAGGAGATATGAACACATCGTCTTTTATGAAAATACTCGGTTTGATTTCTGATACGACTATTTCCATTTCTTTGTCCGCTAAAACAGATGGTTCTTTTATGATATCGAGTTTATCGTCTTCTTTAGAGTAAACGGCACAGTAGCTGTATCCCTTTCTCGCTTTTTTTGCTACAAGAATGACACCATCGCTCGGACAACTTTTTGCTGCCATTTCGAATGAAACTAGAGGTGCAACTGGTATGCGAAAAGGTGCCACCATTCCTATTATTGTTGCTATTCCGACTCTGAGCCCGGTTAAACCTCCAGGTCCTATCCCCACACCTACAACATCCAAATCTTTCACGGACAGTTCGTTTCTTTCCAGGATTTCTTTTATTAAAACGTGTAAAATCTCCGCGTGCTTTCTCGCTCCAACGTAGGAAATTTCAAAAATGTCTTCATCTTTCTTCAAACCTATTCTTATTTTTGAAGAAGTATCTACGGCTAATATCCTCATTTTTTCACCTCAAAATATGTTATCCACCTCTCGAACGGAAATTTCGTAGTCATTGGTATCCCAATTCTTTGTTTTGAAGAAGTACTCCATGAATTTCGCTACTACATCGTTTCTGTTGATCTTCCTCACCACAGAGAAAGGAATGTAAATCGTGTATTTATCACCATCTGAGTGAATTTTCATCGCTTCGTATTCATCAAGAAAATCTATCTCTTCCACGAAAATGTTTTCCAAATTTGTCCATTCTCCGAGTGGAAGATTCATCGCGTTCGACTCCGATGTCAGCACTCGCATAACAAAAGCTGGCGGTTTTTCATAATCATCTAAAATGTTGATTTTAAGGGAGAGCTTCCCCATCACTTCAGAGTTCACTATTTCCAAGCTGACACCAGTTTCTTTTAAAATTTCTCTCATCTTCTTCTCAAGATCGCCGAATTTTCTTCCTCTTTTTCGATACACGATTTCCAAGTTATCCATTAATCTCATAATATTTTGGACCCGGCTGGGCCCGAATCACCTCCTTGTAGTTTCTCTTTTTACTCCAAAGCCCTCTCTTTCGATGTTTCCCAATGGTTCAACGTGTATCGTTATGTCTTCTATGTCGTCCCTTTTTTTCATCACCTCTTCTCTGATTTTCACAGTTAGGTCGTGTGCATCCTTCACCGTCATCTTGCCATCGACTTCTATATCCATCTCTATGTAGTGTTTTGCGCCAACCTTTCTCACTCTGACTCTGTGAGGATTATGGACTTCGGGGAATCTCATCAGAGTATTAAAAATGTCATTGTATATATCCATGTCCGATTTCCTCAATCCATCCATCAATTCGTAAGCTGCTTCATAGAAAACGGAAAACGAGGTTTTGAGAATCAAGATCGAAACGAATATCGCAAGTAAACTGTCGAGCCACCACCCGAAGCTTTTCATGGCTAACATTCCCGCAAGCACCGTTCCAGATATGAGGATATCGTTTCTCATGTTCAAGGCATCGCTGATGGTAGCTGGACTACTTAAACGCCTCCCAAGCGACAGTTTGTAGAGAAACAGAAAAGTTTTTCCGATTAACGAAATTCCCACGACGAGGAAGGCCAGAGGAGAGAGTTCCAGAACAACCCCACCGGTTATCAATCTTTTGAAAGATTCCACTAGAAGAGAAACACCAGCGTAGAACATCACAAAGGAGATGATCTTTGAGGCAATGGTTTCCGCTTTTCCATGACCGTATGGATGTGTTTCATCGGGAGGTTTTTCTGATATACGAGTTGACAGAAGGATAACCACAGAAGTGAAAATATCGGTGGATGTGTCTATTCCATCTGCAAGTATCGCATAGCTTCCTGTTATAATTCCAATCAACACTTTCAAGGATGCTAAAAAAGCATTTCCAAAGATTCCTATCCACGCGCCCTTTTTTATTTCATCGTGTCTTTCCAATCGTCCTCACCTCATAAGGAAATAAAGGCCCACTACAGTGGGCCTTTTCTTTATCTCTTTATAGAGTAAAAGGAAGCCTTCCCTCTAAATTCAGCAACTTTTCCGAGTTCTTCTTCGATTCTTAGAAGTTGGTTGTACTTGGCGATTCTTTCACTTCTAGAGAGTGATCCTGTTTTGATGAAACCCGCGTTGGTGGCAACAGCAAGGTCGGCTATGAATGTATCTTCACTCTCACCAGACCTGTGAGAGATGATGGCAGTCATGTTGTGTTTCTGAGCGAGCTCAACAGCATCGAGTGTTTCTGTAACCGTTCCTATTTGGTTGAGTTTTATGAGAATAGAATTGGTTGCACCGAGTTCGATACCCTTGGAAAGTCTTTTCACGTTAGTCACGTAGAGATCGTCTCCTACAATCTGTACTTTATTTCCTACTCTCTTGTTGAATTCAACGAAAGCATCCCAATCTTCTTCCGCAAAGGGATCTTCGATGGAGATTATTGGATATTTTGCTATCAGCTCTTCATAATATCCCATGAGAACCTCACTGGATTTTTCCTCGCCGTCGACGAAGTAAACTTTCTTTTCCTCATCATAGAAGGAAGAAGCTGCACAATCTAGTGCGATGAAGACGTCTTCTCCAGGTTTGTACCCAGCTGCTTCTATAGCTTCTATCAACACTTTTATAGCTTCTTCGTTGGAAGAGAGATTTGGTGCAAAACCACCTTCGTCACCAACGGCTGTTACATGTCCAGACTCATGAAGAATTTTTTTCAAATTGTGGAATATTTCTGCCCCCGCTCTCAAAGCTTCTTTGAAACTCTCAAATCCTACTGGAACGATCATGAATTCTTGAATATCAAGATTGTTGTCTGCATGTTGACCACCATTGATCACGTTCATCAATGGTACTGGCAGTACTTTCGCATTGACTCCTCCGAGATATTTGTAGAGAGGCAAACCAAGGAAATTAGCTGCTGCTCTCGCAACCGCCATGGAAACGGCCAGGATAGCATTGGCTCCGAGTTTGGATTTGTTTTCGGTTCCATCGAGTTCAATCAGTGTCTTGTCAATCAAAGGTTGATCAAAGGCGTTCATCCCAATCAAAGCAGGTGCGATAGTTTCATTCACATTCTCTACAGCTTTAAGAACACCTTTCCCAAGAAATCTCTTCTTATCTTTGTCCCTTATTTCCAAAGCTTCAAACTTGCCAGTGGAAGCACCAGAAGGCACAATCGCTCTTCCTACGGTGCCATCTTCCAGAATAACTTCAGCTTCCACCGTGGGGTTTCCTCTGGAATCCAATACTTCTCTTGCCCTCACATCAACAATTTCTACGTACATGTTTCACACCTCCTCCTTATTTGATTCACCAAAACTTTATTGTACTCCATTCAGTTAAATCTCTATTTGAGTTTCGGTTATAACATTGAGTATTTCCTCTGGTTTTATAAGTTCACCACTCACTTTGTTCACTGTCCTTATCACCTTTGATTTTCGATCTATGGAGCTGATAAGCTCTTTTGCATATTGACCAAGATTCATCTCAGCGATGATGATTGTATGTACTCTCTCTGCCAACTTTCTGAATCTTGATACGGGAGCCGGCCAGATCGTGATGGGTTTGAACAGTCCTACTTTGATTCTATCTCGTCTTGCGATCTTAACAGCTCTCAAGGCACTTCGTGCAACTATACCATAAGCTACAACCAAAATTTCCGCGTCCTCTGTTTCAAATTCTTCATATAAGGTTATCTCATCAGCGTGAAGCCTTATCTTGTTAGTCAACCTTCTTATCAGTTTTTCAGCCACATCTGGTGAACTGAGAGGGAATCCAGATTCATCGTGAACAAGTCCAGAGACGTGAAACTTTGTTTTTCCCATTTCTACAAGAGGAAGCGGTGTGGGTTCCGCATATTCACTTTCTGAGAAAGGAACAAATAAATCTTCATCGCCGAAAGAGGTATCCTTCAATCGTTCTATGACGAAAAGTTCTTCATCTTTCGGGGGATAGAAACTCTCCCTCATATGTCCTAACATAGCGTCCATTAAGAACACAACAGGCGTTCTGTATTCTTCGGCCATATTGAAGGCGGTAATTATATGTCGAAAGACTTCTTCTACAGTTGAGGGATATAACGCTATGATGGCATGATCTCCATGTGTACCCCAACGTGCTTGCATTATATCTCCTTGTGCAGGTTTCGTCGGTAATCCGGTAGATGGTCCTACTCTCATAACGTTAACGAACACACAAGGAGTTTCCGTCATCACCGCGTATCCGATTACTTCTTGCATAAGACTGAATCCGGGCCCACTCGTTGCAGTCATTGATTTAACACCTGCAAGGGATGCACCAACAACCGCTGCTGCACTCGCCATCTCGTCTTCCATTTGTACAAAAACACCACCAACTTTAGGAAGTTCCCTTGCCATAACCTCGGCTATTTCTGTTGAAGGGGTTATGGGATAACCTGCGAAAAATCTACACCCTGCTCTTATAGCTCCCAAAGCACAAGCTTCATTTCCCTGTAAAAACATCATCTCGGGCATCTTTTTCACTTCCCAAAATTTCTATTGCCATTTCCGGGCATATTTTCTCACATCTTAGGCATCCCACACATTTCTCATCATCTGTCCTGGGTTTTCCTAATTCGTCAGCCACAATAGCTTTTGTTGGGCAGATCCACGCGCACAGTTTGCACGCTTTACACCAATCGTAATTGACCTCTATTTTGTATTTCACACCATCACCTTCTCAACTCAAAAACATCAAAAAGACACCGGCTACAGTCGCTGAACCTATGACTCCCGCTACATTCGGGCCCATTGCGTGCATGAGTAAGTGATTAGTGGAATCTTCTTCTTGGGCCAACCTTTGTGCAACTCTTGCAGAGTCTGGGACAGCAGAAACGCCGGCTGCTCCTATGAGTGGATTGATTTTATCTTTCAAAAACAAATTCATAAGTTTTGCAAACAGAATGCCTGAACCCATGGCAATGATGAAAGCGGTGGCTCCTAAGAAGAAAATTTTGAGACTTTGAGGTTTTAAAAAAATGTCTGCCCTTGCAGAAGCCCCGACAGAGAGCATCAGCAAAATTGTAACTGTATCTAAGATGTATCTGCTAGCTGCTTCCACAAGTCTTTTTACAACTCCTGCTTCTCTCAAAAGATTTCCCAACATCAATGAACCAATAAGAGGCAGTGATTTTGGTATCAAGAGAGCAGTTGTAACGGTTATCACGATTGGGAAAGAGAGCCTTTCAAATCTGCTCACTTTCCTTGGTGGTTTCATCTTGATTCTTCTCTCTTTTTTGTTGGTCAGGAGTTTGGAAACAACAGGTTGAAGTATGGGAATGAGTGCTATATAGGAGTATGCAGAAATAGCAATGGGAGCAATAAGTTCGGGAGAGAGTGTGTTTGTTATGTATATAGCTGTTGGACCATCTGCTCCACCTATTATGGCTATCGACGCTGCTTGCTTTAAAGAAAAGCCCATATATTTTGCAATGAAAAGGGTAAAAAATATTCCCATCTGAGCAGCTGCCCCCAAGAATATGGTTATGGGATAGGAAAGCATGAATGAAAAGTCGGTAAGTGCACCTATTCCGAGGAAGATGAGGGGAGGATATATTCCTAAATCCAATCCTTTTTTTATGTAGTAAAGAAAGCCCCCTTCGTTTAAAATACCTGTTGCTTCCGGTGGAATGTTTGCGAGAATGATGCCAAAAGCAATAGGTATCAAAAGGAGAGGCTCGGAGTGCTTTACAATAGCAACATAAAGAAGAGCGAGGGCTATCCCGAACATCAGAATATTTCCTATGGTAAGATGAGGAAAGGCTGTTTGATTGAAAAAGTTCTCCAGAGTTGCCAAGACAGACAACTTGTTCCCTCCTCATTTATAGCTGACGGACCAAAAATATTCTAGCATAAGAAACAAAAAAGAACCCCGGAGTGGGGTTCTTCAATGTATATCTTCCAATCTATAAGGTGTTTTTTGGTAAATACAGTAATTGAGCCAGTTGCTGAAGAACAAATGAGCATGGCTCCACCAAGTGAGAAAAGGTTTCTTCTTAGGATCGTTGTCCGGAAAGTAATTTGCTGGGATAGGAACCCTGAGATTACGATTTATGTCTCTGTAATATTCGTCTCTCAGCGTGTATCTGTCATACTCTGGATGTCCTGTGACGAATATCTGCCTTTCATTCTTGTTCGATACAACATAAACTCCCGCCTCATCCGACACAGCAAGTATTTGAAGATCAGCTACTTTTTCGATATCTTCTCTCCTAATTTCTGTATATCTCGAATGTGGTGCCCAAAAGAAATCATCGTGTCCTCTGAAGAGAACTGTTTCTTTCACGATATAGTGTTTATAAACGCCGGACAGTTTCTCTGGGAGTCTGTACTTGGGAATACCGTAAAAATAATAAAGACCAGCTTGAGCTGCCCAACAAATGAACATGGTTGAATACACATTGTGACGACTCCATTCCATAATCTCTATGAGTTCGTCCCAGTAATCTACCTCTTCGAAAGGAAGAAGTTCTACAGGAGCTCCTGTTATGATGAATCCATCAAATTTCCTTTCCTTCACAGCCGAAAAAGTTGTGTAAAATTTCAGGATATGTTCTATCGGAGTATGTTTTGGTGTGTGGGATTCCGTGTACAAGAGGGTTACATTTACTTGAAGAGGAGTGTTTCCTAGAAGTCTCAAAAGTTGTATTTCTGTTTTTATTTTGTCCGGCATTAGGTTCAATATGAGGATCTCCAGAGGGCGGATATCTTGATGAATGGCTCTCTTTTCCGTCATCACGAATATTCCTTCTTTTGCAAGAATTTTCACCGCTGGTAACCCACTGGGAACATTTATTGGCAATTTTCATCCCTCCTGAGATTTTTTGAGTGCTTGATCGAGATCCGCTATTATGTCCTCCACATCTTCTATACCGACAGACAATCTTATCATATCCGGTGTGACACCCGTTTTCAATTGTTCTTCCTCTGTGAGTTGCTGATGGGTGGTAGACGCTGGATGTATGGCGAGAGTTCTCGCATCTCCGATGTTAGCAAGGTGAGAAATAATCATAAGGTTGTCGATGAATCTTTTTCCAGCTTCTTTTCCGCCCTTTATTCCGAAAGTTACAATAGCCCCGTACCCCTCTTTGAAATATTTCAGAGCGTTCTCCCTAGTTTTATTGTTTTCCAGGATGGGGTAGTTGACCCAACTCACTGCAGGATGAGTCTTCAGAAATTCAACTACCTTTAGAGCATTTTCGCAGTGCTTTTTCATCCTTAAGCTCAGTGTTTCGAGTCCTAACAAAAACAGAAACGCGTTGAACGGACTCATACAGCTTCCCAAATCTCTGAGAAGTTGTGTTCTGCACTTCACTATATACGCTGCTTCTTTGAACATTTCAACATAGCTCACCCCATGGTAGCTGGGATCAGGTTCCACGAGTTCTGGAAATTTTCCGTTCGCCCAGTTGAATTTCCCACTGTCAACTATGAGTCCCCCTATCGACGTACCATGACCACCAATGAACTTTGTGGCAGAGTACACGATAATGTCTACTCCATGTTCGAATGGATGGAATATGTATGGTGCCACCGTGTTGTCAACAATGAGCGGTATACCGTGTTTGTGAGCGATCTCCGCTATTGCCTCAAAATCTGGTACAGTGAGCCCAGGGTTCCCTATAGCTTCTAAATAGATGGCTTTCGTTTTTTCAGTAATGGCTTCCTCCACGTTTTTTGGATCTGTTTCATCAACGAATTTAACCACAATGCCAGATTTTTTATAGAGTGTGTGTTTGAACAGGTTGTAAGTGCCTCCGTAAAGTGCACTCCCACTCACTATTTCGTCACCGGGTCCTGTTATATTCAAGATAGCATACGTTATGGCAGCTTGTCCACTAGAAACAGCTAAAGCCCCTACACCATCTTCTAAAGCGGAAATTCTTTCCTCAAGAACGTTCACTGTAGGATTCCCTATCCTCGTGTAAATAAAACCAGGTTCTTCCAATGCAAAAAGTTTCGCAGCATGATCAGAATTCTTGAAGACGTAGGAGGTAGTTTGATAAATAGGAACTGCTCTCGATCCTGTAAACGATTCTGGTGGCTCGTATCCCGCATGAAGCGCCCTCGTGTTGAAACCGAATTTTCTCCAGTCCAATTAGTCCACCTCCCATGATAAAATTTCCTCTTGGCATTTAGTATTGCCTTACTGGAAAAGTCTGTCAACCTTCTAAAACAAATTGTAAAATAAATGATACCATTTGATTTGTGAAAGACAGCAAGGAGGTGACTCAAGTGTATCTATTGATCGATGTGGGGAACACTCATTCGGTTTTTGCCATTACGGAGGATGGAAGGAGTTTTAAAAAATGGAGACTCTCAACCGGTGTATTTCAAACAGAAGATGAGCTTTTTGCCCATTTATTCCCACTGATGGGAAAGTTTTTGGAAAGAACGAAAGGGATAGGTGTAGCTTCGGTCGTGCCTACCCAGAACGTGGTTATAGAAAGATTTTCTCAGAAGTTCTTTGGAATGGTACCTGTTTGGGTGAAAGCAAAGGATGGAAAGATAAAGTGGAACGTGAAAAATCCTTCAGAAATAGGTGCTGATAGAGTAGCAAATGTAGTAGCTTTGGTAAAAGAGTACGGAAACAGTGGCATCATAATAGACATGGGAACAGCCACAACAGTGGATCTGGTTGTTGAAGCTTCTTACGAGGGAGGGGCTATTCTTCCAGGTCTTTTCATGATGATTCATGCACTTTTCAGAGGAACTGCTAAACTTCCCCTTGTTGAAATAAAACCAACCGATCTTATCTCTGGAAAGGATACTGAGGAGAATATTCAGCTCGGAGTAGTGAACGGGAGTGTCTATGCTTTGGAAGGGATTGTGTCCAGGATGAAAAGAATATACGGGGATATGCCTGTGGTGCTTACCGGTGGGCAATCGAAAATTGTTAAAGAGATTCTTAAACACGAGGTTCATGATGAAGATTTGACAATTAAGGGGGTGTTCTATTGTTGCTTCGGAGAAGAATGAGAGTGCTTCTTGTGAATCCTTGGATACACGACTTTGCAGCGTACGACTTCTGGCTCAAACCTCTCGGCCTTCTGTACGTTGCCCGCGCCATGGAGAAGATGGGGTACGAGGTACATTTGATAGACCTTTTGAACAGACACGATCCAGAATTAAATCGATTCACAAAGGTCCCGAGAGATAAAAAATTCGGTACAGGAAAGTTCCCGAGTGAGATAATAGAAAAGCCCAAAATTCTTCATTTTGTACCAAGGAAGTACAAAAGATACGGTGCTCCTCCGAGGTACCTAGAATGGAAACTCGATCAAATTGGAAAGATCGATTTGATAATGGTTACTTCCACTTTGAGTTATTGGTACCCAGGTGTATGGTCTACAATAGAGTTTCTTAAATCCCGATACAATGTTCCAATAGTATTGGGTGGGGTTTATACAAGGCTATTTCCAAAGCATGCAACCCGAAGCGGTGCCAGAGTGTTTTCCTTTGGAGATCTCATTTTTTTGCCCAAATTTCTTGAAAAGATGGGATTCCCTTCGAAAAAAATACCAGAAGATTGGTTCGAGGTTTTCGATCCCATGTACGAACTTTACGAAAGAGTTGGATACTTGGTTTTCATCACAACGTTGGGCTGTCCCTTCAAATGTTCTTACTGTGCCGTCCACAAACTTTGGAAAGGACTCAGAGTGAGAAGTCCAGAAAAAGTGGTGGAAACTCTCGAAAAATACCTGGATACCTTCAGAGTGAAGGACGTGACTTTTTTTGATGATGCCATACTTGTTTCAAAACGTTTTAAAGAACTGCTCAAATTCATAATCGGGAGGAAGTGGAATGTGAGATTTCATTTACCAAATGGTATACATGCAAGACTTATCGATGAAGAAACAGCCTTTCTTTTGAAAGAGGCGAACTTCAAAACCATAAAGCTTGGATACGAGACCACAGGAAGGCTCCAAAAAGAAACGGGTGGAAAAGTATATGACAAAGATTTAATCCGTGCTGCTAGGATTTTAAGAAAAGTGGGCTTCACGGCCGAAGAAGTTTCGGCTTACATTATGGTAAACATGCCAGGTCAAACGAAAAAAGACGTCTTGGAAGCCGTGAAAGTGTGTTTGAACGAAGGCATAGGTGTTTCTGTGAATGAGTATACTCCCATTCCTGGAACGGTAGATTGGCAAAAATTGATAGAAAGAGGAATGATAGATCCAAACACGGATCCTGTTCTTTTGAACAACACTGTACTTCCCTTTTGGTGGAGATATGGAATGAGTGCAGAGGAGATTCAGGAAATAAAGCGCATCGTTCAGGAACTGAAAATCAAAAGTTCTGGGGCATACAAAGAATCTCTACAATCCTAAGATCGAAAAGATTAGAAGAGTTTGCAGGTTTAATGACCACGGCAGAATCGAGACCACTTCCTGTTCCACCACATGCCACTATCAGTTCTGCTGTTTTCACAAGACCGGCGTCTGCAGCCATCAAAGAAATCTCGACGGCCACTTTCACTCCTTCGCTGAACATTCTTAGGGTGTTTGCGATGATCTCGAGAGGATAAATTCCTCCGAATTTTTTCCTCAAACACCTTTCTCCTGCGGAAAGGGCGTGAGTAGCTGTCAATACTCTGTGTCCCCTTTCTTCTAACAGCTTCTTTATACCTTCGTCGAATTCCTGAATGTCTGGTTCTTCAAATCCTGTATGATGTGTGATAGTAACTATCTTCAGGTCATCTGGTGCTATGTCAAGAGCTATTTTTGCACTGCGTCCTGTAGTAGAAGCTACTAATATCTTTTTCGAAGGAAGAGTCGCAGCCTTTTTGACAGCGATTTCTAAAGTCTCTCTGGTGTTCTTTTCTCCCGGTTTTTTGAACAATATCACATTATCATCCTCCTTCTCTCAGAAATCTTTTCCATATCTCCAAAGAAACGATCGGATCCACCGCATTCATGTTAGAAAGAAGTTCTATTTGATACTTATAACTCATAACTTTCAAAACTTTCACAATTTTTTCTGAACTGATTTTTCTATCGTTCAGAAGTTTCACAAGTTCCTCATAATCGATGTATTTTATTGTATTTTCGTCGATAATAAGCTTTTGATCAACCTCTTTTCCTTCTTCGAACGTGAGAACACCTTTGAATTTTCCCCAATTCATCACGATATTTTTCCAAACGGGGGCGCAATCTCTTCCACCCAAAAGCTCTTTACCATCCTTCACCAAGGCCAAAATGTATTCATCATCCCCTCCTATGAACCACGCGTTGTTTTCGGCTGTTCCAGTTTTTCCGGCAATGATCTTTCCAGAAATTCTAGCTCGAACACCAGTTCCTCTTTCTACTACTTCCTTCATGATCCACTTCATAATACCACTCGCTTCTTGAGGAGTTCGTACAAAGGCAGGAACCGTGGAGACTACCTTTGGAGAACCCGAGTAAACAACTCTGCTGTTCCTATCTTCTATTCTATCAATCATATAGGGTTCCAAAACTATTCCACCATTAAAAATTGCAGCGAATACTTTCACCAGTTCTTCAGGAGAGGTCTCAACCGTTCCAAGAGAAGCAGTTAGATCGTCCGGATATCTGGATCTCAACTTCAGATTCTCTATAATGAAAGTTTTAACGTTCTCGGGCTGTATGTGAGAATAGAGAAGAACCGAGGGAATATTACGAGAATCCACCAAAGCTTCTTTAAAACTCACTATCCCTCTATAATCTTTTTCGAAGTTTTCCGGTTTCCAATCGTCAATTTTTATAGGAAGATCCAAGAGAAGATCTGTAGGATTTACTCCTTTTAACAGGGCGTAGTAGTAGTACAGGGGTTTTATAGCGGATCCCACTTGTCTCCAACCTGTTCCATACTGGATTCCAACACCACGGAATGCCACTATCTCGCCCGTTTTTGTCTTTATTCCAACAAAAGCAGTCTTTACATCTTGGATATTTCTGAAAACCAGTTCCTGAAGTTCTCTATCGAGTGTGAGGAAAACCTTGTATCCGTGTCTGAGTTCATCCAACGAAAAACCTATATTTTGCGCTTCTCTAACAATCCTCCAGAAAAGCTCTTCATCTACCGTGATCTGACACGGATGAAACTCCAGCTTTTCCAGTTCTGAAACGTATCGTTTGTATTCTGTTTTACCAATTTTGCCTTCTGATAACATTCTGTCCAGGACCACTTTAGCCCTTTTTTTCGAAAGATCCGGATTTTTCAGAGGATTGAAATTTTCTGGAGATTTTATCAGAGCTACCAAGATGGCCATTTCTGAAACCGAGAGTTCTGAGAGATCTTTTCCAAAGTAGTAATGAGCTGCCGTTTGGAACCCGTATATTCCATTTCCCATGTAAACAGAGTTTATGTACATCTCAAGGATTTCATCTTTTGTTCTTATGCGTTCGAGCCACAACGCTATGAATATTTCTTTCAACTTTCTTATTACGGATTTGTCCATAGAGAGATAGAGAGATCTGGCGAGCTGTTGAGTCAGAGTACTTCCGCCCTGTGAGAAACTCATCGTCTTTATGTCGACTATTATTGCCCTTAAGAATCCTTTCAAATCGAAGCCTGGATGTTCGTAAAAGTCCTCGTCCTCAGAGGTGAGGAGCATCTCTATGAACGTTTCTGGCACGTGCGAGAGATCTATCCACATGTTTCTGGATATAAAGAGAGGCGTTCCGTCGTTGTAGTACACCCTGAGAGTTGGAATGAGCCTTTTTTCAGGTGGAGGAAGATCTTTGGTGAAGAGAAAGTAAAGACTCCAGAAAACAGAAAAAGTAAAAGCGAATGCGATCAAGAAAGATAAAATGAATTTCTTCATTGTTTACCTCTCTCCAGATCTATCAAAAATTTCTTCCACTCAAGTCCAGCGCTGAATCCCCCAAGTCCACTTTTTGAAACCACACGATGGCATGGTATGTAAATTGGAAGAGGATTCTTTGCGAGGGCTTGACCAACAGCTCTGGGGGATGTGTTGAGCTTTGCGGCGATTTCCTTGTAGGTCCTCGTCTGGCCATACGGTATCTTTCTGACTTCTGCCCAAACTCTCTTTTGGAAGGGAGTTCCTTTTATTTCTACTGGGAAGGTGAAATCCTTTCTTTTACCAAGGAAATATTCCTCTATTTCGCGCTTTACGTTCTCTGGACAGATGAATTCGTCGGTTCCTAATTTTATCTCCACAACTTTTCCATTTTCAACCCGAACAGAGATTTTTCCTGGAGTATCCTTCATGAAAAATCCACACCTCCCCTGATAGAATTATATCAGGCTCGTCTTGAAAAGGGGGCATCTTTCAATGATTTGCATATTTGCGAACGGACTCTATGAAGGAGAATTGGATTTCTCATGCTGCGAAAAGATAGTGGCGGTGGACGGTGGGGCAAATTTTCTGAGATTGAGGAAAATAATCCCGGACTTTTTCATAGGTGACGCAGATTCCGTAGAGAACGAAACGATGGATTGGCTGAGGAAAAACAATGTTGAGATGAAGCTTTATCCAAGCGAAAAAGACGAGATAGACCTTGAACTTGCTCTTGAATTTTTCAAAGACGAAGAGAAGATTGTTTTCGGATGGCAAGGTGAACGATTGGATATGATTCTCGCGCTCTTTTATCTTTTGAAAAGGTTCAAAAACACCGTTCTCGAATCTGAAAATCTGACAGTTGGCTATGTGGAAGGAAGAATGATTCTTCGAGCTCGGGTTGGAGAGAAATGGTCTATACTCCCACTCGGGGGAGATGCAACAGGAGTGACTTTGAAGGGTTTTAAATACACCTTAAAAGACGCGAAGATGCCAATTTTGAAACCTTATGGTGTGAGTAACGTGGCTATTAGTAATGAAGTTGAGATAGAAGTGAGAGAAGGAGGTGTGATTTACTTCAGATGGAAGAAAGAACCCTCGTAATATTAGGTGCAACTGGTTCCATTGGGACTCAAACTCTCGACGTATTGAGAAAGACAAGTGGTATTCGTCTCGTGGGTATATCGTTTCACAGAAATGTAGAACTGGCAAAAAGAATTGTAGAGGAATTTCAAGTGGAGAACGTAGCGGTCACGGGCGATGTTCGAGTGGAGAGCGATTTTGCGAAAAAGATATGGAAAGGGCACGATTCCATTGGAGAAATGCTCGAGAGTCTGAAACCCGATATCACAATGGTAGCTGTTTCAGGTTTCAGCGGATTGAGGGCCGTTCTTTTTTCTATTCGTTATTCACGGAGAGTGTGTCTTGCAAACAAAGAGTCTCTCGTCTGCGGTGGATTCCTTGTTAGGAGAAGTTTGAAAAAAACAAATACTGAGCTGATACCAGTTGACAGTGAGCACAATGCTATATTTCAGATTTTAGAATCAGACGTCCAAAAGATAATTCTTACTGCCTCAGGAGGTGCTCTCAGAGATTGGAACGTTGAAGATATGGAGAGTGCTACTCCGGAAGATGTGTTGAAACACCCTGTGTGGAAAATGGGAGCCCGAATCACCGTAGATTCAGCAACGATGGTGAATAAAACATTCGAAGTTCTAGAGGCTATGGAACTTTTCGATTTGCCTTTTGAAAAAGTAGATGTCAAAATACACAGAGAAGGATTGGTCCATGGAGTTGTTATCCTACCGGACGGAAACGTGAAAATTGTTATTTCACCACCCGATATGAGGATACCTATAAGTTATTCTCTATTTTATCCAAAACGTGCCAATTTAGAAACCTTCGCTGTTGAAGAGATTTCAACTCTTTCTTTCGAAGATCCTGATCCAAGAAAATATCCTGTCCTTTCTCTACTCCCCCGCATAAAAGATTCCTACGCGTTGAGAACGGTATTCAATGCAGCAGATGAGGTAGCAGTCAACGCGTTCTTGAAGGGTAAAATAAGATTCGGAGGGATATACAGAGTCATAGAGAAAACCTTGGAGGAGTTCACAAGTTTTTCGGAACCAAAAAACTTGGAAGAGATTGAGCAGATCCACGAGGAAGCGCAGAAAACAGCAGGAAGGGTGACAGAATGGTTATCGTCTATTTCATTTTAATACTCACCGGTGTAATAATGGTTCACGAATTCGGACATTATTTGTTTGCAAAGCTCTTCAAAGTAAAGGTGTTGGAATTTGCTTTAGGATTTGGTCCCAAGATATTCTCTGTTAAGGGGAAGGAAACTGTTTTTAGATTCAACGTGTTTCCTATTGGTGGATACGTAAGGATGCTTGGAGAAGAAGGCGAAGAAATAGCGGATGAGAAAGAACGTGAAAAGAGTTTCTATTCCAAACCTGCTTGGCAGAGGCTCTTGATAACGTTTGCGGGTCCTTTGTTTTCGATTGTAGCAGGTTACGTTCTCTTTCTCCCTATCACTCTATATTGGGGAATCACTCTTCCAGGAATAGACGAAGTCCTTCCTGGAAGTCCCGCTGAAGAGGCGGGCTTGAAGAAGGGAGATATTGTATATTCCATTAACGGTAAAATCGCTTTTGATACGACTATAATCTCTAGTGAAATTCAAAAAGGACTTCCTGTGGAAATGCTGGTGATGAGAAATGGTAGAAAAAAGCCCGTATTGATTGAACCAAGAATGTATCCAAAAACTTACGAAATAGTTTTAGAAAGTGTTGAAGGAGTCCCAAAAGGTAAGCTCGTTTCGGTTAATGGAAATCACGATATTTCGATTTTGAGGGAGTATGTGAACGAATTCGTGACTTTGGAATTTGAAAATGGCTTGGTAAAAGGTATCTTGAAGAGTTTCACCGAAATTCCAGAACGATACATGATCGGTATATCCTTTGCTGGACTTTCGCCTGTTTTCAGGGAGGATTTCTACGAAAAAGGGAATATATTGTTTAGAAAAGGAGATCGAATATTGGAAGTTGAGGGACAAAGAATAGATGGTTGGCAAGATCTGATCATTCTCTATCAGAGGTTGACACTCGGTCAGAATACTTTGATGATAAGCATTCAAGGAGACAAAATAGAATGGTGGAGAGGTCTTTCTGGGACAGTTAAAGTGCTATTCAAAAGGAATGACAAGCTCGTTGAAAAATTTGTTGATGCGAGTTCTCTGAAAACAATTCTCGAGACTCCGAACGTTTTAGAACCACAAATTCCACGGTACAAACCAAAGGACTTTTTCGAAACGGTAGGACTCTCTATAAAAGCATGTAATTACGTACTTTTCGCAACGGTTGCTTCTTTAAAAAATTTCTTCCGAAATGTTCAAACAGGACAGATAGTCGGTGTTGTGGGTCTAGCAGGTGTTATCAGTCAAGCATCGAAAAGTGGAATGGAAGCAGTTCTTACCGTGGTGGCCATCATAACAATAAGCTTGGGAGTGTTAAATCTCTTACCTCTTCCAGCTTTGGATGGGGGAAGAATTATTTTTTCCCTTGTGGAGATGGTTACCAGAAGAAAGCTCGACCCTCGTGTCGAGAACATCATTCACTTTCTTGGTTTCATCTTCCTCATGTTGTTGTTCCTTTACATAACTTTTCTCGATATAGGAAGGTTGATGGGAATATGAGAAGGGCTGTTAAAGTTGGGAAGTTAATCATTGGGGGAAATGCTCCGGTGAGTGTTCAGTCGATGACGAACACAAAAACTTCCAACGTAGAGGAAACAATCTTTCAGATAAAGCGGTTAGAAGAGGCAGGATGTGATGTGGTTCGTGTAGCTGTTCAAGATGAAGAAGATGCTAAAGCTATTCGAAAGATAAGAGAAAGAATCAATATCCCTTTGATTGCTGATATTCAGTTTGATCATAGACTTGCCATACTTTCCATCGAAAACGGTGCGGACAAAATAAGGATAAATCCTGGGAATATGAGAAAGGATCGCTTAAAAGAGGTCGTGGCGGTAGCCAAAGAAAAAGGAGTACCCATTCGTGTGGGAGTGAATGTGGGATCATTGAGAAAGAGAACTTCTGAAAGATGGAAAGATCTCGCAGAATCTGCGCTTGAAGAAGTAAGATTACTCGAAAGTCTAGAATTTTACGATATCGTCGTGTCTGTTAAAAGCTCCGACGTTCTTGAAACGATAAAGGCGAACGAATACATTGCAGAAAAGGTAGATTACCCTATCCATTTGGGAGTGACCGAAGCGGGAGTAGCAGAAACGGCCATTGTGAAATCTTCCATTGCCATCGGCTATCTTCTTTTGAAAGGAATCGGTGATACCATTCGAATCTCCATATCGGGTGATCCTGTAAGGGAAGTGGTCGTGGGAAGAAAAATACTGATCGCTCTCGGTTTGAGAGAAGGTCCTGAAGTGATAGCTTGTCCTACTTGTGGTAGATCGGAAATCGATGTCGAAAAACTTGCAGCGATGGTTGAGGAGAATCTTTTCCACATCAAAAAGAGAGTGAAAATAGCTGTTATGGGGTGTGTTGTTAACGGTATAGGGGAAGGAAAAGATTCTGACATAGGAGTAGCCGGTTTGAAAGATGGAGCGGTCATATTCGTAAAAGGCAAGGTAAAGGAGCGGGTTCCAAAGGAGAAGATAATCGATCGATTGAAATTTTACATAGATCGATATCTTGAGGAGGTGGATTAAATGAAGATCAAAAGATGGAGTGTTCAAGATTTTCCCGTCGTGAAAGATTCGGCAACAGTGAAAGAAACTTTGCACAAAATGAGGCAATACCAAACAAACGAGTGTATTGTAATCGATGACGAGGGATATTTCAAAGGAGTTGTGAACAAAGAAGATTTAATAGATATGGACTTGTCCCTTTCAATTTCTGAAAAGGCATCCCTCCCAGACTTCTTTGTTCACGAAGATGACAACATCACACATGCTTTACTTCTGTTCTTAGAACATCAAGAACCTTATCTTCCGGTGGTTGATGAGAATTTGAAAGTTGTGGGAGCGGTGAGTTTACACGATTTTCTCGAAGCGTTGATAGAGGCTCTTGCCATAGATGTTCCGGGCATTCGGTTCTCGGTGATTTTGGAAGACAAACCTGGTGAGCTAAAGAAAATAGTGGACCTGCTCTCTAGGGGAAACATAAACATTCTCTCGATTTTAACAGCAAGAGAAGTTGATGGAAGAAGAGAGGTGTTTATCAAAGTGGACACTGAGAATGAAAAGCTGCTTGCAGATCTTTTCGACACGATAGGTTTGAAAATAGAGAATTTGGAGAAAGAAGAGGGATTCTGAAAATGGAAGCGCTCCTTGGTGTGATCCAGGGATTCACCGAGTTTCTACCTGTTTCAAGCTCTGGGCATTTGTCTCTTTTCTCCTATTTGTTTCATATCGATCTTGATGCATATCGAACTGCCGTTCTTCACCTTGGTACTCTAGCTTCCGTCATTATTTTCGCATTGGATGGCATAAAGAGAAGTTTGAGAAACTGGCGAATTGTTACCAACTTGGTGATATCCACGATACCAGCCGGTGTTTTCGGTGTGTTATTTGAGAAATACATAGACGATGTGTTTTCTTCCCTCGATGTTCTTCCCGTGTTTTTTCTGATAACTGCTTTAATACTCTTGTTCACCAGAATGAGCTCTGGTGATAGATCGATGGAAAAGATGAAAACTTCAGACGCCTTTCTTGTAGGTTTAGCGCAGGTAGCAGCTCTCTTCCCAGGTATTTCAAGAAGCGGTATCACCGTTTCAACTCTTCTCCTTTTAGGATATAGAAGAGAAGACGCTCTTCAGTATTCTTTCCTTATGTCCATACCCATTGTCTTGGGAGCAGGTCTTTTGGGATTAGAAAGAACACAGATTTCATTTTTGGCACCATTTTCTGCGTTTCTATCCGGTCTAGCAGCACTGTACATTCTCTCAAGATCCGTTAAATCCGGAAAAGTGTGGCAGTTCGCCTATTACTGTCTTTTTGTGGCTATTTTCAGTTATCTTGTGAGGTGATACGAGTTGAAATTGGAGATCTTGGTTTCTGGGGGAAGCATTTTTGTACCAGAAAGGTTGAACGCACATTTTTCCACAGTTATTTATTTGGAAGAAGAGAAGAGAAAAATGTTGATAGATCCTGGTAACCTCCCATCCTTGGAAGAATTGGAAAGAAAACTTTCGAACTTGGGAGTGTCTCCTGATGAGATAACCGACGTGTTTTTTACACACGTACATCTTGATCACATCTTCAATTCTATCTTCTTCGAGAATGCAACTTTTTATGTTCATGAATCGTACAAAACAAAAAATTACCGTTCATTTGGTCCTCTTTTAGGCAAAGCTTATTCATTGGTGATTTCCTCCTGGAAAAACATCGTTTTGCTGAAAGGAGACGAAAGTCTTCTGAATGGCAAAATTCATGTATTTCATACTCCTTGGCATGCTAGGGAACACCTCTCTTTCCTTATTCATACAGATAACGAAGGGAAAGTGCTCGTAGTAGGGGATGTACTGCCTAACAGGCTTAGATACTATGATATAATCAAAGGGTACGAAGAAGGTCAGCTGAAAGATTTTCTTTCCGCTGTTGGAAACATTGATCTTCTCGTTTTTCCACACGATGCACCGTTGAAATTGGAGGTGAAGGAATGAAGGTGGCATTCGTTTCTTATGAAGTTTTCCCTTTTGCGAAAGTCGGAGGACTTGCAGACGTAGCCGGTACTCTTCCGAAATATCTAGAAAAGCAGGGAATAGAAGTTTTTGTGATTATGCCAAAGCATAAACTGGTGGAAAAAAACGCCGAGAAATTTGGTTACAAACTTGAAAAGGTAGTAAGTGAAATCGCAGTTTCTCACGTGAAAACTGATGAAAAATTCGATGTTTACGAATCTACTTTACCTGGGAGCAACGTAAAAACGTTTTTCGTAGCAAATGAATATTACTTCTCCGCCGATGAAGTATATGCTGGTCCTGATCTCGGGGAGCAATCCATATTCTTTTCTGCTGCTACGCTGGATTTGTTGAAACACTTGGATCTCAAACCTGACATAGTTCATGTAAACGACTGGCAAACTGCACTCATTCCTGTATATTTGAAAACTCTTTACAGAGATGATCCCTTTTTCTCGAAGACAGCTTCTGTCTTTACTATCCATAATCTTGGATATCAAGGTGTTTTCGACCCAAGATATCTCTCTTTTGCAGGACTACCTGATTACGTTTTCACCATTGATGGACTTGAGTTCTACGGTCAGATCAATTTCTTGAAGGGCGGAATTGTTTTCAGTGATGTGATAAACACTGTGAGTCCCACATACGCCAAAGAAATTCAAACTGAAGAGTACGGAGAAAAATTGGATGGTGTTCTCAGAATGCGAGCTAAAGATCTTTATGGAATCCTAAACGGTATAGATTACGAACTATACAATCCCGCTACGGACAAGAGAATATACGTGAATTACGACGTCAATCGTATTGAGCTCAAATGGGAAAACAAAGTAAAACTCCAGGAGGAATTGGGGCTTCCAGTAAGAAAAGAGATCGCACTTTTGGGATTGATAAGCAGGTTGGTTCCACAGAAAGGTTTAGATCTCCTGATAGATATAATGGACTATCTCACCCTTTTTGACCTGCAGATCGTGATTCTTGGCACAGGGGATGATCTCTACGAGAACGCATTGAGAAAGTTCCAAGAGAAGTATCCTGAACGAGTCTCAACGAACATAAAATTCGATGTTGATTTGGCGCAGAAGATATATGCTGGTGCAGATATTTTTCTTATGCCGAGTAGATACGAACCGTGCGGTTTGGGCCAGATGTTCAGTATGAGATATGGTACGGTTCCTGTGGTCAGGTACACAGGGGGGCTTGCAGACACCGTAAAAGAATACGATCCACAAACCTTGGAGGGAACAGGATTTGGTTTTAAAAACTACGATTCAGCTCATTTTCTGGAAGCCGTTTCCAAAGCACTTCATTTCTACTATAGGGAAAAAGACCATTGGAAGAGAATCATGGTAAATGCTATGAACGCAGATTTCTCTTGGGATAGATCGGCTAAGGAGTATGTCGAGCTCTACAAAAAAGCACTTGCCAAAGTGGGAAGATGAGGGGGAGAAGGAAATGCCGGAATTCAGAAAGGATCCTATTATAAAGAGATGGGTCATAATAGCTACAGAAAGAGCAAAGAGACCTCATGATTTCGCAAGAGTGAGAGTGGAAACACCTCAGGAAGAAGGATTTTGCCCTTTCGATTATGGAAACGAACATACGACACCACCCGAAATATTTGCTTTCAGACCTGCTGACACGGAACCCAACACTCCTGGATGGTGGGTGAGAGTTGTACCCAACAAGTTCCCAGCAGTAGATCCAAACACACCGTTGAGAAAGTATGGCAGAGGGATGTACGATGCAGCCATGGGTTTTGGTTATCATGATGTCGTCGTAGAAACGCCTGATCATAACTCACACCTGGCCGTTATGGATTACAAAAACGTTGAAGAAGTAATCTGGGCTTACAAGATCAGATACGAACAGCTCATGAAGGACAGCAGAATAAAGTATATTTTGATCTTCAAAAATCATGGAAAAGATGCTGGAGCTTCTCTCAGCCATCCTCACAGTCAGATAATTGCATTGCCTATCATGCCTAAAAGAGTTCAAGAGGAACTCGATGGATCCAAGGAATACTTCGAATACAAAGAAAGATGTCCTTTCTGTGATATTATCGATGAAGAAAAGAGGGAAAGAGAAAGAATTGTCGAAGAAAACGATCAATTCATAGCGATAGAACCCTTTGCCTCCAGATTTCCGTTTGAAACCTGGATTCTTCCAAAGAGACATATGAACAGTTTTCATTTGATTTCTGAGGATGAGGTAAGTTCTCTTGCGAAAATATTAAAAAACGTGCTTTACAGGATCTATTCGGCTCTCGACAACCCACCCTACAACTTGATAATCCATACTTCACCTACCAATCTTGAGGGGAAAGATTATTATCATTGGCATATAGAGATATTCCCAAGGCTGACAAAGGTAGCGGGTTTCGAGTGGGGAACCGGTTTCTACATAAACACGGTACCACCGGAAGACGCCGCTAAATATCTGAGAGAAGTGGTTATAGAGTGAGTTTGAATCATATAAATCTTTTATGATAAAATGCAAGTTAGAGAACTCGTGAGTAAGGAGGAATGGTAGAATGGAAATTCTAAAAGTAAGTTCGAATTCGAATCCAAACAAAGTTGCCGGGGCTATTGCCGGATCTCTTTCCAAGAGTGAAAAGGTAGAGATTCAGGCAATCGGTGCGGGAGCTGTAAATCAAGCGGTAAAGGCTCTTGCTGTTGCCAGGAGATTTTTAGAAGAATCCGGAAAGGATCTCTTCGTTGTACCAGGATTCATCGAGATAAAGATCGGGGACGATGTGAGAACGGGAATTTCCTTCAAGGTCTTTCTGGAGAACAACAAAAGTGAGGGATGAAACCGGAAATTCAAGAAATTTTGAAGGCGATGAAGGAAGATCCGAGAATTAAAACCATCGTTCTTCAGATTCTAGATATGCCTGATGAAGAGAGGGAAAAATTTCGGAAAAAGATGACATACTACTTCATGGACAAGAGATCCGAAATTGACATTGAGGCTTTCAAGTTCTTCAAGGCGGTTTTGGAAAATGTTGAGGAGCTTTCAAAATTCTTCAAACGGCGATGAAAATGTACTTTTTTGTTCCTTTGATGATTATTTCGAACACCATTAAGTCTCTTGATGTTCCTTTTTCAGCTTCTACTAAGAGATTCCCATGTAAGAAGGTTGTTTTTCCAGATGGTACGTTTCTGTAATATCCCACGAAACTTACTCGGTCGAAACTTTTCTCCTTTAATTCCGAAAGGAGCACTTTCAGTGCTCCTTCCATTTTTTTCTTATCAACCTTCGTTTCTCTTCTTACCATTATTCTCTTCAAAGCTTTTATGTTATTGTTGGAAAAAACCTTTGGCTCTAGAAGAATAAAAGAACGGATATCTGTTGAAAATAGAAAGTTTTCCGAGTGGAAGTTCGTTTCCATCTCGATGGGGCTTGAGAGATGAGATTCAACGGCCAAAATCTCGATTTCTTCAGAATGGCAAGTGATCTTTTCGTTGTTCACTACCTCTTCGACGAGTATTTCTTCTTGCCTGAAAATCTCGCTTTTAACCTTTGGTTCGTTTTTTAGTGAACAGACTGTCACTACATGATCAAAATGTTCTTCTTTCACGTCAAGTGACGGCCTAGTGAATACGATTTCACTCACCTTTGGACCTTTTAACTCTAGAAAAAAACCCTCAAACCACTTTTTGATGAGTGCTACTATTCTCCTGAGCATACATAATCCAACGCCTTGTCCAATCTCTGAAATGGTTCCAAAACATCAAAGTTTTCTAAAAGATTCATGAGTTTTTCTAATTGTTCATCGGATAATTTTCCGACAATCCTTATTGCATTACCTCTGAAAGGGAGAAATGCTTCCTCCTCGGAAATACGAAGGGGCTTTTCAAGGCGTTCTTTCTTTTCGGAAATAAGAATCAGCCTAGGATCTACTTCCAATAGTTCGGGATCACGAATGAAAATGAAGTCTGGGTTTTTCTCCATTTTTTTCATCAAAGTTTTGGCTATGAGTTCCGATTTCAGATAAACTTCGAGTGATCCTCCATACAATATTTTCTGGAGTTCGTTGGGAATTATAGGATCGGTGTACTTGAACTCCATTGGAATTCCTCTTTCATCAACTACGAGGAGTCCTCCGATAAATTTTTGATTCACCCTCTTTGACTCCAGATATGCGATCATCACGTTCTCACGTCCAAAAATAATCCTTTGTTTTCTTCTTTTAATATGGTTTTCCTTTTTCTAGTATTTGCTCGATAGTTTTGAAATTCTCTCTTTCTTTCTCCTTCTGTTGAAGTTTTCATCTTAGTTCCTTCTGTGAGGTCGCTTTCTTTGACTGATTGTTGTTCTCTTGTAAAACGTTGTATCAAATGTTGTTCCGTTATCTGTTGCATCAAAGCTTGTTGATTCAAAATTTGAGAAACATTTTGAACGGACTCTACTCCCTTTACCACAAAGCCTTGAAAATCAATCGGTCTGATCATTACCCATCACTTCCTTCTTTATTTTCAGAAGAGCCGAACTCACTATCTGAGATACACGTGATTCAGAAACACCTATGACATGGGCTATCTCTTTCAAAGACAAATCTTTTTCAAATCGCAAGGAAAGAACGAGTTTTTCTCTGTCTGAAAGTTTTTCGATAGCCTTTTTGATTTCTTCTTTTAGAAGTTCTCTGTAAGCATTCTCTTCTGGACCTTCTGTTTTTAAAATAGGTTCGTCTTCAAACGCATCTATCATCAATAACTGTCTTCGCATCATCTCATTCTTAGCTCGAACGATCTCTTTTAATTCTAATCCTGTCCTTCTGGCTATCTCTTCATCAGTTGGGAAATCTTCGTTTTCGTAGATTGCCTTCTCTACCAATTTCACGCTTTTCCTCAAATTTCTTGGCATCCAATCTATTCTCCTTAAATAATCGTACATCGCCCCTTTTATTCTCTTCATAACAAACGTTGTGAAACTAGCTTTCGAAGGATCGTATCTCTCGAAAGCAGAAAGCGCTGCAACGATACCCTCTTGTACCAGATCATCTACTTCCACATTTGGAGGAAGAGTGTGGCTTAAGTCTTCAGCAATCCTTTTGATCGTTGGAAGCAAATTTCTTATCATTCTTTCTCTGTCCCATATCAAATTTCTTTTATTTCTAATCGTTCACCACCGCCCACCTTTCTCACGAGGAGTTTTCCGGTTGATATGTTGTATTCCACACTTCTTGCTCTGTTACCTCCTGTATCTTCTGCCAGCAATTTTATTCCAAAATTTTTCAAATGCTTTTTCACAGCTTCCACGTTTCTCTGTCCTATGTTCATGCTCTTGGAATCGAACATACTGGCTCCACCGGCTATTTTAGCTTCCAACCTGTTTCTTTTTGCACCCATTTTCTCAAGCTCTTCCACCAAGATTTTCACAGCGGTATCCGCGTATTTTCCAGGTTTATCCATTCTCCCACCGCTGTCAGGGAGCATGACATGAGCCATTCCTCCTACTCCTACTACAGGATCCCTCATGCACACAGCTACACAAGAACCTAACCCAAGAGTGACTATAACACCTGGGTTTCTCATAACAGCGTATTCTCCGATTCCTATTACTTTTTTCATTCCTGAACACCCATCCTTTCGAATATCTTTTTTAGATAACCCGGTTTCGGTACCAACATTAAATACGACGTCACTGGTTCCTCGTCTTCTACTGTGAGAGAAGTCTCCACAAATATTACTTGATCATCGGTGCTTTCTCCAATTTCTTCCAGAGAAACTTCTGCGAATATCGCTGATATCATATCTACAACAAGTTGTGGAGGTAAAGTATCTATTTTAAAACCCAGAAAATCAGCGAGTGCGGAAACATAAGTCCCACACATGATATTTCCAATTTCTTGAAGGGCCGATGAAGAGAACTCATCTAGTTCCATCAAATTTTCCGGTGGTTTACCTACGAGAATTCCCAGTATTTTTTTAACCACGTTTGCACCCATTATCAAAAGAACGTTCCCTTCTAATTCACCCGCTATGGGCATTTTCACACCCACAACTATCTCTTCTGGATCTTTTGCCACGAATATTACATCGCTCAGAGGAACGACTTCCACATTAGGAACGGAAATTTCAACTTTTTTGTTCACCATATAAGAAATAGCTGTCGCAGCATTTCCTGATCCTATGTTTCCAATTTCCTTCAGTAGATCTTTCTGTCTTTCAGATATGTTCATTCGGTCTCTCCCCTTTCTTTGTTCCTCATTTCTATCTCTTTCCTGAAGACGAACGTCACCAACTTTTTTTCAAGAGAAGGGGGAACATTTAAGAACTCCACACCATACATTCTTTCCCCCGTTTCAAGCATACCAGCATCTCTCACGATTCTGGCAGGATGATCTACCAGTTTCAAATCTGTATCTAGATCTATGGTAACGTATATGATTTGCCCTGGTGTTAAAATATCATTCACGACCATCAACATTCCTCCAGCACTGAAGTCTCTTGTAACAAAACGTTTAGGTGGTTCATCTTTGGAGGAGACTCTGTAAGTTCCCTCTAAAGATATTTTTATCCTCTTGTACCGTCTCCTTTGGACTTTTCTCAATTTGTTTGGAAACAACACTTTTGTAACTGGAAAACCATCTTCGTCCCTTCCACTCTCCAAAACAGAAGTTCTGAACATGTAAATTGCGGAACTGTCTATTATTTTCACAACACACCGTGTTCCACGTGGAAGAGGGACGAGTCTTCCCTTGAAACTTGGCATAGAGAGTATCAGAATACCCCTTTCAAAATCCACATCGTGAACGCTACTCTTGTATTCCCCCTCTAAATCCTCAGGGCTGGTAACTTCAACGGAAACGTTCTGCCCGGGTCTGATGACATCATTTGCTTTTACTAACTCCGTATAATATTGCATATCTCATCACCCTATTCCCAGCATTTGTCTTATCTTGTTCAAAAATCCTCCACTTTGAACAGGTTCTTTTAATATCTTCTCTCTGAGGCCAAATATCGCGAATGCAGGTTGTGAACGCCTGTGTGATTTAACAAAAGGTTCTTGCGAGTTAACACTTCTGTGTACTACACTGTCTTCTTTTATCACAAAAGAGTGTTTTATGGTAAACCCCACGAATCTTTCAACCACTCTTTTGAGTCTATCAGCTGCCACCCTTCCTTCTTTCATGTTCTTTGCCATGTTCATGACAAGAAACACTTCTTCGGGTGTTACTCCTTTTGTTGAAAGAAGCTTTATCAATGTGTAAGTGTTTACAATGGAAGTTGGCTCTGGCGTGGTAACCAGTATCAGGAAATCAGATTGCATGTAAAAACTGTCCAGATTCTCATTGTACCCGGGAGGAAAATCTATGATCAAGTAGTCGTACTTTCTCAAAAGTCTTGAAAAGCTTTCGAAAAAACGTCTTCGATCACTCATGTTGAAAAGTAAAAGATCTTCCATGTCTATTCCTGAGCTGAGCACGTCTATACCGTATTTGGTCTCAAAAACAATATCTTCAATCTTCATGTCCGATCTAAAGAAATCTTTCAGCGTTTTAGGAGCCATGAAACCGAGGAGAATTTCTACACTTCCAAATCCAACATCCGCGTCGAACAGTAGCACGTTCATACCCTTCTCTTTCAGAGCAAGAGCAAGATTGACTGCTATAACAGATTTCCCCACACCGCCTTTTCCACTCAAAACACTCACAATATTCGGTTCACTCTTCCTGAGATGTTCCGCCTGATCTGGCATGATTCAACACCTCACCAGCAATAACTCTTGCAAGCTCAACAGAATTAGCTTCAAAAATGTCGTCTGGAACTCTTTGCCCATTGGTTACAAAAGCTATCGGCAACTCGGCGATTTCAGAAACGTTCACAAACGTACCATAAATGGATGTTTCGTCCATTTTCGTGAGAATCAAATGAGTGGGTTTCACCTGGGAGAAACGTTCTATCATCTTTTTCATATCGTCAAGTTTGTAATTCATCGATAAGACCAAGAAAGTGATATCTGGTTTCACTGCCTCCCAAAGAGCTTTTATTTCACTCATTTGAAGTTCATTTTGATGACTCCTTCCAGCTGTATCCACGAGAAGAATGTCATAACCTTTCAGAGCCATCATCTCGTATTCGGCTTCTTTTGGTGTGTAGGCAATCTTCATTGGGATATCCATTATCTCCGCGTACGTTTTCAACTGTTCAGCAGCCGCTATTCTATAAGTATCAAGTGTTAAAATTGCTACGCTTTTCTTCTCTTCTATCTTGAGTTTTGCAGCGAGTTTCGCGAGAGTAGTTGTTTTCCCCACTCCAGTGGTTCCAACAAAGAGCACCTTCGCTTTTTCGAACGCAGGTACGTTTATTCTTATGAAGTTTGAAAGTTGTTCAGAGAGTATCCTAAACGTTTCATTTGAGTAAAGATCCAAATCTCCGTATTTCATTTTCAAAAATTCTATCAATTTGTATCGAATATCCGGCAATATTTCCTGTTTTTCCATACCATAGAGTATCTTGGAGAGACCTTCTGGGAGAGATTGTCTCTTTTCCTTTATAAGGATCTGCTTTATTTCATTTATTGTTCGCTTTATCTCATCGAATTCATCTTTAATATTATCGTTCGAAGATTGGCGATTCTTTATTAAAATTTCTTGGAGTCTGTATGTGGTTTTATCTTCTATCCTTTTCTCTTCCCTCTTATCGTCTACTGCAGCTGTCACTTCAAAATACGTTTTCCTTCCTATACCCAAGAATCCTCCTTTTTTTATCCTCCGAGAACTCAGAATAACAGCATTCTCTCCGAGTTCTCTTTTTATCATCATCATGGCCTCTCTTATACTTTCGGCAACGTACTTTTTTATCTTCATAATCTCACCACGCCTTCGATTTGGAGAGTGTAATCATCTGGTATTTCATCGTAAGAGAGTACGAAGACTCCCGGCACGCTCCTCGATATATACTTGGAAAAGTAAGGTCTTATGCTTGAGGAACAAATTATTACTGGTTGATATCCCTTCTTCATCAAGTTACTCAAAGCTTCCGAAACTTTGTTCATGAGTTCTTTGGATATCTCTGGATTTAGAAGGAGTTCTCGCTCATCACCAATTTCTTTCACAGACTCTGAAAGTTTCTGTTCTAGATCTCTTTCAAGAACCACAGCGTGTATCTTGCTGTCCTCTGCCTTGACTTGAGAAGCAATCTGTCTCTTCAAGGCTTTTCTCACACTTTCAACCAAATAGTCTATATCCTTGCTCTTTTCAGCACTCTCCAGAAGTGTTTCAAAAATCGTTGGGAGGTTTCGAATTGAAACCCCTTCTTTCAAGAGTTTCTGAAGAACCCTTTTGACTTCGGCAGGTTTCAATACTTCTGGAATGAGATCCTCGACCAATTTCGGAAATTTTTCCTTCAAACCTTCTACCAACAATTCAAATTCTCTGAATCCGAGAAGTTCATCGGCGTGACGTCTCAAAACTTCTGAAAGGTGTGTAGCAAATACCGTGGGAGGATCCACAACCGTGTAACCCTTCTGCTGGGCTTCTTCTTTTCTCCATTCTTCGATCCAATACGCTTCAAGATTGAAAGCAGGTTCTTTGGTCGGTATCCCTGGTATCTTCTCAGTTGCAGTTCCTGGATTTATGGCCAACAACCTATTTGGAACTAGTTCATATCTTGCGACTTCACTACCCTTTATTTTTATGGAATACTCGTTTGGTTTGAGAAGGACGCTATCTCTAACTCTGATAGGCGAAACCACTATACCCAGCTCAAAAGCTAATTGCTTCCTGATGGAGGTGATTCTATCGAGAAGATCACCTCCCTGTGAAGGATCAGCAAAAGGGATTAGCCCGTAACCGATTTCGACCTCCACAGTGTCACTCTGTATCACCTCTGCTACCTCTTCAGGTGTCGACAAAACAGGTCTAGTTGGTTTTTCAACAGGTGAAGGACCAGCCAGTTCTTCCTGTGGAACCGCTCTCGAAGTGTAGACTGCCAGAAAAATCAGAGCCCCTCCAATCAGGGCACTGAAGAAAGGAATGGGTGTGAAAAGCCCTAGAAAGATCAGAACACCACCTGTGAGGATGAGTACCTTTGTTTCTCTAGAGAGTTCAGAAACAAGATCTTTTCCAAGATTTTCTTTCGATGCTGCTCGTGATACAATGATACCTGTTGCCGTAGATACCAGCAGGGCAGGTATCTGAGCGGCAAGCCCATCACCTACCGTGAGAATCACATACTCTTGTGCGGCTTCTCCTAAACTCATACCGTGTCTCAACATACCGATGAGAAGGCCACCGACTATGTTGATGAGGACAATAATAATGCTCGCTATTGCGTCCCCTCTTACGAATTTACTCGCTCCATCCATAGCACCATAAAAATCTGCTTCTCTTCTTATTTCCTCTCGTCTCTTTCTCGCCTCTTCTTCTGTTATCAAACCGCTGTTTAAATCCGCATCTACACTCATTTGTTTTCCAGGCATGGCATCCAATGTGAATCTCGCGGCCACCTCTGCTATCCTCTCAGCTCCTCTTGTGATGACTATGAATTGTATTATCACAAGAATCATGAAAACGATTAACCCAACAACGTAATCGCCGCGAACAACAAAATCACCGAAGGTTCGAATGACTCTTCCTTGGAATTTTGGACCTTCCAAAAGAATGAGTCTTGTCGACGCTATGTTCAAACCCAATCTGAAGAGTGTTACGACAAGGAGTAAAGTCGGAAAAGAAGACAACTCGAGTGCATTTCTGATGTACATGGTGGAAAAGAGAATGATCATGGAAAGCGTTATATTAAGGATTTGGAAGAAATCCAGCATTCTATCCGGTATAGGAAGCACCATCAAAAGAACGATAGCCACTATCAACAATGAAACAACAACATCCACATTCTTCAAATTCTCACTCCTCTTTTCGTGTAAACGTAAACGAGTATCTCTGCCACTATTTTATAGAATTCAGAAGATATTTCTTCACCTACTTCAACTTTGTAGTACAGGTCACGAGCAAGAGGAGGATTTCTCACAATAGCTACTCCGTTTTCCTTTGCAATTTCGATGATCCTCAGTGCTAAGTGATCTACTCCCTTTGCTACCACTGTGGGGGCGTTCATCGTATCTGGATCATATTTGAGGGCGACAGCAAAGTGTGTTGGGTTTGTTATCACAACATCTGCCTTCGGTACTTCTTCCATCATTCTTTTTCGTAAAATATCATACATTATTTGTCTCTGCCTTCTCTTCACTTCGGGATTTCCTTCCACTTCTTTGAGTTCATCTTTAAGTTCTTGTTTAGTCATCCGGATGCTCTTTTCATATTCCCATCTCTGGTAGAGATAGTCGAAAATAGCGAGAATGAGAAGAGCCATACCACTTTTCAATGCAATTTCAGAAGCGATATCCCAAAAGTTCAAGAACATATCTTCTATCCCCATTTCGGAAAAAAGAACCATTTCATGCCATCTATTTCTCAAAACTTGGTAAACAACGATCCCCACAATGGAGACTTTCAGAATCGCTTTCAAAAGTTCGACCAAAGATTTGAGAGAGAACAATCTTTTGAAACCTTCAACCGGATTTATTCTGTTAAGATCTGGTTTTAAAGCTTTAGGCGCAAACAAAAACCTTGTCTGTAAAGCTCCAACCAAAACTCCCGAAGCCATTATGAACAGGATGAGGCCACCCATCATCATGAATATCTTTTTGAATTGTTCCAAAGCTACCATGAGAATATCGTTTGTCCTCTCGAATGCGAAAAACACTTGGATATCTTGAGCGATCTCATTTGTAGCACGGAATCCGAATACCTTCAAGACGACAGCGAAAGCAAGGAAGGTAATAGCCATATTGAGTTCCCGTGAAGTAGGAACTCTTCCTTCTTCTCTTACTTTTCTTCTTTTTCTTGGTGTGGCACGCTCTGTTCTCTCTGCTTCAGCAAATAGGAGCGGTATTATTTCCCAAGAAGTTCTTGAATAGCATTCAAGGTAAGACTTGAAACTCTTTGAGCCATTTCTGCCCATATAGGAAGCATCCCCAAAATCAATATAACACCGACTATCACTTTCAAAGGCAACCCAACCATGAAAACGTTCATTTGAGGTATCAACCTCGACACGATTCCAAGGACAATGCTTATAATGAGCATGAAAGCGATGACAGGAGCACCTATTTTAAGAATCATAACGAAAAACTCACCAGATCTTCCCACAATGTAGGCGAAAAAATCGCTCTTCAAATTTACGAGATCTATTGGGAAAACTCTCAACGAATCTCTGAGACCCTCGAATATCAACAGTGGGCCTTTTATCAAGACGAAAACAGTAAGAGCTAAAAAGTAAAGTAAACCTCCCGTAGGATTAGTTTGTTCTTCACCGAGTGCAAAGACTTCCTCCATACCAAAGCCTATTTGAAATCCAAACACATAGCCAGCACCGTTGAACACTTGAAGAAACAAATAGACAATGAATCCAAGTCCCATTCCTACTAAAAAGTTGAAAACCACGTTCAAAGTGAATCCCAACACGGGCGTATCGAGTGGAAGTTCGATATCCGATGAATAAAGTGTCAGCCAGCTTGTGAACAATGCAAGAAATACTTTTACGATAACAGGAAACGCCCTTTCCGAAAAAAAGGGAGCGATTACGAAAAAGCCTGTAAATCTTACGAACAGACACATCCAAGCCAAAAATTTTTCTTCAAGAAAGATGAAAAACTGATCCAATTTTACACCTCAAGAATCTTCTTTATATTTTCTTCAAACGGTGGTTTCACAACACCTTTCTCAGTTATGATCGCTGTTATCAAGGAATTTTCTGTAACGTCGAAGGCTGGATTTAGAACTTTCACTCCTTCTGGTACAATTCTACTTCCACCGCAATGAGTTACCTCTTCCGCTTTTCTCTCTTCAATAGGAATTTCTTTTCCACTCTTTATGGTGGGATCGATGGTGGAAACGGGAGCTGCTATGTAAAAAGGTATATTGTTTCTGTGAGCAAGGACTGCAAGTGAATAAGTTCCTATTTTATTCGCGGTGTCTCCGTTCAAAGCGATTCTGTCTGCCCCCACTACAACGGCGTCTATCAAACCTCTTTTCATGAGCCATCCTGCCATGTTGTCCGTGATGACGTACACCTCTATACCATCTTTCATGAGTTCCCAAGCGGTTAGCCTTGCTCCCTGAAGATACGGTCGTGTCTCGTCAGCGAAGACTTTCACGCGCTTTCCGGATTCGACAGCTGCCCTGATAACGCCGAGGGCTGTACCGTAATCTACAGTTGCCAACGCTCCTGCATTGCAGTGAGTGAGAACGGTCGAACCGTCTTTTATGAGCTCAGCACCGTTTTTTCCAATAGCCTTGTTCGTTTCTATATCTTCGTATGCCATCCTCATGGCTTCGTTTTCCAGGATTGTGTCAAGATCTTTTTCGTTGATGTTTTCTAGAAATACTTTCTCCATTCTGTTCAACGCCCAAAAGAGGTTCACAGCAGTTGGCCTTGTTTGGGAAAGAGTGTATTTCACTTGTTCCATCCATTCTTTCAAGTTACCATTTTTGAATTCTCTGTATCCTAAAACATATCCGAACGCTGCTGTAACACCAATTGCTGGTGCTCCTCTCACAATCATTTCTTTTATTGCATGAGCAACCTCTTTGTGCGATCTACATTCAACGTATTCCTCGACGAAAGGAAGTTTTCTTTGATCTAACAATTTCAACGATTGACCAGTCCACTCCATCGTTTTTGTCTTCAGCTTCACTTTCCGCTCCCTCCAAGTTTTATCTCTATTTGACTTTTCTTTTTGAACTCTTCGAAGGCTTTTTCAAACCAGTCGCTCCAAAGCTGTGTTTTTTTGTCTGAAAGAAGTTTGTTGATAATCTCTTCTTTCACCTCATCGAACGTTTTGTAAGAGGAAGTCCTTTTTTCAACAATTTTGTAAAGAACGAAACCGTCTTTCGATTCAAATGGGCCAAGAATAGCTCCTTCTGGTGCGTCAAAAATAACACTTTCTATATCTTCGTTCAGTTGGCCTTCTTCTATCCACCCAAGATCTCCACCAGTTGCCACTTGTGTAGCAACTTCAAGAAATTCTTCCCCTTTTCTGATCCTGGAAAGAGCCTCATCGATAGTGTTTTTCTCTTTGGCTACTATCCGATAGAGATGAACCGCCGCCGGTATTCTGAAAGATTCTTTGTTTTCGTTGTAATACTTTTGTGCTTCTTCAGAGGTAACGGTTGCGCTCTGAGTGATTTTTTCTTGGAGTCTTTGGAGGGAAAGCTGTGTTTTCATGTGCCAGATGAGTCGCTTTTTGAACGTTTCGAGATCTCCGTAACCTGAACTCTGCAAAAATTTGTCTAAATCTTCGAGAGTTATTCCCATCGTTTCCACAGTTTCTTTGAGCCTTTTTTCAACTTCTGCATTCGCCTCTTCCTCCGTTACTCCTACACCTTCCTTTTCGGCGAGTTGTTGTATAAGAAGGTCATCTATCAGAGAATTTAAAACTTCCAATTTGTACTTCAACAGCAATTTCAAACCTTCTTCTGTGCCTGTAAGAACATTGAAGAATCTGGTGTCAATTTGAGCGATGCTTTTGAGAAGATTGCTCACATCCGCCTCAATCTCTAAAAGATCAGAGGTAATGGGTTCACCGTTAACAATTGCTACTATTGTGCTGGAAGTGGTAGTTGCTTGGGAAAAAAGAGTGACCACCATTGCCATGAGTGACAGGAAAATCACCTTTTTCATTCTTCATCTCCTCCTTTCGCTTTCTCCCAGTATTCATTCAATTTCTCTAACGATAATTGTTCCAAAACCAATCCATCCTTCTCTATGAGTTCTTCCATCTTTTTAAATCTTTCCACGAACTTTTTAGTTGCTTTTCTTAGAGCAGACTCCGGTTCAACACCCAAGAATCTTGAAAGATTAACTACGGAGAAGAGAAGATCTCCGAACTCTTCTTCCACCTTTTCAGGATTCTGAGCATTTTTCAACTCTTTCAATTCCTCCTCTATCTTCTCATAAACTCCTTTCACATCCTCCCAGTCGAAACCTACTTGTGAGGCGTTTTCTTGAATTCGTCTCGCCATTGACAAAGCTGGCACAAGTGGGTTTATCTCTCCTATCCTCGATGATTTGTCTTTTCCTTTCTCTTGTGCTTTTATGTCTTCCCATTGTTTGTAAGAATACCCTGGGCTGTCTCCGAAGACGTGGGGATGGCGTCTAATGAGTTTATCATTTAGATGTTCAATTACATTTTCCACCGTGAATGCTCCTCTCTCTTTTGCAATTTGAGAATGAAAAACTACCTGGAGAAGTACATCACCGAGCTCCTCTTTCATCATCTCATCGTTTTTTTCATCTATCGCTTCTATCAGTTCGTAACATTCTTCAATGAGATAAGGTTTCAAACTTTCGTGGGTTTGTTTTCTATCCCATTCACAACCCTCAGGAGAGCGAAGTTTTTCCATTATGGCTAGGAGTTCCTCGAAGATTTCACCAGATCTTCCCATTTCAAAACCTCCTCTTCAAAAGCACGATCTCTACTCTATCCGAGACATCTTCCGTTCTATCGGCAATGTCTCCTATGCACCTGATGAGTTCCTTTACCTCGAGTTTTTTGCATCTATCTATCTCCATATTGAACAACTTTTTCAAAGCTTCTCTTTCTACGGAATCTTCTTCGTGTTCGTATCTTTCAACTTCAAGAACGTATTCTCCTACCCGGTCCAAGTCTTCGAAGAGATGTTTCAGAGCCAGTTTCAAAGAGCTGAAAGCCTTTAGAGAATATTCCATCTGTCTTAATATGAGATCCTTTATTTCGGAAGGAATCTCGGGTTTCTGAAGAACCAGCAGATCCGCGACGTACTCAGCTTTGTTCGCCACTTTATCTAAAGACTCTATCAAACCCAGAAGATCTCCTCGAAAGTTTGGTAGAAAAGCCCCGCTGTACATTTCCATCTCGGTTTTACGTCGAGCCCTATCTGCTTCACTTTCCAATCTCTGAGCTCGTATGTACAAACTTTCTATTTCGTCGGATTCTCTGAGATAATTTTTCAGAAGATCGAAAACGCACGACAGAGTTTCTTCTACTTTGCCGACATGATTAAAAAAGAGTGAGATTATGTCCGACTCCTTCTTTCCGGAAAACCACATTTCTTCTCGCCCCCAAAAGATTTGAGATTTTTTCGAAACGTTCTTTGGAGATGAGATTTTTTTTCAAAAACTCAGAGAGAATTTCTCCAGAGAGATTTTCCAAAACCGGCTTGAAACTCATTCTGTGTATGGGAAGCACACCATGATGTTTCAACTCATCTAAGTGTTTCTTTGTAGCGTATCCTTTGTGTTCGTGGAAGGAAAATTGTGGATAAATCTTGCTGAATTTTTCCATCATTCTATCCCTTATCACCTTGGCAACTATGGATGCAGCGCCTATCAGCTTACTTTTCTGATCTCCCTTGACCAAACAAACCCCTGGAATGTTAAGTTCTATTCCTTTTCCATCCACAAGCACGAATGCTGGTTTTACGGAAAGATTCTCTAATGCGCGATTCATGGCAATTTTTGTGGCATTGAATATGTTCAAGATATCTATTTCCTCGGGTGTAGCAATTCCAATTCCAACGACAGCTTTTTTCATTATCATACCGAAAAGTTCCTCCCTTATTTTTGGAGAGAGTTGTTTTGAGTCGTTTATTCCTTCTACATTTTCTTTCAAAAACACAGCTGCAGCCACTACTGGGCCTGCTAAACATCCTCTACCTGCTTCATCCACACCCACTACCAAACCATATTCTTTCTTGTAAAAATCATCTATTCTCACCACTCGTTTCCCTTCCTTTGTAATAAGGTGCGGGTATGTACCCGACGGACGGTCGTTTGGGTTCCGACTGTTTGTAAAGATCCATGAGCTCGTAAACTTCTGCGGGCATGTTTGTATTCACTTGTATTCCGAGCTCTTTCAGTTTCTGATAGTTGAGAGGATAATCATGTGTCCAATATCCTTCACAGAGTCTACTTGCTACTTCCTCAGCTTTCTCCCCCGGCATCTTGTCTATTAGAATTTCCTTTACGAATTCTTTCATCTGCTTGATAGCCTTTTCAGCTATATCTGCAAGAATAAGTGTTTGATCATCTATTTCGTTAACATCTTTCTTCTTAACAACTGAAAGGATGGAAGGAGCAGGCATGTTACCAATCTGAGGATCAAGAGGACCCAAAACAGCGTTTTCATCCATAACTATCTCATCGGCAGCGAGAGCGATCAAAGTTCCACCGGACATAGCGTAGTGTGGAACGAAAACAGTTACTTTTCCTTTGTGTCTTTTCAGAGCTCTTGCTATCTGTTCTGCAGCTAAGACAAGACCACCTGGCGTGTGTATTATTAAATCTATGGGCATGTCTTGGGGAGTTAACTTTATCGCTCTCAAAACTTCTTCTGAGTCCTCTATATCGATGTAACGTCTCACAGGAAACCCAAGAAAATTTATGGATTCAGTCCGATGTATGAGAGTTATCACTCGGCTGTTTCGCTTTTTTTCGAGACTTCTTATAAGGGTCTCTCTTGCGGATTTAAGAGCGGAATTCTTAAGAAAAGGCGTAATGAGCGAAAATATAAAAATCATCCAAAAAATTTGAAAGATTAAGGTGCCAATATCTCCCATAGCTTCCCCTCCCCTTTATTTGTCATTTACAATTCTATCACACATAAAATAAAAAATGCGGGCTCTTTCGAGCCCGCCAAAGCCGTGGGGGGTGTATCTCAAGGGGGATAGGGGGGTCAATTTTCATTCTCCGAATTACATTGTAAATGTAACAGGTTAAGAGAATATTCTAATTTCTTTCCTAAAGTGGTACTATATTTTTAAATTAATGTGAAAATCCACCGGGTGTTGAATTTGCTACTACCCAATTCCTTGAGTTGAGACTGAAACGTTCATATATTGGTTCAACATTTGTTTTTTTGTTTTGCGAGTTCTTGAGATACAATTTTTTAGATTCACCACAAATTCTTGGGGGGTTCCATATGATACTTTATCTTCTTCCTGCGCTTTTTCTTGGATGGTCACTTGGGGCTAACGATGCTGCGAATATTTTTGGACCTTTTGTAGGATCGGGATTGACACCTTATAGGAAGGCCACCATTGTGGCGTCTATTTTCGTCGTAATTGGATCAGTTGTAGGTGGAGGAAAAGGACTCCAAAACATAGGTTCGCTTAGTGCTTCGGATCTACTTGCTTCTTCCCTTTCTGTATTTTCCGGAGCTCTCACCGTTACAATTATGACTAAACTGGGAATTCCAGTTTCCACATCTCAAGCGGTAGTTGGTGGGATTGTGGGGGCCAATCTTTCAACCATGGGTATAAAAGGTGTTGACTTCACAGCTTTGACAAAGATATTCATTGTTTGGCTTTTAACACCAACAGGTGCGTTGATTTTGAGTCTTTTACTTTATCCGGCCTTTTCATATGTTCTCAGAAAGATACCCAACATACAGACCCAGGATAAACTTATAAAAGTTTTTGCTTGGATGTTTGGGGCGTACGGTGCTTTTTCGCTCGGTGCTAATAATGTGGCGAATGTAACAGGGGTGTTCGTAGGAAAACTTCTCAACGTAGAGCAAGCAGCGATTCTTGGTGGTATAAGTATAGCTCTTGGTATACTCACTTACAGCAAGAACGTCATGATGACCGTTGGAAAAAAATTAATAGAGTTAGATCATTTCACTTCGACCGTAGCAGTTCTTTCTCAGGCTATAACTGTTTGGATCTTCAGTTTGGTGGGGATTCCAGTTTCTTCTTCACAGGCCATTGTTGGTGCGGTTTTAGGAGCAGGATATTCGAAAGGAATGAAGTTAGGAAATAAGAAAGTTTTAATCAGAATTCTGAGTGGTTGGTTTTTGACTCCCACAATTTCTGGTATTTTTTCTTTCATTCTAACCAGTATTCTGATAAAATAACGAATGGTAAATTACAACATTCGGGAGGTAGAGATCGTGACATTACGATTGAAGATCTTTATGATTATATTGATTGTTTTGGCAGGACTCCTTGTTAGTTTTTATTTGATCTATCGAAGTGTTTCAGGAGCCGTTGTTGAAACAGTTAAGAAAAATGCAACAGTTCAAATTGATGTTCTCTCCAACTACCTTTCCGAGAAATTGAACAAGTACGTGGAAAGAGCAAAAGGACTTACAACTTCGATGGAAGCACAACTTCTGGATACTTATTCTATGGCGTCGAACATGGTCAAATTGATTCAGGAGGCATCTAATACTCTCGTCGCCGGCCTTGCTTTTGAAGAAATGACGGGATCTGGATACATTGCTACCGCTGGTGGTTTGGAAGAACTCGAGGCAACTTCGGAAATCTATCAGAAATATTTAAAACTCTTAAAGGAGACCGAAGAACCTTACCTGGTCATCCCCGATATCTTTAGAGATAGACCTTCTTTAGTTATCTTAGCCCCACTTGGAGCTTACGGGGCGGGTACGCTTGGTGGAGTTGGGTATGTGATCGATCTCTCACAAGGAAAGGATTTCTGGAACACGGTTGTTAAGGGTGGAAAACTCGGCGAAAGCGGTTACGG
>NZ_LNDE01000005.1 GCF_002866025.1 Thermotoga sp. KOL6
GAAGGTAGTAGAGGGAGTGGTAGAGAGTCTTGGTAGGATGGAAGAACTCATCGAAAATCAAGCTTCTTCTTCTGCCAAAGTGAAAGATGCTGCCGATAAACTCGCCAGCGTCTCTGAAAAACTCTCTAACGTTGTATCCAATTTCAAAGTAAGATAGGGCGGCAATAAAAACAGAAGAACCCGAGCGGGAATCTCCCGCTCTTTTATTTTGTGTTAGAATCTTTCAGAAGATGAAGAATAAGAGGTGAATCACTTGAGGATAAAGAGACTTCCTGAGAAGCTGATAAGGAAAATTGCTGCCGGTGAGGTGATTCACAATCCATCTTTCGTCCTGAAAGAACTTGTTGAAAACAGTTTAGACGCGGGTGCTACTGAAGTTTTTGTTGAAATAGAAAAAGGCGGAAAAAGCCTTGTTATTGTCTCTGACAATGGAGTAGGTATGAGCAAAGAGGAAGTGCTTCTTGCGATAGAGCCTCATACAACAAGCAAAATATCAAGTGAAGATGATCTCTACAGGATAAAAACTTACGGCTTTAGGGGAGAAGCGCTTTCTTCAATTGTGCAGGTGAGCAGAACAAGGATTATTACAAGAACCGAGAACGACATTTTTGCAACGCAGGTTCTAATTGAAGGTGGAAAAGTGAAAGAAGTTTCCAGAACTCACAGAAACAGAGGTACTACGGTGGAGGTAAGGGATATCTTTTTCAATGTACCAGTACGAAGAAAAACTTTGAAATCCAGTGCGATAGAACGTAGAATGTGTCGTGAAATGTTTGAAAGGATGGCTCTTCCGAGAAATGATGTGAATTTTACCTTTGTTTCCGATGGGAAGATCGAGCTTTCTTTTCCCGCGACGAAGGACTTTTTCGAAAGACCTCTTCTAATACTTGATGATTTGAGAAAGGGGCACATTGTTATCGAAGAAGAGTTACCTGAATTCGCGATAAAAGGAGTCATCTCAACAAAGGAAGTGACCAGACCCAACAAAACAGGAGAGTTTTTCTATGTGAACAGGCGTTACGTGATATCCGAAGAACTTCATGAAGTACTTATGAAGGTATACGATCTTCCGAAAAGGAGATACCCTGTTGTAGTTTTGTTCCTAGAAATCAGTCCCGAAAAGCTCGACATCAATGTTCATCCATCCAAGATTACAGTTAAATTTCTGGAAGAAGAAAAGGTCAAGAGAACTTTGGAAGAAGTGTTGAGAAAGAATCTTGCAAAGCAGTGGTATAGAGTCATTACTTACGAGGAAATCTCCAAAAAAACGATGAATGTATCAGAATCCCCTTCTTACAGGTGGTTTCTCATCAAGAAAAAGTATGCTGTTGTCGAGATGGAAGATGGTGTTCTTTTTGTGGATCTACATGCTTTGCACGAAAGAATCATTTACGAAGATATCATGACCAAGAAAATCTGGGAAACGAGAACGCTACGTAAAGAGATCTCCGTAAATGTTACTGATCAAGAAAAAGAAGATTTAGAAAGGTTGGGATTCTCTTTCGAAGTGAAGGATGGAAAGCTGATGGTTGTAGGGGCACCGGCATTCCTAACCGAAGATATCTTGGAAGACTTTTTCAAAGAATTTTCTCATGGTGAAACAGAAAAGCTGAAAGAAAAAATAGCCCTCGCTGCCTGTAAGCTTGCAATCAAATCCGGAAAATTCGATGAAGATACGGCAACAAAGCTTTTGGATGTTTATTTCAAGAAAAGGTACACAAATTGTCCTCATGGTAGGCCGATTTCTTTCAAGATAAGTTACAGTGAGCTCGATAGATTCTTCGATCGCTAGCCCATCCTGATGACATCCACATCAGCTGTAAAAACGAGTCCGTCGAATTCCACGTTTTCAATCTCTTTTATGAAAACGTGTATTTTCTCTTCACTGTCGACAATTTCAATGATTATTGGCAGATCAGGCGACAAACTGAAAAAATCGCTTCTGTGTATGTGCCTTTTATGGCCGAATCCCATCACTCCCCTGTAAACTGTCACACCCTTCATTCCAAGCTCGTATGCACGTTTCACGATGAATTCAAAGAGTGGTTTACCACTATATTTATCTTTTTCTCCTAAGTAGATCTTCAAAAGTTTCACGAGATCTTCCCCCTCCCCAATATCATTCCAAGATAGGCGCAGGTGATTCCGAAAAACAAGTTGATGATCACGTAATTTATTCCTCTCAATGGATCCTCTTCAATGAGCGAGAGTGTTTCATAGGTGAAAGTAGAAAACGTGGTGAAGGCCCCGAGGAAACCCGTTCCGAAAAACAGGATGATTTTTTCAGAGATAACTAATCTGAAAATAGAAGAAAACATCAAAAATGAGAGAATAAAAGAACCAATGGAGTTCACAACAACAGTGCCGAGAGGAATATAGGTGAACGGAAACAGTGAGTTGATCATTTTGGAGAGAAAATAGCGAAGAACTGCCCCCAACGATCCTCCGACGGCAACCACAATGTATTCCACATTTCTTCACTCCTCGTAAATCATCTTTATCGTCATTCCACCGTCAACTGTGAAATTTACCCCCGTGATGAAACCAGCCTTTTCATTGTCTGCCAAAAAGGCACAAAGATGAGCGATATCCAGAGGATTTCCCACTCTTCCTGCAGGATGTTGTTCGTGATCTATTGATCTGAGTTCGGGCTTTCTCCTCAGAGACCTCTTCTTCCATTCCGACGTTTCGATCCAACCTGGGCTGATACTCACCACTCTTATCCGGTACTTTGAAAGGCTTACAGCGAGAGAATGTGTGAGGGCAATGAGCCCTCCTTTGGAAGCAGAATAGGGTTCTGTGTTAGGTTCCGATTGGAAGGCCCTGGTACTCGCTATGTTTATGATCACACCTCCGTTGCGTTTTATCATATGTTCTGCACAGTAGCGTGAACAAATATATGGCCCTGTGAGGTTCACTTTGATGACCCTTTCCCATTCTTCCAAAGTTCTTTCAAAAATGCTTTTCACGGACATAATCGCGGCGTTGTTGACAAGAACATCTATTCCCCCATAAATTTCCACCGTCTTTTTCACCATATTTTTCACGGACTCTTCATCTGAAACGTCCGTCTTCACGAATACAGCATCTAAACCCTTTGATCTCAATATTTCCTCCCTTTCTTGACCTGCCTCTTCGTCTATTTCTGCGATCACAACTTTCATACCGTTCTCAGCAAAGAGTTGGGCAATTGCCGCCCCTATTCCTTGACCTCCGCCTGTAACGATGGCAACTTTTCCAGCAAGCATCTTTCTCACCTCACAAAAAAGGCGGGGATTCCCCCGCCTTTTTCATCTGATTGGTTTATCCTTCGTGGCTTCTTCGAGAGCCAGTAATCTCTCCCATCTTCTATCGAGATACTCTTGAAGCTCTGCGATTATCTCGTTTGCATCTGGTCTCGAGAGAAGTTTCCTGAATCTTCCCTGAGCCTTGATGAATTCCTCAACGGGCTTGAATTGTCTTGGTTTTCTGGTAACTCTGTAAACTCCTCTTTCCACTTCGTAGAGTGGCCAGTATTTCGTTTCAACGGCGAGCTTAGAAATTTCCACCGTTTTATCTTCGCTCACCCTCCAGAACCTAACGCACGGTGAAAAGACCGCTAAGAACGATGGTCCATCGAAATTGAGTGCTTTTTCTACTTTGGTGAAGAAATCCATTGGATCAGAAAGAGATGCAGTTGCAGCGTAAACATTTTCATGAGCTGCAACTATTTCCACTATATTCTTTTTGAGTTGAACCTTACCAGGGAGTTTCTTTCCAACAGGAGCCGTTGTGGTGTCTGAACCTGGAGGTGTGGAACCTGATCTCTGGTTTCCCGTGTTCATGTAGCCTTCGTTGTCGTAGAGAACGTAAAGTACTTTGTGACCTCTTTCCACCATTCCAGAGAGAGACTGAAGACCTATATCGTACGTTCCACCATCTCCACCGAAAGCAATGAAAGCGTATTTTTTGTCTTCAGGAATCTTCCCTTTGTTCTTGAGAGATCTGTAGGCTGTTTCTACACCACTCATAGTTGCTGCGACGTTTTCGAAGGCGTTATGAATGTAAGGAACGCTCCAGGCGGTGTAAGGGTAGATTGTTGTGGAAACTTCGAGACACCCTGTGGCCAAGCCAACAACCGGTTCGTATCCCAAATGCCTTGCTACCATCATGACGAATTTCACTGTGATGGGAGCTCCACAACCTGGGCACAGCCTATGGCCTTGTGTGATTCCTATCTCTTTTTTATCGAACTCTTGAGCCAGTTGCTTTATATTAACAGGCATTCTTCACACCTCCTCATTCTCTGAGACCAAGATATCTTTGTTCATCCGCAATGAGATTGCCATTGATCGCGTCTTCGAAAGCCTTTCTTATATGTTCTGGTTTTATATCTCTTCCACCAAGACCATACACGTAGGATCCAAGCATTGGCCTTGCTGCAACTTCGTACAATGAGGATTTAACTGCTTCGTAGAGTGGTGCTTCTGCTCCAAAGGAAACGGATCTATCGAGAACGACCACGCTCTTTCTGCCATTTAGAAGTTCTTGGATCTCTTCTTTCGGGAAAGGTCTAAACATCCAAATCTTCAGTGCACCAACTTTGTGTCCTTCCTCTCTGAGCTCGTCGACTACATACTTTATCGTACTGTTCGTTGAACCGAGTGCAACCATCACGTGTTCTGCATCGTCGAGTTTATAAGGTTCAACGAACCAGTATTTTCTTCCGAACGTTTCTTCGAATTCCTTTGCTATTTCCGGGAACACCTTTTTTGCGTTTTCCATGGCTTCGATCTGTTGTCTTTTGTGTTCGAAATAGTAGTCGTAAAGGTCAAGTGGACCCCAGGTGACTGGATGCTCTGTGTCCAGAAGAGGATACAACGGTTTCAGCTCTCCAACGAATTTTTTCACCAGTTCATCGGGATAGAACTCTACAGGTTCCACGCCGTGTGAGAGTATGAAACCGTCGAGATTGACCATGACGGGTAATCTCACATCCTCGTGTTCTGCAAGTCTAACAGCGAGAATGGTGAGATCGTATGCCTCTTGGTTCGTCTCGACAAAAAATTGGATCCATCCGGAGTCTCTCTCTGCCATAGCATCACTATGATCGCAGTGAATATTTATAGGCCCGCTGAGTGCCCTATTCACAACGGGCATCACGATAGGGAGCCTGTAAGATGCTGCTATATAAACTATCTCGTGCATTAAGGCAAGCCCATTTGCACTTGTTGCGGTCATGGCTCTCGCTCCAGCGGCTGCCGCACCCACAACAGCGCTCATTGCACTATGTTCACTTTCAACTGGGATCATTTCAGTTCTGACAACTCCATCAGCGACAAATCTGGCAAAATACTCAACGATCGGTGTTTGAGGGGTTATGGGATACGCGGCAACAACATCAGGTTCTATCTGTCTCATTGCATTTGCAACAGCTTCCGCACCGGTAACGGCTACTTTCTCAACTACTCTTTCCATTTTTATCCCTCCTCACCCAAGAACTCGGTCTCGGGCCTCATTTCTATAGCCTGTTTGGGACAAACATTTGCACACAAACCGCATCCTTTACAATATTCATAATCGAATCCTTTCATTATTCCACCCTCTTGCACAACCGCTTGATCGGGACAGTAAAGCCAGCAAAACATACAATCTATACATTTTTCTTTGTGAAGGATCGGTCTCATTACTCGCCATGTACCAGTTTTGTACTCTCTTGCAGTTCCAGGTTTGTCAATCACGCCTCCTATAGGAATCTCTTTCCAACTTTTAAGTGACATTATCACACCTCCTCATTCTGAACATTTAACTTCTTCGTAACCCCGCCTCAGAGCCCTTTTGTTGGCTTCAACAATTTCGGCTGCGAATTTCTTTCCGAACATCTTTTCTATTCTTTTCTCGATCACTTCGAGTGGAACGATTCCGGTTACTTTGACTAGAGCTCCCAACATCGGAGTGTTGGGAATACCGCGTTTTATTTCTTGTAGAGCAATATCTGTAGCATCAACTATGCAGATCTTTCCGTTGAATCCTGTTTTCTGTCGGACGAAATCGAAGTCTTTTACAGTGTTGACAAGAAGAATGCCATCTTCGGATAAGCCCTCAACGATGGTGGGCGAGAGAAGAGTTTCATCTATTACTACAACGACATCAGGATTTTCTATAGCAGATCTCACTCTGATGTACTCATCGCCTATCCTGTTGAAAGCTCGCATGGGAGCACCCGTCCTCTCAGCTCCATATTCCGGAAAAGCCTGAACATATTTTCCTGCTTCTAATGCTGCTTCTGCTAACATTTGAGAAGCACTCTTTGCTCCTTGCCCGGCTCTTCCATGCCATCGAATTTCAAAATATTTCTTCGCGACGGGCATCGGTTGCACCTCCTTGAGCTTGTGATTTAACCCACGTTATTGTATCAAATACATAATTCATTTTTATAATGGAATACTTGAACAATACATTAAATTTTCAGATCCTTTAGCTTCTTTTGAGCGGAAACTATGGAGTTTATTACCCGGGTGATTGTTGTGAATCCTCTCGTCGTCTCTTCCAAAACTTCTGTTGCGTTGTTTATTTCTCCACTTTCTTCTGTCAACGTTTTACTCGATTCATCGAACGTGTTTTTTATATCTTGAAGAAGTCCAATGTTTTTTTCCATAAATTGGATCATGTTCTGAAGAGTTTTTCCTATTGTTTCGAATAGGTTTGCCATGAATTCTAGATTTTCGAGGGATCGCTGGGTGGATTCTATTATGTCTTTTGTTTTTTCAACTATTTGCTTTGTTACTTTGTTCGTTTCATTGGAGAGATTTTGAACTTCGTTTGCCACAACACTGAAACCCCTTCCCGCTTCTCCAGCACGTGCGGCTTCTATAGTTGCATTCAGAGCCAATATGTTCGTTTCTCGAGCGATCTTCATTATGTTTTGAACCAGTTCCTCTATGGATCTAATGTTCTCCAGTGTTTTCGATATTTGGGAAGTCGCTTCTTTTACTTTTGTGACAACCTGATCGACATCCGTTCCGGACCTTTTGAGTTCTTCTACAATGTCTTTATTCATTCTTTCCATGTCTTGAATTGTAGAAACTAATTTTTCGCTCTTAGATTGGAAATCTTCCACCATTTTTTGAAAGAATTTGTTGAGTTCCAAAAAACGGTCTTTAACGTTCTCAACTCGAACTTGTATTTTTCTCAGTTTTCTGCTGAGTGCTTCGTCGAGCTGACTGGTAAACGAGATGATTGTGTTTTCTGCGAAGAAAGCGGATATCAGTTTCTCCATGACTTCTTTCATGACTCCCACCTCACATGTAGAAGCTGTCGATTATATCGACACCGCATTTCAAATTTCTAAACCACTCTAGAAATTTCTTTACCGTCTCTCCTCTGAACACGGCACCATGTTGTGGCGCAATTATTTCTATGGGTCTTTTCGATACCATCTCCACCCACCTTCTACACGCGATGTTGGATGACATGTACCTCCTGTGAAAAGTTTCCATGAGAGGAACGTGCTTTTCAAAATCGTCTACGTATCTATATCTTTTCCCTTTTTCGAAAACAGCAGCTCCAATATCACCAGAAAAGAGAACTTTTGAAACAGGATCGTAGAGTACAAAGTTTCCTGTAGAATGTAAAAAATGGGCTGGGAGAACTTCCAACTCTCTTCCACTTGAAAGTCTTATTCTTGTTCCCGAGTCTGGAATCGGTACAATTCTTCTTTGATCGAAGATCCCAAAGTGTGGTAGAAATCTCACCCACAGAGAAGAAATGTATATCTTCGCTTTTTCACATATGGAAAGCCAAAGAAGAATACCGGAGGTAACATCTGGATCTTGATGTGTATAAAAAATATGCCTTATTTTGGATAAATCCGTTATTTCAGCAACATTCGACATGACTCTTGGAAACACATGTGCTCCTCCAGGATCTAGCAGCACTCCTTCGTCGCCATCCAATATCAAATATTGGTTCGTCTGTACAATTTCTTCTTCCTTTTCTTCCCATCCTAGAAAGAAGAACTTATGTTGTCCATCATCGTATAGTATTTCGTTTTCCAACACAACAACATCACCTCCGATGCACGCTTTTTCTAAAACCCTTCTAATTTTATCACTTTTAACCTTTTCTTTTCTTTTTAGCAAGAGATTATATGGAGTATAATTGAAAGTAGTGAATGTGAAAAAAATATCAGACAAAAATTGTGACAAAAATCCCGAATTAATATCATTTTAGGAGGTGGCGAGGTTGATCAAAACAAAAGAAGAACTTTTCAAAGAGTTGGAGGAATTTATAGAAGAAAATGGCTACAAAGGGAAGAAAGATGTATTGATACAGGTGTTGCACAAAGCTCAGGAATTGTTCGGTTATCTCCCTGCAGACGTGCTCGAGTTCATCTCTGACAAGCTCGATGTACCACTTTCGAAAATTTATGGAGTGGTCACCTTCTACAACTTCTTTTCTACAAAACCAAAAGGGAGGCATCAGATCAAAGTTTGTCTTGGTACCGCCTGTTATGTAAAAGGAGCCGACAAAATATTCGAAAGGTTTCTCGAGGAGTTGAAAGTCGACCCAGATGAACCCACAAGTGATGGTATGTTTTCTGTCCATGGTGTGAGATGTCTTGGAGCATGCAGTATGGCACCGGTTGTCATGGTAGACGAAGATGACTTTTACGGGAGGGTTACGCCCGACATGGTACCTCAAATCATCAGTAAGTATAAGCGGGAGGGATGAGGAATGGGTAAGGTTAAAAGTTTGGAAGAGCTCATGAAGATAAAAGAACAAGCCCTCAAAGATCTTCAGCTGCGAGGAGAAACCGGTAAAAGAGGCAAAATTACCGTTGCAATGGGTACTTGTGGAATTGCAGCGGGTGCGAAAGAAACACTGAAGGCAATCGTTGAGGCGCTCAACGAGTTCAACATAAACGATGTGGCTGTTGTGCAATCTGGTTGCATGGGACTTTGTGAAGTGGAGCCCACAGTGGAAGTGAGGCTGGAAGGTCAGGAACCTGTTGTCTACGGTAGAGTAACTCCAGAGAACGCCAGAAGAATTGTACAAATGCACATAGTTGAAGGAAGGGTAGTTGAAGACCTGGTTGTCAGAAGAGGAGAAGCTTGACGCTGGAGGTGGAAAAGGTGCCACTCACAACGAATACGATTCTCATTTGTGCGGGAGGAGCATGTATTTCTGCTGGTGAAAAGAGTGTGAAAGATTCTTTCGAAGAGGAACTGAAAAAGTACAGCCTCAGTGAGGTTGTGAGGGTTATAGAAACTGGTTGTATGGGAGCGTGTACTCTAGGTCCCATCGCCGTGATATATCCAGAAGGTGTGTTCTACCAAAAACTTACGCCGGAGGCTGCAAAAGAGATTGTAGAGGAACACATTCTGAAAGGAAGAATTGTGGAAAAATATCTTTATCGTGCTCCTGAGGGTAAACCCGTTCCCAGAGTTCACGAAGAGGTTCCCTTCTTTAAAAAACAAGTGAAAATAGTCACAAGAAATCTTGGAGTCATAGATCCCACGAAGATAGAGGAATACATAGCGAGAGATGGGTATTTCGCGCTTGCTAAAGCTCTTCAAATGAAACCAGAAGAAGTGATAAAGGAAATCAAAGAAAGTGGTCTCAGGGGAAGAGGTGGCGCAGGTTTCCCAACAGGGCTGAAATGGGAATTTGCCGCCAAACAAAAAGCAGAGAAAAAATTTGTGGTGTGTAATGCTGACGAAGGAGATCCAGGAGCGTTCATGGACAGATCTATCCTCGAGGGAGATCCTCACGCAGTTATAGAAGGTATGACGATCGCTGCTTACGCCATAGGTGCCCAGAAAGGTTTCGTTTATGTGAGGGCAGAGTATCCTCTCGCTATCGAAAGGCTCGGCATAGCTTTGAAGCAAGCTAGGGAATACGGTTTCTTGGGAGAGAACATAATGGGCACAGATTTTTCCTTCGACATCGAAATAAGAATCGGAGCGGGAGCGTTCGTCTGTGGTGAAGAAACTGCTTTAATGGCCTCGATAGAAGGTGAACGAGGGCAACCTAGGGTGAAGCCACCGTATCCTGTCGAAAAGGGTCTTTGGGGATATCCAACAGTCATCAACAACGTGGAAACGCTCGCGAACGTTCCATGGATTATCAGAAATGGGGCAAAAGAGTTTAGAAAATATGGAACTGAGAACTCCCCAGGCACAAAAGTGTTTGCTCTTGCCGGTAAGGTGAAGAACACAGGTCTTGTAGAAGTTCCAATGGGTATCACACTCAGAGAGTTGATTTACGAGATAGGAGGAGGAATCGCCAAGGATAAAAGGCTCAAAGCGATTCAAACAGGGGGGCCAAGTGGAGGATGTATACCCGCTGAATACATAGACACACCCGTTGATTTCGAATCACTGCAGAAACTTGGTGCAATCATGGGATCCGGTGGTATGATCGTGATGGATGAAGATGATTGTATGGTCGATGTCGCTAGATTTTTCCTCGAGTTCACCGTAGAAGAATCCTGTGGAAAGTGTACTCCTTGTAGGGAAGGTACAAAAAAGATGCTCGAGATACTCGAAAAGATCGTAAGCGGTGAAGGAACAGAAGAGGATATAGAAGAACTGGAAAAGCTTGCAAATGTGGTGAAAGATACTTCTCTCTGTGGACTTGGACAAACTGCTCCCAATCCTGTTCTCTCTACTCTCAGGTATTTCAAAGATGAATACCTTGCACACGTGAGAGAGAAGAAGTGCCCAGCAAAGAAATGTAAGGCCCTGATAAGCTATGTGATAGATCCGGAAAAGTGTGTTGGCTGTACCGCTTGTGCTAGAGTCTGTCCAGTCCAGTGTATCAGTGGTAGTGTAAGGCAGCCTCACGTTATAGATCAGGCTGAATGTGTCAAATGTGGTAGTTGTATCGAAGTTTGTAGATTCGGTGCGATCAGCAAAGTATCTCCTGCCGTATCTGTGGAGGAGGCGATAGAATGATAGGGCCGAAGGATCTTTTGAATATAGCTTTGAAGATTGAGTCAACAGGTTACACTTATTACAAAAATCTCGCAGAGAGGTCAGAGGGTGAAGCAAAAGCATTGTTTGAAAGGCTTGCGGAACAAGAAAGGGATCACTCCAGAAAGTTTAAAGAGATCCTTGACAAATACGAACAGGATTTGAATCCTTCTGACGAGGTTCTTGGCTATTTGGAGTCACTTGCGGAAATGTCGATCTTTCCGAAACTGGAAAACACTCCTCCAGATGATTTAAGAGAGGCTGTTCGAAGAGCTATCGAGGTGGAAAAAGACTCCATCATTTTCTACAGTGAAATACTCGGTTATGTACCGGAGAAAGAACCTGTACAAGCTATTATTGAAGAAGAGAAAAAACATTTAAGAGATCTCTTGAGATTGGAAATATAACCCCCGCAGGATCGCGGGGGTTTTTTTGGAGGTATACGACGTGTACGTCATGCCTCTTGTTATAGGCTATCTTCTTGGGAGTATTCTTCCTGCGTACTTTCTCACAAGAATGATGTTGGGAATCGATATTCGAAGCGTAGGAAGTGGACATGCAGGTACGACGAATGTTTATCGAGAAGTGGGTCTGTGGCCAGCAGTTGTCACCGCGTTCTATGACTCGACAAAAGGAATACTAGCGATTCAGATCGCGGAAGCGATGGGCTATCCAGACTACATATCGTTCTTATCTGGCTATTTTGCTGTTATAGGGCATGTTTTTCCATTTTATTTGCATTTTCGTGGTGGAAAAGGTGCAGCAACAACGGTAGGACTTCTCCTTTTTTCACTCTGGAACACATGGCTGACACTCCCCTTTCCTACACTCCTTACTGATTTGTTCTTTCTTCTTCTGATAGTCTCGGTACTATCTTGGACAACGAAGAAGGGAGATGTTGTCGGAATATTTGTCCTCCCGGCTCTGTCTGTTCTTTTGACATTGAGAAGGGTAAACGATATTTGGTTCATCTGGCTTCTCATTGTGACTCTGATGTTCATAAATTTGAAGAATATTCTGGAAGAAAAACTGATCGAACTTGATGAAGCTGGTTGGAGGGTGTTCATAAGACCGACATCTTTTCTCCTTTTCGTTCTTGGAATGACAATGGAGAAAGGAGACTTTCTTCTACTTACGACAGTTGTTTTTTCTGTGTTCTTTTTAGCGGATGTTGTGCGGCTCTTGAGTAAAAGAATTCATAGATTCTTTCACGAGGAACTTGAGTTCAAGATATACAGAAAAGATGAAAGAAAACAAATTTCTTCCATTTCTTTGTTTCTTCTCGGGGTAATTTTGAGCTTTCTTCTTTTTGATAAACACATCGCCTTCACAGCTGGTTGTTTTTTAGCGTTCGGTGACATGGCTGCGAAGATTATAGGTGCCTCTTTTGGAAAAAGAAAGCTTTTCGATAAGACCGTAGAAGGAACGATGGTGGGACTTGTTATCGATCTGTTCATAGCGTACGCAATTTCTTTAAGTGGTTTGTTGGATCTTTCTTCCGCTTTGATCGGTGGTTTAACGGCCACCGTGTGTGAGATCCTTCCGCTTTCAATAGATGACAATGTTTCTGTTCCGCTTTGTTCCTCTTTGGTAATGAGTCTACTCTGAAATCTTTACTCCACTTCTGCCACAACACTCACAGGACTTCCATCCAGTCCTTTGAATCTCACAGGGACCGCTATGACACGCTTTATCTTTTTGCTGGTAATGGGCTCCAAATTCACATCCTCAAAAATCACAATAGGTCTTTTTTGACTGAATTCTTTCGAAAGAAGCCATTTGTGAGCAAGATAGCCTTCTTTTGCACCTTTCACGAGAGGGTCGGCACTGAGAAAATCCAGCATGATCGCTCTCAGACTCGGTACTTCTTCTCTCAAAAAGCGAGCAAGTTCTGGAGAAATTCCAGGGAACAAGAAACGATAGGTCGCAGGATCTTTTTCCCTGAGCCTGGCAAAACCAGATCTGAACATGAGAAGGTCCACTTCTTCAAGATTTATTTCTTCGATGTCTTCAAGAGTAAAAAGCTCCATAGGATTTTTTTCTCTGTTGACCAGAACAGGATGTTCAAAAATAAAATACTCCAGGGGCACTTCATCAAGTTTCCAGCCTTCTTTACAGAAGTGGAACGGTGCATCAACATGGGTGCCTGTATGGGTGAAAAGATGTATCATAGAAGTGTTGGCAGTGGCACCTCTTTCTATCCTTTCCACCTCTTCGAAATATGTGGGAGGATTGTCTGGATATGTGATACCTTTTTCTTCCAAAGGATAAGAGAGTTCTACGAACATCCATTCATCACTTCCTTTCCGAGGGGGGATATTATGGAGTTTCTGATCTACAGTTTACCAGAAGAGATACTCAGAGAGGAAATGTTGGGTAACTTTTCTGCAGCCAGGAGGTTGATCGACATCTTCCTCGAGAAAGACATTCCAGAGTTGCAGAGAAAAAGACTTTTGTACGAAAAAGAACGAATTGAAAGACTCCTTGAAAACTATCCTTATGACGAGAAATCCGCTTTGAAACTACTCAAAGAGACCTTTGAAAGTTTTTCTGAAGATGAATATCATCAGCTCTTGAAAGAGGGAGCTTTGGATTACGTCTTTGTCGAAGGGAAAAGAATGTTTGAAAGAAGATTCGTTCATAATTTGGCCTTTGCAAAAGAAGAGTACAAGAAGAGAATGAGAAAGGACGAGTTAAGAGAAAGGTCCAGAGAAATTCTTCATGAACGCCTCAAAGCTCTTGTGGAAGGCGAGACACCGAAATCCTATCATGTAAGGGCTCGTATTACAATGAAGCTGAAGAAGAGTGTCGGCAAGTGCCGCGTTTGGCTTCCTTTCCCGAAAGAGGGTCATCAGATTGATAGAGTAAATCTTTTGGGAACGAGTCACAAAGATTTCTATTTGGCTCCCAATTCAGTTCCTCAAAGAACGGTCTATTTCGAAGGGGAAGGGGATACATTTTTCGTAGAATTCGAGTACGTTGTGAGGGAATGGGTGAACAACATCGATCCGGAAAAAGTTAGGGAAAGTGGGAAATTCCAGGAGTTTCTGAAGGAAGAACTACCCCACATTGTTTTTACTCCAAAGCTGAAAAGACTCACTGAAAATGTCATCGATGATGAGAAGAATCCCTATTTGAAGGCAAAAAGAATCTATGATTGGATCACCTATCATGTCCGCTATTCATATGTGAAACCTTACGCTCTCTACGAAAATATCACGGACTTCGTTGTGAACAACCTAAAAGGAGATTGCGGTTTTCAAGCGCTTCTCTTCATCACCATGTGTAGAATCGCTGGTGTTCCCGCAAGGTGGCAATCCGGATGGTACATAAACCCACTTTTCGCTTCCCCACACGACTGGGCTCTCTTTTACGTGGAACCGTACGGTTGGCTACCAGCAGACCTGTCTTTCGGAGGCGCAAGGAAAGATATCGAATCCTTCAGAAGATTCTACTTTGGGAACTTAGACGGATTCAGAATGGTGGCGAACGATGACTTCATGAAAGATTTCGATCCCAAAACACGATTTTTCAGAAACGACCCAACTGACAACCAGATAGGAGAGGCGGAAGACGATTTCGGAAAGGTTCCTTTTGAGAGTAAAATAGAGGTCTTAGAATTCGAGGAGGTGTGATTATGTCGAAGATCGTTGATGTGAAGTTTTCTCTCAGAAAGTATGAGTACGAAAAGCCTTTCCACATAACGGGGAGTATCTCTTCGGAAACCAAGAATGTTGAAGTGGAAATCGTTCTTCAGAGTGGAATAAGAGGATGCGGTGAGGCCTCTCCTTCTTTCAGAGTGAACGGTGAAAAAGTGGAGGCGATCCTATCACTGGAGAACTTTGTAAAAGAGATGCTGATCGGGCAAGAGGTTGAAAACTACGGAACGATCTTTTCTGTAACCGACAAACTCTTTGCTTTTCCCAGTTTGAAGGCAGCCGTTCAATTCGCAGTATTGGATGCCTTAGCTCAAGAATGGAACACGGAAGTGTGTAATATCCTCGGAGGGATGAAGGAGGAGATAGAAACAGACAAAACTGTGGGAATCGATACGATAGAAAATCGAATGAAAGAAGCTCAAAGGATATACGAAGAAGGTTTCAGAGTTATAAAGGTGAAAGTGGGAGAGAATTTGAAGGAAGACATCGAGGCGATGATGGAGATAGCCCGAGTAACAAAAGGAGCTCGGTACATCGTGGATGCAAACATGGGATATTCACCGAAAGAAGCCTTAGAATTTGCCAAAAAGATCTATCAAGCAGGAGTGGATGTAGCTGTTTTTGAACAACCTGTGAGAAGAGAAGATATAGAAGGATTAAGATTCGTGAGGTATCATTCTCCGTTTCCGGTGGCGGCGGACGAATCTGCGAGAACGAAATTCGACGTGATGAGGCTTGTTAAGGAGGAGGCTGTGGATTACGTGAATATAAAATTGATGAAATCGGGAATTTCCGATGCTCTTGCGATTGTGAAGATAGCAGAATCAACGGGATTGAAGCTCATGATAGGGTGTATGGGAGAGTCTAGTCTTGGAATAAATCAAAGCGTTCATTTTGCTCTCGGAACAGGCGCTTTTGAGTTTCATGATCTTGACAGTCACCTTATGTTGAAGGAGGAAAAATTCAGAGGAAAATTCTTACAAGAAGGACCGAAAATGAAGGTGATACATGAATGACGGTTCAGAATTTTATCAAAAAACTCATAAAGCTCGTTGAACTCGAGCGAAACGCAGAAATATCCGCTATGATCGATGAAATAAAACGTCTCTCCGGAGAAGAAAGGGAGAAGAAAGGGAGAGCCATACTGGGCTTGAACGGAAAATTTGTAGGAGAAGAGCTTGGGTACTTTCTTGTGAGATTTGGTAGGAGAAGGGAAATAGATACGGAGATAAGCGTTGGAGATCTCGTGTTGATAAGCAAAGGGAATCCGTTGAAGAGCGACTACACCGGAACTGTTGTAGAGAAGGGAACCAGATTCATCACGATCGCCGTTGATAGGTTACCTCCTTGGAAGCTCAAGAACATCAGAGTTGATTTGTTTGCAAGTGATATCACTTTCAGAAGACAGATAGAGAATCTAAGGGATCTTTCACCAGAGGGAAAAAGAGTTCTTGAGTTTCTCCTTGGTAAGAGAGAACCGAAAGACTCACAGAAGGAATCTTTCACCCCACTTGACGAAGGTCTCAACGATAGTCAAAGAGAGGCGATATCGTTCGCTCTCGGTAGCTCCGATTTTTTCCTTGTGCACGGCCCGTTCGGGACCGGCAAGACCAGAACTCTGGTGGAGTACATTGTTCAGGAGGTAAAACGTGGAAAAAAGATCCTTGTAACAGCAGAAAGTAATTTGGCGGTGGACAATTTGGTCGAGAGACTCTGGGGAAGAGTTTCACTCGTGAGAATAGGCCATCCTTCGCGTGTTTCCGTTCATCTGAAAGAATCAACACTTGCTCATCAGATTGAATCAAGTGAAGAATACGCCGAAGTAATGAAAATGAAAGAAAAACTCGCCAAACTCGTTGAGAAAAGAGACAAGTTCACCAAGCCGTCTCCTCAATGGAGGAGAGGTCTCAGTGACGAAAAGATTTTGGAATACGCTGAGAAAAATTGGAGTGTGAGAGGTGTCTCCAGAGAGAAAATTAAAGAAATGGCCGAATGGATAAAGCTGAACGATCAGATACGACAATTGAGAGAAAACATCGAAGAGCGAGAAGAAACCATAGCCAACAAGATAGTGAGAAAATCTCAGGTGGTACTCTCAACCAACTCGTCTTCAGCTCTTGAGATCATTGCACCAGTGTTGTTTGACGTAGTAGTCGTAGATGAAGCATCTCAAGCTACAATTCCTAGTATTCTCATACCCATTTCTAAAGGAAAGAAATTTGTTTTGGCTGGGGATCATAAACAACTTCCACCGACGATTCTTTCAGAGGAAGCAAAAGATTTATCACGTACCCTCTTCGAAGAACTCATAAAAAAGTATCCTGAGAAATCTGTGCTTTTGGATACACAATACCGCATGAACGAGCTTCTCATGGAATTCCCAAGCACCGAGTTCTACGATGGAGAATTGAAAGCAGATGAAAGCGTAAAACACATAACACTCCTTGACCTTGGAGTGGAACCTCCAAATTTTGGTAAATTTTGGGATGTTGTCCTTTCACCGAAGAATGTTCTCGTGTTCATCGATACGTCGAAGAACGAAAACAGATTTGAAAGGCAAAGGAAAGACTCTCCTTCAAAGGAAAATCCACTCGAGGCAGAGATTGTAAAAGAGATAGTGGAAAAACTTCTTTCGATGGGTGTAAAAAAGGAATGGATAGGAGTGATCACCCCTTACGATGACCAGGTCGATCTGATAAAGAGCCTCGTTGATGAGAAGGTTGAAGTACACAGCGTGGATGGTTTTCAAGGAAGAGAAAAAGAAGTCATCATCATCTCTTTTGTGAGATCGAACAAGAAAGGGGAAATCGGTTTTCTGGAAGACTTGAGACGTTTCAATGTTTCTCTCACTAGAGCGAAGAGGAAACTCATAACCGTTGGTGATTCCAAAACACTTTCTAAACATTCAACTTATAGACGTTTCATCGAATTTGTGAAAAAGAAAGGCACTTATGTGACCTTTTAAGCTCGTAGAGTAAAGAACACACCCCGCCTCTGGCGGGGTTTTTTATAAATTGGAAAGTGTACGTAAAAACATGATGATGTATGGAGCCTCGAAAGAAAGTGCAAGATAGGTACAAGCGAATGATGGATAAAAGACAAGGACGAGTTGGAAGGAAAGTGTACGTGTAAACATGGATAAAAAGGAGGTGAAGACTGTGATCACCGAGGTGATAGGTTTCACGAGGAGAGCTGAAAAGGATATTCAAAGGTTGGGATTGTCGAAAAATCAAGTACTTTTCGTTTTGAGACATGGCATGAAGGGAAAGGCAAAAGGAGGCGGTCTCATATTTTCTGGATACGGAAAAAGATTCAAAAATCAAGAAAAACTAAACGGAGTTCATATCATCTTCAACAAAGGGTTTATTATAACAGTATTCAAAAATAAAAAATTGAAAGTCTTACGTTGAAAGGTTTTATGATAAAATATTCACATAAGGTTTGAAGGAGTTGAGATTGTGAGAATTAAGATAACCTTCCTGGTGCCGGAGTGTCGAATTCCTATCAACTACAACTATTTTCTTTCCAGTTTCATCTATAGCAAGATAGCCTCTCAGAACGAACATTTTGCCAGTTTTCTCCACAAATTTGGGTACGGAAAAAGATTTAAATTTTTCACGTTCTCCCAGCTTTTCTTTGAACACAAAGAGGTGGAAGGAACTTGTATTCATGTTTTTCCAGGTAAAGGTTGGTGGTTCATAGCATCACCCCTTGTGGATTTCGTCAGATACCTGTTTTCTGCGCTCATGGAAAACCCAATTGTTAGGTTGGGGAGTAGTGAGTTCATCGTTCAAAAAGTCGAAGTGGAAAAGAGATTGCCAGATCTTGAGGAATATCAATTTGTAATGATATCACCTCTTGTACTGAGTGTTCCAGAAGACAAATACGGAAAGTTGGTTCACACCTATTTGACACCAGAAGATGAAAGATTCTACGAAGTGTTCAAGAAGAATCTAGTGAGAAAGTATGAAATTTTCTATGGTGAAACTCCAAAGGGAGATATTGAGATAATACCAGACTGGGATTACATCCATTCCAAAGGGAAGATAACCAAAAGGATAAAGATTAAGAATTCCTTCGTTCGTGCCGTCGTGTTTCCATTCAAGGTGAAAGGCACTAAAAAACTCATTGAAATTGGATACGAAGCGGGTTTTGGGGAGAAAAATAGTATGGGATTCGGTATGGTTGCATTGAAAGGGGGATCAACGGGTGAAAGATAGCGTCATCTGTACAGTGGGAGCCAGTCTTCTTGGGAACATAATGAAAGGATCGTTGGGAGAAGAGGCAAAAAGATTCTATGAAAATAACAACTTGCACGATCTTGCGAAGCTTCTTTTAAGAAGAAACGATCCGTTGAACGACAGAAGCTTAGGAGCGGAGATTAACTCCATGACCAGTTTAGTAGAGAGGGGCATAGTTGACTTCAGGGAGAATCTGTTTCTTTTCGTTTCCGACACAGAAGAAGGAGCTAAAATAGGCGAAGTTCTGAAAATTTATTTTTTAGAAAATAAGCACGGAGTTGATTTCAAAAACGTTCAAGTTGTGAGAATAGAAGGTTTGAAAGATTCAGACGAGCACGAATTCAAAACCAAGGGGCTCAGAAATCTTGTCAGGGAGATGGCGAAATATTCAAATCAGAATTTGAATAGAATTGTTATCAATGCAACGGGAGGTTACAAAGCACAAATTGCCTATGCGGTTGCTCTTGGGCAAGCTCTTAAAATTCCTGTTTGCTACAGATTTGAAAGATTTAATCACATGGTGACACTCCCACCGCTACCAATAACTTTGGATCAAGAAATCTATAGAAAAAACAAACGAGTTTTCGCTTTGTTGGACGCAGCCTTTGATTTAGAACTCAAGGATTTTCTGAAAATGAGTGGTTATAGGAGCTGGGGAGAAATCGATGAGAGTTTAAAAATGTTCTTGGATAGAGTACACGTCGATGGAAAAGATTTGGTGGCTTTAAATCCGATAGCGTTGATTTACCTTGAAAGCGTGGAATGGGATTATTCCGTAATCGATGATCCGATCTTTTATTCTCAAAACCCGCCAGAAGAAAAGCTTGTAGGATTTGAAATTCACGGGCAAAAGGCGGTGAGAAAATCTGAAAAGATCATTGAAGAAATATCCAAGCTTCCCTGGATCGATCGTTTGCACTTAACGGGAAGTTCTGAACGCCATACCGGGAACGGTTTCAAAGTGAGTAGAAGCAAGGATAGCGTTAAAATTGAGATTACAACTGAGAAAGGCACTCTTTATATGAAAGCATACTGCAAATACTATTCAGAAAGATTTTTAGACGCAGTTGCCAGAAAGATAGAAGAAAAGCTAAGAGAGATCTTGCAATAAAATATTTAAGGGGAATGTTAGAGACAAATTTATTAACTAACAATAATTATATTTTATTCACTAAACCTCTATTTGTTCCAATCATTCACAAGCTTAGGTATTGCGGAAAGGGTGGTGGTGAGAAGCATACAGAGTATGCAATTACCGGTAACAGGAGTGTTTTATGCCATTTTCGAAAAGTAAAGTATGCAATGAAAAAAGAATAATTGTGTGAACTAAAACATATGAAGAAGTGAATATAGTGATCATAATATCTGAAAAACAACTCTCGAAGAGAAAAGAGACATTTCAATTTAACACAATAATGTGAAACTTCTTTCTTGATCTTGTGAATTGTGGAACTTTTTTGAAAGAGACCTTTTTGAACAAAAACAGCCCGTTTTAGGTGTTGATAATTCATAGTGCTTTGTATCTCTTGTGATAGGATATTCGTTTCATATTCCATTATTCAATTTTTCCATCACATACAACTTCCGGTATCATCTTTTGTTTTTGTGTCTCATCTTCCCACTTTGTCCTTTTTTTCCTTCTTCCCTTGACTTCCCACTCATCTATGTTCTATAATTTCTTACGAATCAGATGGGTTTCAATACTTCCTTAGAGGGATGGAAACCTATTTCTTCGTCCTTTTCTTCGTCCTTGGAAATAAGTTTCAATACTTCCTTAGAGGGATGGAAACTTCTTTTGTTATGATCGGTATTTCGATTTCTGATACAGTTTCAATACTTCCTTAGAGGGATGGAAACCAATTCTTCCTTCGGCAACTCCTTCGGTGTAGTAAAGTTTCAATACTTCCTTAGAGGGATGGAAACCTGCTACATCATTTTCAAGATAAAATTCCTTACCAAGTTTCAATACTTCCTTAGAGGGATGGAAACTTCAAAATGTCCTTTCCAAGTCGCTCTAAACTTGTTGTTTCAATACTTCCTTAGAGGGATGGAAACTCATAACTACTGCCTATTCTGGACCTAAATATTTCCAGTTTCAATACTTCCTTAGAGGGATGGAAACTTCATATATGTCAAATGAACTAACTATTACGTTTCTGTTTCAATACTTCCTTAGAGGGATGGAAACGGTGTCTGAAACCGGGAAGTCTATTAGGTCATCCATGTTTCAATACTTCCTTAGAGGGATGGAAACTGAGGATGGAAGATTGTTATATAAAGCTACATTGTTAGTTTCAATACTTCCTTAGAGGGATGGAAACGACTTCTTCTTCGATTTCTGCTTCTTCTTGGTGGGCGCGTTTCAATACTTCCTTAGAGGGATGGAAACCAACATATCTGTCAACACACTCTTTTTTCATAGTTGTTTCAATACTTCCTTAGAGGGATGGAAACTTCAAGTATTTTGCAAATTCCTCGATGCTTCTGCAGTTTCAATACTTCCTTAGAGGGATGGAAACAACCGTTGCAAGAGTCTTTCTGCTTCGTGTTCTCCTGTTTCAATACTTCCTTAGAGGGATGGAAACATGCTACGGATATATACATCGACACCGTTGTTCCAAGTTTCAATACTTCCTTAGAGAGATGGAAACAAGACCTTTTGCGTGTTTGACTTTGAGAACTACTACGTTTCAGTACTTCCTTAGAGGAATAGAAACACCACTCAAATCGCTTTCATCAAAGAGTTGTTACCTCCTCAGAGGAGCAAAAGTTATATTGTTGTAGGAGAAAGCGGATAGTTTGAATAAAAGGAGGTGATGAAGCTGCTTAACAAGATAATTTCTCTTGGTGAGGTTTCTGAAGTTTCCTATTCGCCTTTTGCAGAGGAAGTACCAGATGGCAAGCTGATCGCTATCAAGCTCACAAAGACTCCGGAAGGTTACAAGTTTGATGGACTAACTTTAGTGGAAAAGAATCCAGGGGGAAGAGATTCAAAAGTGTTTCTTTACAAGAGTCAAAAGGGGAATTTTTCTTTTTCCAAGGGGCCTACCGCAAAATTCATAGATAAAACATCTCCTGAGAAGACTTTTAAAATGCTCCTCGGTTTCTTCAATTATCCTACTTTGAAGGATATACATTCAGCACTCAAGAGTTCAGAAAGTAAAATACTGAGCGAACTTAGTAAAAAGATGGAGCAAGTAGACAAAAAAGAAAATGTGTTTTTAACTGTAATGGTTGATGGAAAACTACCGGCAGAAATTCCAGAAATTCTGAGAGCTTTTGATGAAAAGGAGAAAGCTGGCAAAGGAAAACCAACTGTTTGCTTCATTTGTGGCAATCGGACTGCAAATCTAAAGTTGAGCGATGTCGTGAAATTTGCCACTTTTGATAAGCCAGGATTCACTCCATATCTTTCAAAAAAAGATCCCATAAGAATCTGTCCTGCTTGTAAAGAAACTTTGATGAAAGCAAGACGATCCATAGATGAAAAACTTTCGTTTGCTTTCTTCGACGGAAGAATACTTTGGATTATTCCAGGTGGAGTTTCAGCGAATATTCTAAAGAGAATTGTGGAAAAAATTTCTCTTGAAAAAGAAGCAAATGAATCAAAGTTGCGCAGTTTCGCTCGTTTAGAACGAAGAATAGAGAGAGCTCTTTCTGAAGAAAGGGCAACTTACGACCTGGTGGTCATTGAGAAAGAACAGCAAGCGGAAAGAATAATCCTCCACTCGGAAGATGTCTCTCCCACAAGAATCAGAGAAATTTTAGAGGAGTCAGAAAGAATAGAAAATCTGATGAAAGAAGACGGTTATGAAATAAACGTAAATTTCCGTACCATTAATTCTTTCTTTGAAGACGCAAAAAATCTTTTCAATGCGCTTTTCGATGCTGTTTTCTCCGAAAGAACATTCGATAAAAAGCTCCTTATTAGATTTCTTCTATCCAAGGCGAGAAGAGATATTCTCAGGGATACAAGATACAAATCCGCCATTGAAGCCTTTGCTATTTACGTCTATTTGAAGCGCCTAAAAACTCTGAAAGGGGGGAACCATGTGGAACCCAACGGTTTCTTCTCCAAATACGCAGAATTTTTCGATGAACCTTGGAAAAAAGCCGTTTTCCTTGAAGGGGTTTTGACCGAATACTTACTGTATCTTCAGCAAACCAAAAGAAACTCGAAAGCGTTCATGAAGAAATTGAAGGGTCTCAAACTCAAGAAACAGGATGTTGAAGGATTACTTGCAGAGATCAGATCAAAGCTTGAAGCTTACGAAGGTATGAGTAAGAAAGTTGAGGAACTCTTGGAAGAAACTTCGAGATCCTTTATAGAAGCTGGTAATTGGAGAGCTTCTCCGGAGGAGATCAGTTTTGTTTTCGTTACGGGTATGTCGCTCGGAAGAATATTCTTCAAGGGGGTAGATGAGAGTGAATCCAGTGAAGAACAGGAGTGAAATTCTGTTCATCTACGATGTAAAATGGGCCAATCCTAACGGGGACCCTCTCGATGAAAACAGGCCAAGATTTGACGATGAAACATCTAAGCTTTTTGTGACAGATGTTAGACTCAAAAGAACAGTGAGGGACTATCTTGCAGACTATTACAATGAAACTTTGTGGGTTTCTGGAGAAGCGGAAGTTCCAGACAAGAGGGTAAAAACTCTCAAGATCGAAAATTTGGAAGACGCTTGTCAGAAATGTATAGACATCAGACTCTTTGGAGCGGTTATCCCCCAGAAGAAAAGCGGTGCGAGTGAAACATCGATCGTAGGACCTGTTCAGTTCAGATACGGAACCAGTCTTCACAGAGTGAAAATGATGACGGTACAGGGAACGGCTGCGTTTGCTACTTCCAGCGAATCAAAACAGAGAAGTTTCAGAGAGGATCAATTAGTGCCTTATGCGTTGATTGCTTTCTATGGTGTCGTCAATCAGCATTCGGCTGCTGTAACAAAACTCACGGAAGAAGACGTTTCAAAACTTCTCGAAGGTATGTGGATAGGTACGAAAAATCTTATCACAAGGTCTAAAATGGAGCACAATCCAAGACTCTTAATGAGGGTTGTTTACAAAGAAGGGGTGAACTATCACTGTGGAGAACTTGACTATCTCGTAAGAGTCTTGTCCGAAAAGGAAGATGAAGAGCTTAGGGATGTGAGAGAGTTAAAACTCGAGGTATCGCCTTTGGTTTCTTCGCTTGAATCCCTCAAAGAAAAGATAGAGAGAATAGAATACGCGATCGATCCCGCTTTGACCCTGTCTGTAAATGGCGAAGAAAAAACGTTTGAAAATGTGTTTTCTGAATTTCCGTTGAAGAAACTGGGGTGGTGAGAATGGAAGTAATCGTTTTCGATGTATCTGGTCCTTTTGGACTTTTCAGGAGGGGGTATACCACCACCTCCTCCTATACTCTTCCCTTTCCTCCAAGGCCCACAGTGTTGGGCCTTGTAGGATGTATCCTTGGCTACAGGGACATTCAAAGGCTTCAGAATGCGAACGTGGCTGTTCAGATAAAAAGTCCTTTGAAATTTTTGAGAATGGGGACGAATTTTGTTGAAACAAAAGACAGAGGTAGTAGGGTCAGAATAAGCCTTCAGCTTCTGAAAGAACCCCTATACAGGATCTTCTTCAGTTGGGAAGATGAAGATTTTTACAGATTGGAAAATCTTCTCAGGAATGGAGAAACGATTTTTACTCCTTATTTGGGAGTGGCCAGCTTCATAGTTAGAAGAATCGATTTTGTGGGACGATTCAAAGCCGTTCCTGTTGAGCCCCCGTGTGAGGTTCACACTGTGGCGAGAGGAGATACGAAACTTGTACCAGAACCTGGGCAATTTTTGGTTTATGAGAAAGTTACAAGACAGATGAACGAGAACAGAGAATTGATTGAAAGTGTGGTTTATGTTTTTAAAAAGGATCTATCGCCTTTGAAGGTGGAAGGGGGAGAAGTATGGAAGGTAGCGGATCAGAACATTGTCTGGATGTGATACGTTCACATGTTGATAGAAAACTCGTCGATCACCTGAAAGGTGTTGAAAAAAGAGCTTTAGAAAAGTTTGAAAGGATGAATGTACCTTGGAAAGAACTTTTTGGCTTCGAGAAGAAAACATTGAGACAATTCCTATCTCTTATTGCGACCTCTCATGATCTTGGAAAAGCTACCAAATATTTCCAAACATATTTGGATCAGGGAAAGGGACACCCGCAAAAGAAAAACCATTCGCTCTTATCTGCTCTTTTTTTCTTTCACAAATCACAAGGTCTTCCAAGCAAACTCAGAATATTCGGCTTTGAAATTGTAAGAAGACATCACGGAACTTTCGAGGGTTTTCTTTCAGAAGTGAATGAAATTTTTCTCGAGGATCAGTTGAAATCTATTCCGAGAGATTTTCTAGAAAAAAATGGGTTGGGCGATTTCAAGCTGAAGGAAACAGTGCAAGAAGTGCAAAGATGTATGGATGAGTTTTCCATCTTTGGAGACAAGAACATTGCAGATTACTTTCTCTTACATATTTTCATGTCCATACTCGTTTCTTCTGACAGGGAAGATGTTGTTTTAAGAGAAAACCCTCTTCCTCCCCTTCCTCCTTACGATCTCACAAAAATTGAAAGCTATTTATCTCGTATGGAGAGAAAAAGTAAAATAGACGAGCTCAGGGATGCTTTCCAGAGGGAAATAAAGGAGTATAAGTTAGAATCTCCAGGTGTGTACGCAATAAGTGCTCCAACAGGTATAGGAAAGACCATCGGGAATTTGATCTTTGCGGGTAAACTCGTGTCGGATAAGACCACCATAATCTACTCGTTGCCCTTTATCAACATAATCGAACAGACCGTGGAAAGGATTCAGGATATTTTTGAAACCAACGATCCTTTCTTTGTCATGCCGTTTCACCATCTGGCAGAACAAAAGTTTTCTGAAGAATATTCTGAAGTGGAAGACTTGTTGATCGATCTATGGCATTCGAGGATCGTAGTTACCACCTTTGTCTCCCTTCTTGAATCGCTGATCACTTTCAAAAAAATTCCATTTTTCTACAAATTACCAAATTCAGTTCTGATACTAGATGAAGTACAGGCCATTCCTTATGAGTACTGGGCTATTGTTGAGAATGTTTTGGAATTTCTCTCTAAGTTGGGAACTACCATTGTTCTCTCTACAGCAACGAAACCTGCTCTCTTGAAAGATGCAAAAGAGGTACTCGCGAATAAGTCCTTCTATTTTTCTAAACTGAACAGAGTCGCTCTCAGAGTGGAAAACGAAATGACTTTCAATGAATTTAAAGAATTCATCGAGGAAAAATTGAAAGATGGAAAGAAGACACTTATTATCACGAACACGATAAGGGAAGCAGAAGAAGTATACGATTCTCTGAAGGAAATGGGTTTAGGGATATGTTTCCTCTCTTCGAGAGTGGTACCCAAGGATCGTTCGAAACGTATTAAAAAAATAAGTGAATATGATGTTTGCGTTTCTACGCAAGTAGTTGAAGCAGGAGTCGATATCTCTTTTGAGAGAGTGATAAGAGATATTGCCCCCATCGATAGCATCGTTCAGGCTTCGGGGAGATGTAACAGACATTTTGAGCATGAAAGAGGGGAAGTGATAGTAGTTCCGGTAAAAGATGACAGAGGGATTTTCTTCTCCAAATACGTTTACGGCACCTTTTTGACGGAAGTTTCGAAGAGTTTTTTAGAACGAAGAAAATTCATGGAAGAGAAAGATTTTCTCGGGATGGTAGAAGCTTATTTTGAGGAAATAAGAAGATTAGGGGATCCAGACAAAAAAGACCTGTTGAGACATTTTCGAGACTTGAACTTTTCAAAGCTTAAGGAGTTTCAGCTTATTGCTCCAGAACCGACTGTTCCCTTCCTTGTCTTAGTTGATGAAGGCGCAGAAAGTGTATATGAAACCTTCAGAGAAGAATGGGAAAAAATATCAGAGAAAAAATCGGGAAAGTGGGAAAAATTCAATCTTGCTAAAGTGTTTTTCAAGAAATTGACACCTTACATAGTGAACGCTCGTGTTGAAAGCGATGAGTCATATCCCGAAATTTTCCTCGGTATGATCGTTATTCCGAAGAACCTTTTACGAAACTGGTATGACCCTATCAAAGGCTTGAGAACGAAGAGTTCCAAGGAAGTGGTAATTTGATCTCAGGGACAATCATATTAAGTTATGTGAACTGCGAAAGACAAGCTTGGCTCATGTCGAGAAATGTTGTTCCAGATCAGAGTAATCCCTATTTGGAACTAGGAAGATTTATCCATGAAGAATACAATTCTGGTCTCACACTTCCAGGAATGAAAGTAGATGTTCTCTTTGAGAAGAATGGCATGAGGATCGTTGGAGAAGTTAAAAAGTCTTCTGCATCTGTGAAAGGAGCAAGATACCAGCTTCTTTATTACTTAATGAGGCTCGAAGAGGAAGGTCTGAAAGCCAGAGGAGAAATCATTATTCCCAACGAAGACAAGAGAATACCTGTTGAGTTAGACGAAGAAAGCAGGAAAGAACTAAGGAACATCATTGTTCAAATTCATGAAGTTCTGTCGAAGGATATCCCACCGTCTCCTTCCAGGAAGAGTATCTGCAGAAAGTGTGGATACGAGCTTTTTTGTTTTTCATGAGGTGGTGACAATGGAGAGTGTTTATATTTTTTCAAGTGGAAGATTGAGGAGAAAGTCGAACACCCTATGTGTGGAAAGCGAAGGGGGAAAAAAATATATTCCCGTTGAGAATATCTTGGATATAAAGATTTTCGGTGAAGTGGACTTCAACAAAAGATTACTAGAGTTTCTTACACAGAAAAGAATCATTCTTCACTTTTTTAACAGAGAAGGTTATTATGTTGGCACTTACTATCCAAGGGAGTTTCTCAACAGTGGATTTCTCATACTGAGGCAGGTTGAGCACTTTCTCGATCATAAAAAAAGAATATCCATTGCTAGGAGTATAGTAATGGGTTCTTTAAATTCGATGATGAGTTTTTTGAAAGATAATAAAGTTGAGTATCGAAAATTAAAAGAGCTTTCAGAGAATCTAGAGAGTGTTAACACAGTTGAACAGCTCATGGCCATCGAAGGCAATGCAAGGGAAGAGTACTACAGCTTACTTGACAGTCTTGTAGACGAAGAAGCGTTCAGAATCAAAAAACGAACGAGAAGGCCTCCCCAGAACTATGCAAACACGTTATTAAGCTTTGGAAACTCTCTTTTGTATACAACCGTACTGAGTTTGATTTATCAAACTCATCTCGATCCAAGAGTAGGATACTTACACGAAACGAATTTTAGAAGATTCACTTTGAATCTTGACGTCGCAGAACTCTTTAAACCTCTGATAATAGACAAGATTGTAATATCGATGATTCGATTGAAAAGGATTCAAAAAAGGCATTTCAACAAGATATCAAATGGTTTGATGTTGAACGATGAGGGAAAAAAACTTTTCCTATCGGAATACGAGAAATTCTTGAGAAAAACAGTTCATCATAAGAAAATGAACCGTTATGTGTCTTTCAGAGGTCTGATCAAAATGGAACTTCACAGATTGGAGAAGCATCTCGTAGGAGAGCAGAATTACTCGGCTTTTTCAACTTCAATGTGGAGTTGACAAAATGTACATAATTATGGTTTATGACGTGAACGAAAAAAGGGTGGCAAAAATTCTTAAAGTTGCTAGGAAGTATTTAAACTGGGTTCAAAACTCCGTCCTCGAAGGAGAGATCTCTCCGGGAAAATTCGAGAAATTAAAGATGGAAGTAAAACGTCTTATTGACAAAAACGAAGATTCCGTTAGATTTTACATTACGGACTCTTCGAAATTTTTCAAACTGGAGAAGATGGGGCGGGACAAATCGGAGATCGGTATCTTCTATTAAATTTCGAGATCACGTTCAAGAATGATGTTTCTCTTGGCCATTTTTGCTTTTATAAGGGCGTTGTTCAGAATTTCCTCAAGCTCCCTGAAGTTGCCGGGATAGTCGTGTTTTTCTAATTTCTCGATTGCTTTCAAGCTTATATATTCAACTTCGCCGGTATTGTGTGGAGAAGTGGTCAAAACGAAACTGATCAACAGTCTGAAATCAGATTTTCTTTCATTCAAAGAGGGCAATTTTATTCTGAAGAGAAATCTCCTGTAAAGATCTGCTCTGAACAATTTTTTATCGATTGCTTCCAAAAGATCTTTGTTTGTTGCAGCTATGACTACGGTTGGAGCAAGGAAAGTTTCTAACAGACCAACGGGTCTCACTCTCCAGTCGTCAAGGTAAAGGAGCAACTTTGCTTGAGTTTTTGAGTCTATCTCCGCGATCTCATCTAAGAAGACAACGCCTCCTGCCTTGCTTAAAAATATCCCTGGATAGTCTTTGGCATCTGTATACGATCCTTCGGAGGAACCAAAAAGCTCAGTTTCAACCCATTCTTCCACGTTCAATACAGAAACCCTTGAGAAAAACTCGTTGAAATCTAGTTCTTTGATGAATCTTCTGGCCGTTTCGAACAAACTTTCCGCTATTATTCTTGCGAGAAGACTCTTTCCTGATCCAGTTGGTCCTTCTATCAAAATAGAAGGTACGACTCTGAAGCCTCTATCCTTGAATTTTTCTTCGATTTTTTTGAAGTCGTTCCAATTATGTTTGTTAGAAGATTTCCATTTTTTCAATATTTCCAAGCGCTCTTTTAACACTTCGACCATTTCTATCTCTTTGTAGATTCTTTTCAACTCCGAGACGATGTATCTAATTTTCTCTGCCGTTTTTTGCATGGACGGATCTAGAAAGAGACTCACGAATTTCTCTTTTATTTTTCCTTCTTTCTTCTTGCTCATTACATCTTTGTATTTCCAATCTATCCTCTTCCTCAGATCCTTCTCATTGGAGTCTTCCATAATGAGTTCTCTTATAGTTTCTTTTACTTTTGCTTCAAATCGTCCTTTTTCTTCGTACTCCACTGTGAAGTTTTTCTTGGAAAAAACTCCAGCTATTGGAAAATCAAGTAGTTTGTCTATAACCGAGGAGGGGACAGATTTCTCAACGAAGAACAAAATTTTGTCTACATCTTTTTTATTCAAAGAATCTAAAAATTCGATATTATCAACTATCAAAAGTGTTTTATCCACTCTTTGATCAAGGTTTTCTAGAATTTCCGCGTTTGCAAGTTCTGGTTTTTCAAGCTCTTTTGCAACATTAACCGTAAGATTCACCACGATTTCTTTCACCACGTTTTCCAACTCTTTGTCATTCATGTAGATTCGAATACCCACTTTCGATTTTTTTCTTGACAATCTTCATCACCTCTCGTTTTTCTCTTACGTTCAGAGAAATTCCTCTCTCTTTTATGAATTCCTCAAAAATTTTTTCCAGTTTCTCATAAAAGGTGTTTGGATAATTGTCTTTTATAAATTTTATCTTGTTCTTCTGCTCTTCTAGAAAATTTACCGCAACTTCCTCCGCGTTTGGTTTCTCTTTCTTAGGCCTTCCTCCTGAAGTTGTGAAATAACTCAATGAAATTGTTTGAGACTTTTCTCTTACGGTTACTCCGAACTTTTTCAAGTTGGTTCTGGAGGATCCCTTAGAGGAAATTGTTCCTTTAATTTCCTCGAGTGTTTTTCCTTCGTTCAATTTTTGTACCACTTGGTTCATTATCTCGATCATGGTCCTATTCATAGGGTTTCTCGTAGGAAAGAAACTGTATCCTTCTTCTGTTTTCAGAATGAATCCTATCGATTGAAGGGGACGTTCGTATCCTATGGTCTCCAAGTTATACTCGAGCTCTTTTAGGGAGGACGTTTCCCTTTCATCGTCCCAATCTGTGTCTTCTGGTTCTACCACCAGACTGTTGTCCAGTGAATCGTAAACGTCCGGTCCGATGCTTCTCGTTTTTCGTTCTTGGGATCGCTTTTGTATTTGTTCTTCTTTTCTTCTCCTTTCTCGTCCGGGCATCTTTTCACCTCCTTAAGTCGTAAGCGGAGAAGAGATAGGTTCTGGGATGGGTTTCAATGTAGAACTTTCCGAGTTCCGCTGCTTTCACTATGTTGTAACCGTTTCTGTAACTTATTGCCGTGAGAAAACCTCTCTTTTCCAGATTTTTTTTGGTACTCTCTTTTGGTTTCGTGCTGTGAGAGAGTTCGTTTATTAATTTCCTCTTTCCTTTTTTCAATGCCCAGAAAAGCATCTCAAAGTAGATGAATCTAACATCCAGGTAGTCAATGATACCCTTCTTTTTATTCTGGAGAGCGAGCATTTCGCGAATATCTTGGTCTTTGACCATCACCAGTTTCTTCACGAAGCTCATGAAATCAGGGGAATTCTCTATGGAGTCGAAAATATACTTTTTTATCATCGCCATATTAAATGGTTTTCCTGTTCCACCGGTGTGAAAGGTTTCCATTGAAAGTTGTGTGCCTCTTTCTCCTAAAGTATGTCCTGCATAGATTCCTACGAACTTTATGTCTATTAATCGGGAAGTGGCTGGATCGAGACCGAAAGCTCTCTGAGTAAACGTGTCATTGGTGCTGTTCTCAGCGATTGGAGAGGCGATTCTCAAATCTCTGGGATGGATTTTCAGCGTTTCTAAATCTTCCTCTCCTAAAAATTTTCGATTATCAATGTCGTAACGACCCAAAAGTGCATTTTCTAGGAGCTCCCTCTCCGCAAGCCATCGAATATCGTTAGCGGTGTATATAAGTACCCCCTCGTTTTCATTGTTTTCCTTGATTTTTATATCTCCCATTATTTCAACGAGCTCTCTGGTGAATTCTCCCGCCTTGGCAACGTGGAGTTTTTTGTCCATGAGAGTCCTTCTTGCCCTTTTGGATATGTAATCTAGGTATTCATCTAGTTCTAAACCGTTGAGGAAGTTTCCTTTCAAATTGTCTACTCTTTCTTCGAGTTGTTTATAGTGTTTCTCGTTCCCTCTACATTTCGTTTCTTTGATGATTTTGTAGCTACCATCGTTTTTTTCTATCTCGTACACGGTCAAAGTTAGATTTTTCTCCGTAGCTTTTTCAAGGGATGCTTTGAGTTCATTTAATGCTTTCTCGAAACCTCCCTCGAGGATCTTCTTCGATAAGTACTTTTGTGCTTCTTTTTTGTTTCGGGCTTTACCGAGGAGATACAGACCGTACACGAAATCCTGATCTATGCTCAAGGCGAGTGAACCGTTTCCGGGGGTAAAGGGAAGATTGGCGATGGTCATCTTTTCTAGCTCTGGTGATTGTCGGATGGGATAGTAAACCGCCATCGTGTCGCCGTCGAAGTCTGCATTGAAAGCTTTACATGAGAGTATTGGAAAACCTATTGCCCATTCTTCCCAAAATTTGAACTTAAAAGCGAGAATGTTATGTTTGTGCAGAGAAGGTTGTCTGTTCAGGAGAACATACTTTCCTTCTGCAAGCTGATTCATTTCTTCGATCGAAAGGTTTTCATTGTTGAAAAAGGCCCTCCCGAATTCTGCGGGTAAATAGACGGTATCGGGCGGCAAATCCGGAGCAGGTACGATAACGCTTCTACCAGAATAAAAAAGTCTTCTTGATACCATTGCACTTCTTATGTACCCTTCTTTCTTGAACAATTTTTTGAATTGATTCGTCTTGTCACGACTGAGTGTCATCAGGAAATCGTTGAACTCTTCACTTTCTATCTTTGCCATTCTCTCAGCGGACACTAGTCTCACGCCGTTTGTCTCGACTTTGTAAACAAAATCAACGTTACCCAAAACGTTTATGAATATGTTGAGAGCTTTGTTCAAATTTGGTGTAGGATCTCTACCGTTGTTATTGCATTTCCTGAAGATTTCAAGAGTGTCAAAAGCGTTGTGCTCAAGAAGAGTCCAAAATTCCATTTCCCCTATCTTTTGCCCACCTTTTCTTTTTCTTCCTTTGAAAGGTTGGAACGTTATAGGGCTAATCGGTGCCTCTTTGCCTATTACGTGAATCTTATCCCCAACGCTGTGATCTAGTCTCACTAAATACTGGTATCCTGCAAGTGCTTTGATCTCCTTCCCATCGAATTGCACTCGGTATCTCCCTAGATCATCCGCTCCAATCTTTTTTAATTCTTCGAGGATTCGCTGTCTTTCTTTCCGAGAGAATCTATAGTTAATATCGAAAGTGTCAGGATATTTTCCCTCCAAAACCAAGGGAGATATCATTGTTTCATAAAGTTGGCCGAGGTTCATCCTTGTGATAACACCAAGGGGGCTCAATAACGCTTCCGCTCTCTCCCACTGACCGTTCATGTAAACTTTTGGCATCATTTCATCGGGCAGTATTTTACTAACAACACCTTTGTTTCCATATCTTCCCATTAACTTGTCTCCAATCTTCAAGGGTTTCTCTACACGAAGTGTGAATACCACTTCAATTTCGTTTTCTCCTTTCGTCTGTCTTTTAAATTGATATTTTGGGGGTAGGATTTTAAAATCCACGACGGTGGCCTCATAATAGCCTTCGTACTTCCTTTCGATGGGTGCTCCTTTTGGCGCGCCATCTTCGTAGTTTTCCAAACGAACTATGATGTCTCCTCTTTTGATTCTTTCTCCTCTTTTCACGAGAACCTTCACTTTCGTTCTCAGTTCGTTTGGTCCTTTCTTTTTCTTTTTCGAAGCACGCCAAATGTATTCAACTTCGTTCTTTTGGCTGTAGTTCAACTCGGTGGGAAATGTTCCGAAAAATTTCACAGAGTACTTCTCTTCTACAGCTGAAAAAAGTTTTTTAGCTAGTGACTCGCTGACGACAATTCCATCCTCGAAATTCAACCCTTTGTAAAGCATGTAAACTACAAAGGCATTGACTCCAACACTCAAGCTTTTCGGGGTTTTCACAATGGGAGGTTCAGGATTTTCAATAGGCATAGCTTGTTTGAGGTTCTTTGACCCCATGAGAACGCGGGCGCCATCCGAGTGGAGGATGAAGGGAATCTGTGCGGTGGCAAGGCTGAAGAGTTCTCCTTTTTCTATAGAAAGAGTTTTGGGATTGTATACGGCATTTTCCACCATGGATAGGACGAGACCTATTTTTTCTGATTCAGGTGTTTCAAAAAGGTCCAATTTTCCTTTGTGTGAGGGATGAGGCAATCTCATCGTTTCAGGGACTTTCTCCCTTGGATAGACAACCTTCTTCATGAAGAAATTCGCCTCAATGGGATTGAATTCCTCCCAATTTTGAAAAATGGGAAGTTTCACACCATAACGTTTTGATCTGGTGGAAAAGACTGGACAGAATATGGCTCCCTTTTTTCCGTAAAGTTCGTTCAGTTTGGTTTGTAGAGATTCCTTATTTCTTTTGGAGGTGAGGTGATAAAAAATCGTGACGGCGACCGCGAAGAGATAACCCGGAGCAACTCTGAGTTTTTCGAGGTCCATGAATCTTGGTTTTTCTTCTGTTTCTTCATCCTCGTCTTCATCTGTTCCCTCTTGAAGAAAATACGGCTCTATTACGTAAGGAGTGAAGAGTTTCTCACCCAAAACTTTGTAGACATTTTCGTGCTCTGGAAAGAGGAGTGGAAAGTGTAATGTAAGATCATTGCTTTTCAGTTCAACTATGTAGGAAGAATCGCCTTCTACTTTTGACACAGGTGTTAGGTTCACAGTATCAACTTGTGCATTAAATTTATTCGAGAAATGTTTCAAAAGGTTTTTGACAACTTCCAAAGAGAAATCAATTCCTTTCATTTATTATCACCTCTATCTCAAAATCATCCTTCAGATGAGATCTCTTGTGTTCTTCTTCTATATCTTCTTTTATTTTTTGGAGTTCGTCCTTCATATTGAAACTCGGATTTGGGAAGATCTTTATAAACAATGTGTTATTTCGAAACATAACCGGCATGATAGAGCTTACAGCTCTATGTTTGTTGAAGTGAACAAATTGTCTCGCCTTGAAGGCAATTTTGGACACTATTTCCGCTTCTGAGGATTTCAGGAAACGTTCTATGTCTTTTTCTGCCGCTTCATACAAAACTTTTTCCAACTCTTTGGCTTTACTTTCTATTTCTTTGGCAACGTTTTTATCCGATGAGAGAATCTTATCTTTCAGTGAGAAGATGTCTTTGAGAAGTTGCTCTATCTTCTTTGCGTCTCCGTGAGGAATGCTCAATTTCTTTCCTTCGATCTTTTTCTGTAGATAAGAAATCTCGTTTGCCGTTCTTTCCACTCTCATTTTTTGATAGCTATCCGTTATCACCCTGTCTGCTTGAACATCGAGTCCGTCTATGAACTGAAGCCATTTTGCAGCTCTCACTGTCACTTCCTGCAGATTTTCGTCGGTTATTTTGTTTAATACAACTTCCACCAGTGGATTTGTATCTAGATTGAAGATCTTCATAAGTCTTTTTTCTTCCATAAAATCATCTTCGATCGGAAGGTTTCTTCTATGATATCTGCATATGAGTTTTACTGCTTCGACAATTTCTTTGGTTTTCTCTTTGAATATGTCTCTCAAAGATTTGCTTTCGCTATCGAACGGCTTTTCTTCTGCTAGTACGTTGTATTCACCACTTTCTATGAGACTCACGGTGAGTTCGCTATGAAGATCCCTTATCAGGGGTGGGAAACCTTCGAGAATGTATTCCCTGTTTTTTACCTTTAAAATTGGATAGACGTGTCCCAAATCGTGTACATATATCGAGATACCAAGAAGAAACAGAAACAGATCAAGATAACTTATACCATCGATGTATTCTTGATCCGGATTTTTCAAGTTGGCGAATCGATTCAGACCCATGACTCTCATTGTATGATAAGCAAGATTCATGAGTCTTCTACTGTGTCTCTGAGAATGCTCAACCGTTTCTGGTATTTGGTCACCTATCCACATGTGGGTCCATCTCTTCTTCACACCGCTTTCGAGGTAACTCTTAAGCTCTTCGTTGTCCAGTACTTCTATATACTTTCCTCCATAGTCGAAGGGCACATCTCTTTTTTCATGATAGAGCCTCTCGATCTCTTCTAGAGGATAATAAGAGGTTTTGCCATCTAAGTAAATACCTTGCAACTCTTCTGTGATCTCCAAAAAGCTTGATTTTCCTGATTTCAAAGCTTTTATCTGTGGCATGATCTCATCCAGGTAAGAATAATTCCAGTCGAGTCCAAAGGAGGGAATCTCCAAAATATTGTTGCTTTTTTCAAAGGTGTAGAAACCGCTCTTTTTGAAGTAGAGCATCATAATTGTCAAAAGAGAAGTAATGATCTTGTATGAAGATGTAGCGTTGATGATAGTAGTTTTTTTCGTCCTTGAAATGATCTTCTGCAAAGTCCTCCACAATTCCGTGAACAGCACACTGTACGTTTCCTCTCTGTTAGGATAGAATTCTATGTGTTCTATTTCGATCTTCTCTACATTAAAATAACTTCTAAAGGAGTGCTCGAGAAATACAAGATGTTTGTAGCGTTCCTCCTTACCTTCGTTGGGTGTTCCTATGATCACGATTTCATCAACTACAAATCCCTTTTCTATTACTCCGGTTAACAGACTTTCTTCGGGTGATAAATTCTTTTTTCCAGCTTCTTTCATCGATCGAATTCTTTTTACCTTTTCGAGATAAAAATCAGATGAATTGAGTATTTCTTTTATTTTTTCAAGATAGAGTAATCTCTCATTGTCATTTCTTTTATTTAGAATGTTTATTCCTGCAGGACAGATCATCAATGCGGGGCTTTTGAGAAAGTTTTTAGTTATTCTAATGGCTTCCAGAAGATTTATGTTTTCGAACAATACTTCGTGATTTTCATAGACGATTGTTACGTTGACTTTTTCACTCACATCATCTAAAGGAGCGCTTTCAAACGAAAGAGAAAAACCCAATTTTGGATCGTAGTGTATTTCCAATTGTCGGTTGTCAGGGAATTTCAGAAAAGCTATTTTCGGAAACGAATCAATGGACAAAGTATCCCCTCCCTTGAATTCATTCTAACCCAACATTGGTTAATCTTTCAACTTAATTCGGAAAGTGTACTTAAAAACATGGAGAGACGATGAATTACCGAAAAATATCAGGAGAAATGTATCGTTGTAAGGAAAGTGTACATATAAATTTGGGGATAAAGTTAGGTGAATGGTTCGAATTTCAATTGTCATCAAGAACAAATCACGCTTCACTTTCGTCAAAAGATATTTTTGAAACAAGTTTGTTGTGATGTATAATTTATTCAGAATTCCCACCTTTTCCTCTATTTCAATCCATCCTTAAAGGAATTCTTCCCCACCTGCCGAAGTAATCCTCAAATGAGGAGGTGAGTTTTCTTTGAGTGATCCAAACAGAGAGAAGTTGGTCATTGGTTCTCTCGTGCACGATATTGGAAAGTTAGTACGCAGAGCAAGATTTAGCCAAGAATCCCATCAGTTAGCCGGTTACGATTTCACCAGCAAAGTGAGAGCTTTCGCCGAATACCAAGATTTTATTCACTATCACCATGAAAGAGAACTCAAAGAATCAAGAAACAGTAAAGAACACGAACTTATCTGGTACACATGTCTTGCGGACAATTTTTCCAGTAAGGAGAGAATGACCACAGGAAGTGAGTTCAGAGAAAACCGGAGAATGGAAAATGTACTCTCCAAGATACCGGAAGACGAAAGAGACGGTAAGAAAACATATTTCCCTGTTGTTCCAACACCTCAACTGAAAGAAGCAACAACGGAGATGATAGAGACCGAAGAAAACTACCGAGCCCTTTATGAAGCTCTCGTCGAGGATGCTAAAAAAATCCCGATAACACCAGATGATGTGAATTTTCTTTTCTACAAATACCTTTCTTTTATGCCACAGGAGACAAGAAGTGATGGTGAAATGGATATTTCCCTTTACGATCACTTGAAAGTAACCGCTATGCTCGCACTCTGTATGTACGATTATGCCAAAGAAAACAACTTGTCCTTTGAGACTTACCAAGATCTAAAGAAATTTTTTGGAAAAGAAAATGTTAAACCTTTCCTCCTGGTTGGTGGGGATGTATCAGGGATTCAAAAGTTTATTTCTAACGTTTCTTCAAAAGGTGCTCTCAGATCTTTCAGAGGGAGAAGTTTCTTTATAGAAATTCTCCAAGAGGTTGTGGTTGATGAGATCCTCACTAGGACAGGTTTCTACAGAACGAACGTACATTTCATTGGAGGAGGCCATTTCTACCTGGTTTTATCTAACACCGAGAAGGTGAAAAAGATCCTCAATGACATTCAAAGGGATATCAACAAGTGGTTGAAGGAAAAGAACTTGGGACTTCATCTTGTTACGGAATACGAAGAGTTTTCTGTCGAAGATATAGAAGATATGTCTTCAGTCTTCTCGACTCTTACAAAAAAGCTAAGACTTCGAAAGCTTCGAATGTTCTCAAACGAGGAACTAGAAGAATTGTTTCCAAATGATATAACTAGTCTGGAGAAAGTTGGAAATTTCACTTGTAAAGTTTGTGGAAGCAGAGTAGAGAAACTCTTTCCTATTAGAGAGTGGGAAGAGGAAGAAGAGATAGCCTGTGAGTTTTGCAAAGAGATGTACGAATTAGGAAAGGAACTTATGAAAAGATCTAATTTGTATCTCGTTGAGAAAAAGGACGGAAAATTCGAAATCTTTAGAAAACGTTTTGATTTCTCTGACAAACTTGAAAAAGGTTTCAGCTACAAGATAAGGAATATCTATGATTTCCAGGAAGATGAAAAGAATGTAAGGAGAATTCAGGTGGTCACGTATTTTAAACACCAGGAGTTAGACAAGATCGCTCAAGAAGCTCCTGGGGAGAAAATAGCAAGCCTGCTTGTCGATGTGGATAATCTTGGAAACATCTTCGGGAAAGGTCTCAGAGTGAAAACACTTTCCAGATACAGTACTCTTTCGAGACTCATGAATTTCTTCTTCAAAGAACGAGTGGCGAACATTGTGGAAGGAAAAAATTTGACAGTGATTTACTCCGGTGGCGATGATCTCTATCTCATCGGTGGTTGGAACGATGTTCTCGATGTAGCAAAGGAAATGAGAGAAGAATTTTCGAAATTTACGATGAACGATTCGATCACCTTTTCGGCTGGATACGTTATCGTTGACAAAAAAACGAGCATGGCTCTCATCAGAGAAATGTCTGAAAGGGCTGAACAATCTGCAAAAGAGAATGGAAAAGACAGCATATCGTTTTCTAATGGTGATTACTTGGCTGTCAAATGGAAGCAGTTCTTTGAAATGTACAACTTGTACACAACTTTGAGAAAGCTCGTGCCAAATGTTGACAGAAGTATCATCAGGAAAGCTTTAAACCTGACTTTGAAATACAGAAAAGAAGAAGATTCTCCCCTCAACAGAGCATATCTTTCTTACATAGAGGCAAGAGAAAACAACGAAGCAGATAAAAGGGTAGCTGCTCTGACGAAGGAAAATCTTGAGAAAATAGGAGAACCTGCTTTGAACGTGATTCTTCAGTTTGTTGATCTTCTTTCGAGAAAGTTTCATAAGGAGGGATGAAGCGTGAGTTTGGAGAAGGAGAACATTTCTCTCAAAAAGGATGTTAAAGAACTCGTGAGAGAAGCTGAAAGGCTGAGTCAAGAACTTAAAAAGTTGAAATTGAATACGACTCAACTCAGGAAGTTTCACGGTTATTTGACCAAGATCTGGAGTAAATACATCTACAGAAAGAATGAATACTCAGATCATCCAGAGGTATTCAGAAAAGAAATATTGGATGATATCCACTTCATGAAAATATTTCTTGCCTATCAAGTAGGAAGGGGGCAATCAGGGGTGGAAAAGTTGAAAGAAACATTGGAGCCGTTAATAGATGAAATAGAAAATGGAAAAGATTTTGAAAAGTTCAAGAAATTCTATGATGCGATAGTCGCTTATCACAAGTTTTATTTATCAAAGGAGAATTCCGAAGAAGATAAATAAATGAGAAATCAAGGAGGGATGTGAAGTGAACAGACCGATTCTGGGAAAGTACATAATAAAAGGGAAAATCGTTTTGAAAACAGGTTTGAGAATAGGCGGCCAAGAACTTGGAATAAACATCGGAGGACTCGACAATCCCGTCATCAAAAATCCTCTCACTGGAGAGCCTTACATTCCAGGTAGTTCTCTCAAAGGAAAGATGAGAAGTTTGCTGGAGAGACTTTTCCAATTGGATTTGAGGGTAATTAATGAAGAAAAGGAAATAAGAATTCATGAATGTGGTGACAAGAATTGTAAGGTTTGTAGAGTCTTTGGGTCTTCCTTAAAGGATAGTGATAATATCCCTGCTCGTCTTTTGGTGAGAGACGCATTCCTCACGGAAGATTCAAGAAAAAAGCTCGAGAGCATGGAAACTGATCTTCCCTACACGGAGTGGAAGATGGAGAATGTTCTTGACAGAGTGACTTGCAGTGCTGAACCACGAAGTTTTGAAAGAGTCCCAGCGGGTGCAGAATTTGAATTCGAAATGGTCTACACTGCAGAAAACAAAGATCATGTGGAAGAAGATTTGAAAAACATAGTCGCTGCTCTTGAATTGATTGAAGATGACTACCTTGGTGGAAGCGGGAGCAGAGGATACGGAAAGGTGGAATTCAAGATAGAAAAAGTGATATTCAAGGATGCTGACTATTATCTAGGAAATGGCAAACCCGTTGAAAAAGACTTCGAGAAAGAAGGCAAAACGACTGTGAAAGATTTCGAAGCCTACATTTCCGAAATAACGAAAGGGTGATGAAAGTGCGCCTTCTTGTGAGGTTGAAATTCAAAAGTGGTTTCAGGGTGGGAAGGGGGGATGAGACTGATTCCACCCTTTCCACCATTCATTCTGATACAATCTACGGGGCCATCGTTTACCATGCTTTCAAATGGTCTGATGAAGCAGAACTGTTCGCAAAGAATTTGAAAGTTTCATCTCTTCTTTTCGAGAAAGATGGTCGCCTTCTTGTTCCAAAACCTTTGATTTTCAACACCTACACGTACGAAGGGACCGATTTGAATCCTAAGGAACTAAAAAACGTCGGATATGCTTTCTTGGACAAGTTGAACGATTGTAACAGTTTTGAAAAGGCAATGGAGGCGATCTGTCGAGAATCGCCTATAAAGATTTCAAAGATACCGAGAAACACCTTGGACAGAATCACCAATTCTTCAAACCTCTATTTTATTGAAGTTGCTTTTGTGAAGAAAGAATTCACACCAGTTATCTTGGCAGAATTTCCGGATCAGTATGAAGACCTTTTCAAAACCGCCGTTAAATCGTCGGGAGACAGTGGAATAGGTGCTGATTCAACGTACGGATACGGACTCTTCGAAGCGGATTTTGAAGAGTATCCTGAGCTCCCCAAGAAGGGACAGTACAGTCTTTCTTTGTCGTTGTTTGTACCAACACTGGAAGAAAGAGAAAAACTGAACGATGGATTCTACAAAGTGATAAAAAGAAGAGGTGTGAAAAAAGACAGGATGGAAGTGAAAAGGGAGATTTTCTACGTTCAAGAAGGCTCCGTTTTCCCTTTCGAACCAAAGGGTCGTGGGGTGTTGAAGATAGAGGACTATTTCGTTCAAACTTCTCCAATTTGTGTTGCATTCGGTGGTGATATGTCATGAAGATTGTTCTTAAGAATGTCACTCCTCTTCATATAGGAACTGGAGATAAGTACCCTCTTTGTCAACTTCTCGTTTTAAGCGAAAGGAACGGAAAAAGAAAAATCGCTGTGAGGTTGAAAACACAAACTCTTTCTAAAGTTTTCAGTAAACATCCTGACCTTTTCGAAAAAATTTTTCAACCACTTAATCTAACAAAAAAAGAAATAGCGGAGATCCAGGACGGTTTTCTCTACGAAGTTAGTATTTATTCCAAAAAAAGAACAGGGAGAATATTAGAGATTATTCACCATCCTGATGGAAGTGTGTACATACCAGGAAGTTCCCTGAAGGGAGCTATCAGGCTTGCTTTGACGTGGTATGTGTTGAAGAATCATCCGGAATACCTTGAGAAGTTCAAAAAGATAGTTGAGGACGATATAGCAGAGAATAGGAAAAAGAAAAAGAAATCCGAGAGGAAAAAATTCATTAAAACTAGAGAATTCTTAAACAGCATCTTCAGGATTAATAACGACATGCACAGTGATTATTTCCGATTTTTGAGAATTTCCGATTCTAGCAGAGTGTATACTCGCGTTGTTGTTCACGATGTTGGAGTCTTCTATGTTGAACGAACCAACAAGAATCCATTGTTATTCCCCGCTGAATTTGTTCCGTTGAACAGGACTTTCGAGTTTGACGTGAAATTCGCAAAGGAAGAGTACGAAAACTTCGCTGGAAGATATCGTGTAAATCTACCCGACAACGTTGAGGATATTCTAAAGATCGTGAATGATTTCTACACGGAAGTATTTAACTTTGAAAGGGAGCGATTCAGAAAAGCCAAGGAAAATTTCAAAGGAATAGACATTTCAAAGATAGAAGAAAGATTCGGAGAAATAGAAGAGCACAAGGAGAAAAATATCCTTGTACACATAGGTTATGGTGGAGGCCTCATGGCGAATTCTTTGTTCATCTTACTCGACGAAGAAACCCGAAAGAGAGTGAGAAACTTGATAAAAGAACATGGGGATAGCGAAGCACCATTGACAAGAAGATACCTAGTTCAAAAGGTAGAAAACAATGAATACAAATTGATATCTCCCATAGGCTGGTGTGTATTATGTTTGGAAGATTCCCCATCTACGTAGAAGAAGAGTTGAGTTCTGAGGAAGAAAAATGGGGATTTGTACTTTCAAAAGTCAGGTCCATCGATTCGGGTGTAGCTTCTTTTCTAGAGGAGGCACCAGACGGCACACTCCGAATAATAGGACCTTTCAAGGCGAGGAAAGGATACGCACTTGTTCTTTCCTCGCCTTTTCCTCCTATTTTTCGTTTCCTTGTCCTCAATATCCCAACGGTGTTGAAAGCCGTTGTGAAACCTGGAAAGGCATACGTTGAGATTCTCGAGAAAAAAGATCTTTTCGAAAAACCTGGATTATTCATTTTGAAGGTAAAAAGATCTGGAGTTTTTTCAATTAATCAATTGAAGAGAGACATGAGAATATTCTTAGGTGAAACAATCGATCCGCTCTTTATTCCGATTTCTATGAAGACCTCGAAAGGTGGTCTCCTTGTAACTCTGAAGACCTTGAATCCTGAAACGACAGCACTTGTTAAATTTTCAAGATTCGTCGGTGTAGGAGAAAATCGAAAGTTTGGTTGCGGAGATGTAGAAATTTACAAATTAATAGAATGATTGATCCCGCAGTTGCAAGCATTCTTTTCGAGGATTCTTTTCGTGGTTAGAGGAATTCCAAGGTACACAATGTTATCAAGAATCGGCTTGTTTTTCTTTATTTCTAAAAGGTCATACGCTTTCCAAATCTCATCAATGTGGTTTTCTAGGTATATCTTGGCAACCTTTCTGGCCTCTTCTAAATTTCCTTTTGATTCCTCCACGAGGGGATTAAATGTCTTCTTTCTTTTGTCCTTTTCAAAATCATCCAAGGCGTCGATCACATAGAGCCACTTGCCAAGGTTTAACCCTAGATAGTAGAGAATTTTCTTGTTATTCTCATCGTGAACCGTTGCTATCAAGATTTTTCCCATTATTTGGCCTTGTTTTTCAGCTAAGATTTCGAAGTTGGATTTTGTCTTTTCAAGATCGTAAAATTCTCTGAAAAGCTCCGAAATTTCTGGGTTTCCTTTCAAAAGACTCATTATCAGAAGGTAAAAAAGATTCCTCTTGTCGAGATAATTGTCTCTCATTTTCTCATGGAGCAAAGCTACAAATATGCGAGCGGTATTATCTATTTCTTTAGAACGATAGAAGTCTATTCTTTTCATGGCAAAGACACAAAAAGATCTTGCTTTCTCTGGTTTTGTTTTCTTTAGACTGTCCAAAAGAAGAGCCAAAGATGCTGCTTCGTAGGTGAGAAGAAGTCTTGGAACTATGGAGTATTTTTTGAGAGATCGACAAACTCCGCAATAATATCTTTTAAACTCTTCGTATTCTCTTACCTTGAGTTCGCATTTAACGGGTTTTATATAACCGAACATCACTTTCTCTCCTTCACGAAACTAATAAGATAGTTGATCATTCTGTTGTATAAATAGTCATAGATGAAAAACGCTACTTGTAATCCCGCTATTCCGAACACGTAGAGTATTGGGGGAACATTTGGAAAGCTCACATTGAAAAATTTCACAGCAACCATTGAAAGTATGAAGAACGAAGCGTTCAAATATGCGAACCTAGTAATAAGAGATCTTTTTCTGAAGAATGTGTAAAAAGACAAAGCCAAAAAAACGAGTACATACCCAGGATTGGGGACAATTAAGAAGGAAAGAATGCCGATTGCAGCAATTAAAGAAATGGCACTCTTCCCGAACATTTCTACTAAAAGACCAACGAAAACGCTACACAACGCAGCGAAAAAGAATTTGCTTTTGGTGAAATTTCCTACGTAAAGCAAGAGAATAACGAGTGATGATACAAGTCCTCCATAGGAAATTTTCTTCACATGCAAGGGATGCAATCACCCCCACAGGCTTCACAACATGTATCTACACACCACGCGCATCCAAGACAAGCTAATATATCTCGACACTCGTCATTACTTCTGTATCCCAGAGAGTAAGAAAAGAGTTCATGTCTTTCTCTCCTGTTGGAGAGTTCCTCTTTCTCGATCAACATATGATAAGCTCTGTTTATCTCTTTCATTTTTTCTTCTGCTATATCTTTCAAAGGATGATCTTTGTATCTGTCTGGATGATATTTTTTCACCAATTCCTTATACGCCTTTTCTATTTCCTCTTTAGAAGAACCTGGCTTCACTCCAAGAATTTCGTAAGGATCCATAGATTGACCACCCCCGAGAAATATGCTGTACATTAGAATATTATCATCCAGAGTGCCAAAAGATCAATTGTTAGTTGAAACATTATTAGGATATAAGATAATTATTTTATTCACTAAACCTCTATTTGTTCCAATCATTCACAAGCTTAGGTATTGCGGAAAGGGTGGTGAGGAGAGGCATACAGAGTATGCAATTACCGGTAACAGGAGTGTTTTATGCCATTTTCGAAAAGTAAAGTATGCAATGAAAAAAGAATAATTGTGTGAACTAAAACATATGAAGAAGTGAATATAGTGATCATAATATCTGAAAAACAACTCTCGAAGAGAAAAGAGACATTTCAATTTAACACAATAATGTGAAACTTCTTTCTTGATCTTGTGAATTGTGGAACTTTTTTGAAAGAGACCTTTTTGAACAAAAACAGCCTGTTTTAGGTGTTGATAATTCATAGTGTTTTGTATCTCTTGTGATAGGATATTCGCTTCGTATTCCATTATTCAATTTTGCCATCACATACAACTTCCGGTATCATCTTTTGTT
>NZ_LNDE01000006.1 GCF_002866025.1 Thermotoga sp. KOL6
TTTCACATGAAACATCATGTTTCCTATCCAACGGGCTTGCATTTTCTCCACCTCACACTTTGAATCTTTGGACCAAAGAAGAGAGTTTTTCAGAGACGCTGGCGAGTTTATCGGCAGCATCTTTCACTTTGGCAGAAGAAGAAGCTTGATTTTCGATGAGTTCTTCCATCCTACCAAGACTCTCAACCACTCCCTCTACTACCTTCGTCACATTGTCCATAGCACTCGCCATCTCTTCAGCCGCCGCCCCCTGCTCCTGCGCAGTGGCTGCCGTGTTCTCTATCATGCTGTTGATCTCTTCTATCCTACTGAGTATCTCTTTGAACCTCTTCGTGATCTCTTCCCCTTTCACCGATATCTCGTCTACCCCTTCGAACACTTCCCTCGCACCTTCTTCTACGTGCCCTATCGTCACCCTTAAGTTGCTCAGCATCTTCGCTATGTCTTCTGTCGCTTTCTGACTCTCTTCCGCCAGTTTCCTGATCTCGTCCGCTACCACCGCAAAGCCCCTTCCAGCTTCCCCTGCCCTCGCAGCTTCTATCGCTGCGTTCAATGCAAGTAGGTTCGTCTGTTCCGCTATCGTGCTGATCGTGTCTACTATCTCCCCTATCGTCCTAGCCGATTCTACTAGCTCTTTCACGTTCCCCCTCTGCCTCTCTGTCGATACCTTCAGCTTCTCTATTACTTCGTTCACACCTTCTACGTTCTCTGTCCCTTCCCTCGCCGCCTTCGTCACTACTTCCGATTTCTCCGTCAATTCTTGGGTGATTTTGGATATGTTTTGTGCGCTCGCCGCTACTTCTTCTACCCCACTCGTCACTTCTGTCAATGCACTGCTCATGTTGTTCGCTTCTTCTAGTATCTTCTTCGCCTCTTCGTGCAGGTTCTCCGCTGATTCGTGGCTCTCTTCCGATAGCCTCTTGATCTCTTCCGATGCCTCCTTGAGCTCTCCCGATGCCTCTATGATGTTTTTTATCATCTCTTTGAGTGATTCGAGCGCTTCCCTCAAGCTCTCTTCTACTTGTGTGAGTTCGTCCTTCCCTTTTACCTCAAATTCTACTGTCAGATCGCCTTCACCGAATCTCTTCACTCTCTCTACTTGTTCTCTCATCCTCTTCACTATCGGCATCATCGATATGAACAGTACCGCAAAGATCACTCCCCCAAATACTACGTATGTTACTATCGTACCGTAGGTCGCTCTCCTCCCTTCTTTAAGTAGCTCGTTCAAGTCCCCAGTCGAGAAAATGTAAAAGTCGTACCCGGGTACCTCTGACCAAATCGCGTATTTCTTCTCCCCTTCATACTCGTATTCTACGTATCTGTCCCCTCCCCCCTTCGCCTCTTCGTACGCTCCCTGAAATCCCCCTAAGTCCCCTACCCCCTTTAAAAAGTTGCTCATATCTTCGTGTATGATTATTTCCCCATCTTTCGATATGAGTATCCCGTAACCGCTTTCGC